>DASVNP010000048.1:0-105506 GCA_036383775.1 Paraburkholderia sp. | reverse complement strand
CTACGTCGACGCCTTGTCGTGGCTGGACCAGATGAATGGCGGCGCGGCTCCAAGCGGCAAGGACGCACCACGCGCCGTCAGCGCAGGCAAAAGCACGCGCGGCAAAGCCCGCTAGCGTCATACCTGCGCCGGGCCATGAATGCCCGGCGTTTCTTCCCGCATGGCAGGCCACGCTCAATCGAAATCGAAGACGTCGAAGATCGAGCGCTTTTTCCGCTGCATCCCATATCCGTTTCCATGATCGCCGTGACCGCGGTTGCGGTCGTACGAATGATCCCGGTCACGGTGGCCCTCACGGTTTGCGCGCATGGCGGCGGACGTGTCGGGATGCGTGGCGTCCTGTGCGATCAGCTTGTCGAGTTCGCCGCGATCGAGCCACACGCCGCGGCAATCCGGGCAGTAATCGATTTCGATCGAGCGGCGCTCGGTCATCAGCAAGTCAGTCGTCTTGCAAACAGGGCATTTCATGATGTCGCTCCTCAAGGGGACAAAGACATCGGGCACTCGATCCGGCGAGCCGCCCGATCCGGAATAAATCACTTCGTACTGCTGGTCAGCACGCCCGTGCCGGCCACGCGCTTCGATTTCGCGCGGCGCACCAGCAGGTTCATCGCCTCGACGAATGCGGAGAACGCCATTGCCACGTAGATGTAGGCCTTGGGCACATGCGAGCCGAAACCTTCCGCAATGAGCGTCATGCCGATCACGAGCAGGAAGCTGAGCGCCAGCGTGACGATGGTCGGGTTGCGATTGATAAAGCGCGACATCGGCTGCGCAGCGAACAGCATCACCATGACTGCGCTGATCACCGCGACGAACATGATCGGCATGTGGTCGGTCATGCCGACTGCCGTGATGATGCTGTCGACCGAAAACACGATATCGAGCAACAGGATCTGGCCGATTGCGGCCGCTACCGTCAATTGAGCCGTCGTGCTTGCCTTGCCCTGCGCATCTTCCGCGTGCATCACGTGATGATGCATTTCACGCGTCGCCTTCCAGACAAGGAACAGGCCGCCGCCGAGCAGCACCAGATCGCGCCATGAGAACGCATGGCCGAAGAGCGTGACGGCAGGGGCGGTCAACTGCGCGATCCATGCCACCGTGCCGAGCAGGCCGAGCCGCAGAACAAGCGCGAGCATGATGCCAAGGCGCTGTGTCCGCGCGCGCTGTGCTTCCGGCAGCTTGTTGCTGAGGATCGAAATGAAAATCAGGTTGTCGATGCCGAGCACGATTTCCATCACGACCAGCGTGAGGAGCGCGGCCCATGCGGCGGGATCGGCAAAGAGGGTGAGCAGGGAGTCCATGGTGTCCGTCAGCGAAGGAATCGTGGGTGCGTTTCAATAGCGTCATGATCGCCGACTGGATGCTTCGGATAAATCAGTGATAATCTGATCGACATATCGTTTTTTTCGACATGTCACGCCATGCTCAACTACCGCCATCTGTACTATTTCTGGATCGTCGTGAAGGAGGGCGGTTTTGCGCGTGCGGCTGAGCGCCTCGACATGGCCGTTCAAACCATCAGTGCGCAGGTGCGCGAGCTGGAAAAGTCGATCGGACGCCAGTTGCTGAAACCGGCTGGGCGCGGCGTCACGATGACTGAAGCCGGCGAGTCGGCCTTCAATCGTGCGGAGCAGATTTTTCAGCTCGGCGAGGCGCTGCTCGACGAGATGCGCGAGGCGGGCGGGGAAGGTGTGGCGCGGCTCGCCGTGGGGCTGTCCGACGGCATTTCAAAGCTGGCGGCGCATGCGCTCCTTGCGCCGGTGCTCGATACGCCGTCGCTCAGGCTCCTGTGTCACGAAGGCGAGCATGCCGAATTGATGTCCGAGCTCGCGCTGCATCGGCTCGATCTGGTGCTCGCCTGCCAGCCGGCGCCGCATAACGCGGACCTGCGCGTGATCAGTCAGCGCATTGCAGGGTCACCGGTCGACTGGCATGGCCCGGTGGAGATCGTCCGCAAGGCCGCCCGGGCGGGTTTTCCGCAGTGTCTCGCGGACATCCCCGTGCTGCTGCCGACCCGGCACGCCGCGTTGCGCGCGCGGCTCGACCGGTGGTTCGAGATGCACGGCATCCGGCCGCGGATTGTCGGCGAGTTCGAGGACAGCGCGCTGATGGCGGTATTTGCCGCGCGCGGCCTCGGCGTCTTTCCTCTGGCGGAACTGGGCGCGGAGGACCTGTCGCTATTGCGGGGCTTGCGCTGGCTCGGCCGCGCGGATGGCGTGATCGAAGAGATCCATGCCATCCGCTCGCGCCGCGGCCAACATCATGCGCTGGCTTCTCAAGTGGTGGCCGGCGCGCGCCGGTAACCGCGCAGCGCATGCGAAGAGAGGCCCTGGCGACTGGCAGGCGGCGTCAGATTCGGTCCCCATGCGTTCAACACGGCGGCGAGCAGGGCAATTTCGCCATCCGCCAGATAGTCGTCCGCGACCGCCACCGCCACGCACAGGCGAATGACTTTGCGGCGCAACGCCGGATCGTCGATTTCGCCGATCAGGGTGTCGAGCATGATTGCATCGGGCTGGCCCATCGGCGGCGCGAGCGACATTTGCGCGACGGAGCGATCCTCGCACAGCGTCTGCACGATCTGCGCGAATTGCGCGGGCGCGAGACCGAGTTCGCCGGCAATGTTCAACTTCTCCAGTAAGCGCTCTTCCGAACTGCACACATGGCCGTCGGCCGTGATGGCCAGCGCCACGATGCGTGCGGCGGCTTGAGGGCTGTTGCGCGGATAGGTTCGCATGATCGGGACCCTTAGCGGACGATGTCCGTAGTGAAGATGGGTCCCAGTCTGCGGTACATTGTGAGTCGGATAAATCTGCTAATTGTTGATAAACAGTTCGGAAAAAACGAAGTATCGGGACTGGGCCATTCTTCGGTTCGCTCGGTAGCAGCACGAGTCAGGCCCAGGCGCCGGGATCACGCGTCATTGCGTGGGTGTGGCCTGCATGGCCGGTTGATTGTTCATGAGCGCGCTCTTTTGGGCTGCATGCATGGCGGCGACTTTTCTCTCCGCTTCCTGAATGTCGGCAGGATATTCACCATCATCGCCCTGAGACGCGTTGTACCCCACGGCCTCCAGTTCTTCGAGTTCATGCCGCACTTCCGCGCGCGTGACCTGATGGGGGGCAGGGTCAGAAGACGCTTGCGCGTACACGCCAGTCGAGGTGATCAGCAGTGCGGCGCTCACCATGAGCGCACGAGAGATGGTCCGGACTGCAAGCGGGTTCAGCGAGATCAGGTTCATGTCGATACTCCTCAATATGCGAGCGCAATGTTCGAACTCGATTGAAGTCGACAGCAACACGCTCTGCATCGGTAAACCCGGAGCGCGGCTTACTTATTCCCGGAATCGTTGCGTCGAGACGCGGCGGCGTGCGCCGACAGGTGATCGGGAATAAACGGGCGGGAGCGGTGGTTATACAGTCGTGAGGAAACGAATTGAGGTGATCAAAATGGACCTTATCGACATGGCTCGTGAGTCGGGGATGGCGGTATTCCTCAATGCCAGAATCGGCCGTGAGGAATACCACAGCGTGTGCGGTTCGCTGTCCGCTTTGCAAAAATTCGCCGAAGCCGTTCGCCAGAGCACGGCGAATCATGCGTCGGGCCGCAAGCGGCGGGATCGCTCCGCGCGTTCCGTCTGACATGATTCGAACACGCAACGTTGCCGAGGGGGCCTTAGGCACGTTGATATCATCCGGAAAGCGGCGCTCCACGTAATAGCGCGACGGCAATCGCGGCTACGGCCACGTGCGCTCAAACTCAGGGACTTTGCCATGCACACTCTGCTGCGCCGTTTTCAGTTCATCTCAGGCGTGGTTCTGCTGATCTATCTCTTTCTGCATCTGGTCAATCATGCACTGGGGATCTGGTCGCTGGATCTCGCCGGACGCGGTCTGACTCTGGCGCTACGGCTATGGCATAGCGTGCCTGGCACCGTGCTTCTCTACGGCGCGGCCCTGATGCATTTTTCGCTGGCGCTGCGAACCATCTACGGCCGCCGCCACTGGGCGTTGCCCCTCACTGAGTGGGTTCGGCTCTGGGCGGGATTGAGCCTTCCTCTGCTGCTGATCCGGCATGCGGTCGCGACCCGGCTCGCCGCCTCCCTTTACGGCTTCGAGCCGAACTACGAGCGCATTGTGATATCGCTCATCACGAGCGGCACGCAAGGCTTGCAGCTTGCGCTGCTCGCGCCGGGCTGGTTGCACGGCTGTCTTGGACTCTGGTTGCGCATGCGCCACCACGCCTGGGTGCGTCGTGCGAAGCCGGTGCTCGTTGCGTTCCTGGTCGGGTTGCCGCTGCTGTCTGCCGCAGGTTTCGTGCGCATGAAGCAAGCCGTCCTGGCAATCAACGCCGGCCCGCTGCACCCCGATCCCAAGCTGATCGCGCACCAGGTCGCGCTCGATACGTGGCGCCACGACATCTTGATGCTGTACCTGTCGCTTCTGATAAGCGCATTGGTGGCCGGTCAGTTGCGCAACTGGCTGGAGCGCCGGCAACTGCGGAAGGAAACGCGAAGTCTTACGGCGCCAAGTCGTTCGGATTGTTGATGCCCATGGACACGACGCACTCCGTGAAATACTCCGCGGTCGCGCTGAACACATGGTCCTTTCGATACATCAGGCTCACGGTCAGTTCGGGCAAGTGTGCGTCGGTGGCGAGGCGCGTCAACATGCCTGAACGGACGTGCTCGTCGAGAAGAAAGTCGGGCCACACGCTCACCACACCGGGTTCGCCGGCGAGTTTCGGGTAGAGCCGCTGCGAGGTGCAGACACTCACGCGTTGCGGCTCCTGAACCGGCCGGCCGCCGCACAGTTGGGACCAGAATTCCGGCCAGCTTTCCCGCGTATGGTTGTAGAGCCAGCGGTCATTTGACAGAACGTCAAGCCGGGTTTCGCCGGCGAGCGGATCGCCGCTGCGCACGGCGAGGGATTGTGTCCTCACCGCGACAGGGTCCACCTGGAATTCCGCCGTCACGTCCCGCTGTGCGACAGCGGCTACACAAAGATCAAACGTGCCGTCTCGCAGACCGTCGGTGATCTGCCTCGGCTGACACTCGTACACGTTGACTAGCGAATCGGGAAACCGGCGCCGGAATGCCTGAATCGCCGCGGGCACGGCGATCGATGCGGCAAGCAGCGAGACGCCGATCGACAGCGTGCGCTCCGACGACGACTTCATGTCCTTCAGTTCCTGCTCGGCGCGAGCAATTTCCGCGACCACTCGGCGTGCCCGATGTAGCAGTGCTTCGCCGTACGGCGTGAGCCGCACGCCGGCGCCGCTGCGCACGAGCAGCTGCACTCCCAGGCGCGTCTCGAGTTCTTTCACGCTCTTCGTCACCGCGGGCTGCGACAGATTCAATGCCTCAGCGGCGGCCATGAGCGTGCCGTGTTCGGCAATGGCGACGAGCATCCGTAGCTGGGTCGTTTTCATGACGGGTGACGCCATAAGCTTTCGCTATGGCCATAAGGAATTGGAAATCGATCGGCCCGCGCAATCGCTAGCATGGGTGCCTCATGAGCGCCGTGTCGGCGCGCAAAGTATACAGGGAGGCACCAGGCATGCAGCACACCGAAGCGGAGATCGCGGAACTGGTCGCGTTACGCCGCGATATTCACGCGAACCCCGAGACTGCATTCGACGAAACGCGCACCAGTGAACTGGTGGCCGCCAAACTGCGGGCGTGGGACATCGAGACGCATACGGGAATCGGCAACACCGGTGTGGTCGGTGTGATTCACGGCAGGCTTGGCCCCGGCCGCTCGATTGCATTGCGCGCGGACATGGACGCATTGCCGATGCAGGAAGAGGGCATGCCTTTGTATCGTTCGTTGCGCAACGGCGTATTTCACGGCTGCGGACACGACGGTCACACAGCGATGCTGCTGGGCGCCGCGCGTCACTTCAGCCAGCATCGCGAGTTTCACGGCACGCTCGTGCTGGTGTTCCAGCCCGCGGAAGAAACCGGCGGCGGTGCGAACGCCATGCTCGCGGATGGGATCGAAACACGCTTCCCGTTCGACGAAATCTACGCCATGCACAACGCGCCGCATTTCGCGCCGGGCACCTTCGGCGTGAGGAACGGCGCGATGCTCGCCTCCTGCGACGAACTGCGCATCGAAGTCACCGGCGCAGGCGGACACGGCTCCTCGCCGGAAAAGACCCTCGACCCGATTGCCGCTAGCGCGCAATTGATCTGCGCCTTGCAAACCGTGGTGAGCCGCTCGGTCGATCCGAGTGCGATGGCGGTGCTGAGCATCGGCAGCATTCACGCCGGCACGGCGTCGAATGTGATTCCCGCGCATGCGTCTCTTACCGGCACGCTGCGTACCTTCGACGAGAGCATCCGGTCGCTCGCGAAAAACCGGATCGAGACGATTTGCGCGGGCGTGGCGATGGCGACCGGCTGCGGGATCAGCATCGAGTTCTACGGCAGCTCGCCGGCGACGATCAATCATCGTGAGCAGGCGGAGGCGGCGGCGCGCGCGGCGGAGACGGTGTTCGGCGCGGGCAATGTGCTGCGCGAATTCGCTCCGCTCAACGGGTCGGAAGACTTCTCGGAGTTCCTGCTGCGCCGCCCGGGCGCATACGTTCTGCTGGGGCAAGGCGGCGTTTATTGCCACCACCCCGAATTCGATTTCAACGACGACGTATTGCCGCTTGGTGTGCGTTTCTTCGTTGCATTGGCCGAGCAGCGTCTCGCGGCCTGAACACTTCATACACTATCTGGAATGCTCTCATGAATGTCATCACGCGCCTTGTGAGCGGGGTCTTTGCTACGTCCGCCGCCGTCGTCCTCGCGTTGCCGGTCAATACGTTTGCCGCGGATACGGCAACCCTGCGCTTCGGCACCGACGCCGCTTATCCGCCGTATGAATACAAACTGCCTGATGGCAAGCTCGCCGGACTCGAGATTGAAATCGACAACGCGATTTGCGCGGCGGCCAACCGTAAATGCGAGTTTGTCGTCGGCAGTTTTGACGGGCTGATTGCGGGCCTGCAGTCTCGCAAGTTCGATGCAATTGCCGCTGCGTTGGCGCCGACTGCCGCGCGCCGCGCCGTGATGGACTTCACGGTGCCTGTGTATCCCGCGGATATTCGCCTCGTGGCGGCCAAATCCGCGAAGCTGGCGCCGGTTGCCGCGGCGCTCGCCGGCAAACGCGTCGGTGTGCTGCAAGGCTCGACGCAGGCGAATTTCGCCAAGGCGAATTGGGCGGATCACGGCGTGACGATTGTCGAGTATCAGGATCAGGACAGTGCGTACGCCGATCTCCAGACCGGACGCCTCGATGCCACGCTCGTACTTGGCCCAGCTGCGCAAGCGGGCTTTCTCAGCAAACCCCAGGGCGCCGGGTTCGCGTTCGCTGGAGACCGCATTCAGGATCCCGCGATTCTCGGCGCCAGCAGCGTGATCGGCGTGCGCAAGGGCGACACGAAGACGCTCGAGATGCTCAACGCCGCGCTGAAGAAAGTACACGACGACGGCACCGTCGACCGGCTGATGCGCAAGTACCTCGGCGCTGACGCGGTAACGCAATAAAGCGCGCGGCACCTGCTCGAGCCGCCAAGTGGTCGCACTACATAGGGATGCCCGCGGAGTTGGACTTCGCGGTCACCGGCAGTTCGAAGCAGAACGTCGTACCCGTGCCCGCCTGTTCGACCAGACGAATCTGACTGTGATGCAATTGCAGCATGCGCTGGACGATCAGCAATCCGAGTCCGCCGCCTCGATGCGCGCCGCCGGAGCTGAATGGCCTCTCGAACAGGCCCGCGCGCTGCTCAGGCGGAATGCCCGGACCGGTGTCGCTCACGGTGACCGACACCTTGCCGTCCTTATGCGCGAGATCGACTTCGATCGACCCTTCGGCGGGCGTGTGGCGAATCGCGTTGTCGAGCAGGTTCGTCAGCACGCGCTCGATCATGCCCAGGTCGGCCGTGACGTTCGGCAGACGGGGCGGAATGCCGGCCCGCAACTGGATGTGCCGCGCCTCGGCCGGCAACTCGAATTTCTGGAAAACGTCCTGCACCAGATCGACCAGCGAGAATTGTTCGAGGGCGGGTTGCACATTGCCGTGCTCGAGTCTTGCCAGTTCGAACAGGCTTTGTGCGAGCCTCCCCACCTTGACGCTCTGTGCGAGTGCGATCGCCAGATAGCGTTTGCGCTCGGCTTCCCCCAGCGTGTCGGATTTCAGCGACAGCGTCTCCAGGTAGCCGTGCAGCGAGGTCAACGGGGTGCGCAAGTCGTGGGAAATATTGGCGATCAGCTCGCGCCGCTGCTGGTCCTGCCGTGTCAGCGCGCGCCATTGTTCGCCGATGCGGTTCGCCATCTGCGCGAACGTGGCTTCGAGCACGGCGATTTCGTCGCCCCGTCCGGCAGGCGATGAACGCGGCACGTTCGGCTGGGTGTCAGGCTCGCCCTCCGCATCGAAGCGGCGCATGGCCTCGGTAAGGCGGCGCAGCGGCCGCGTGATCAGGCCGAATGCCATCAGGCCCGCAATCAATCCCAGCAGCGCGACGAGCGCCATTGACCACAGCGTGTTGCGCAGCACCGAGCTGGCCGCCACGCGTGCGGCGAGCGCGTCATGTTCTTCGCCGAGCAGAACCACATACACATAGCCGGACGGCGGCTGCCCGCTCAGTTGCAGCGGCGCGGCGCTGAACACCTTTTTGCCGGCGACGCTGCGCGGATCGTCGCCGAGAATGGGCAGCGCCTCTCCCGCGAGGAATTGCCGGACCGGCTCAAGATCCACCCGTTCGCGTTTGACGTGCCCGGCGGGCGCGTCGTCGCCCTCGATGCGGCCTTGATTGTCGAGCAGATAGACCTCGACACTGGGGTTCACTCTCATCAGCTGACCGAACAGTTGCCGGACCGCGTCGGGTCGCAAACCGTTGGCGTCCATGAGCGACGTGCGGTGGGCAATGTGGTCGGCGAGGTTGCGCGACAGACTCTGGATGACCTCTTTCTCGTGCAGATCGCTCGAACGGATTTGCAGGTAGGCCGACGCGCCGCAGCAGGCCAGCAGGAGCACGGAAAAAACCAGCGAGAGCCGCTGGGTCAGCGTCAGATTCACGATGCGTCCTTCGGTGCGCCGGCGGGCGTGGTGGTCTCGCCGGGCACAGCGAGCTTGTAGCCGCGGCCCCAGACGGTCAGGATGCGCTCGGGCTGCGCCGGGTCGGCCTCGATCTTCGCGCGCAGCCGGTTGATATGGGTGTTGACGGTGTGTTCGTAGCCCTCGTGCTGATAGCCCCACACCGCATTGAGCAGATCCATTCGCGAGAAGACTTTGCCGGGGTGCTGCGCAAAGTAGTACAGCAGGTCGAATTCGCGCGGCGTGAGTTCGATCGGCTGGTCGTCGACGGCGGCCTCGCGCGTCAGCGGATCGATTGACAGCCCGGCGATCCGCAGACTGCCGGCTTCGATCCGGGAATCTTTCGCCATGGCGTCGACGCGGCGCAGCAGCGCCTTCACGCGCGCCACCAGTTCGAGCACCGAGAACGGTTTGGCGAGATAGTCGTCCGCGCCCAGTTCGAGGCCGAGAATGCGGTGAACTTCGCTCGAACGCGCGCTGGTGATGATGATGGGCGTGTAGCGCGTCATCGCGCGGGCGCGCCGGCAGATTTCCAGCCCGTCGACGCCGGGCAGCATCAGATCGAGAATCAGCGCGTCCCAGCCGCCTTGCTCCAGCAGGCGCAGCCCTTCGTTGCCGTCGGCGCTATGCACGACCTCATAACGTTCGTCGCGCAGATGAAGACTCAGCACGTTGGCGATGTCGACATCGTCTTCGACGATCAGGATGCGCTTCGAATGGTCCATGGTTGGCTTCCGCCGTGGTTTGGGGGCGTGGATTGGTGCAAAGGCAGGGCGCCGCCGGCCGCTGCGGCCATGCCGCCATTGTGCAAAATTTTCCGGCGGCGAGTTATCACAAATAATTTAACTTTCCGTGAGGACTTCGACATCCACGGCGCTCTAGGATGTGGCCAATTTCCACACTAACCGCATCAATCGACCTGAACGAACGCCCGGAGCCGACATGTTACTCATTGTTCTCGCCTATCTTGGCGGCGCTCTCACGATACTCAGCCCCTGCATCCTGCCGGTGCTGCCGTTCGTGTTCGCGCGCGCCGATCAGCCTTTCGTGCGCAGCGGCCTGCCCTTGCTGGCCGGCATGGCGCTGACATTTGCCCTCGTCGCGACGCTCGCCGCCGTGGGCGGCGGCTGGGTCACCCAGGCCAATCAGTATGGCCGCTGGGTCGCCATCGTGTTGCTCGCGGTGTTCGGCCTGTCGTTGCTGCTGCCGCGCTTCGCTGATTATCTGATGCGTCCTCTGGTGAGCGCGGGCAATCGCCTGTCCAACTTTGCCCAGGCCGACGGTCAGCAGGTCCGCGCGAGTTCGTCGTTCCTGCTCGGCATCGCCACCGGTTTGCTGTGGGCACCGTGCGCCGGTCCGATTCTCGGCCTCGTGTTGACCGGTGCGGCGCTGCGCGGCGCGAGCATTGGCACGACCTTGCTGCTGGCAGCGTATGCGGCCGGTGCGGCCACGTCGCTGGCGGTCGCGCTGCTGATCGGCGGGAAGGTGTTTGCGGCGATGAAACGCTCGCTGGGCGCGGGGGAATGGATCCGCCGCGGCATCGGCGCGGCGATGCTGGGTGGTGTAGTGGCGATCGCGCTAGGTGTCGACACTGGCCTGCTTACGCGTATCTCGACCGTCGCGACCGGCGGTATCGAACAGAAACTCGTCGATAAGCTTGCGCCGAAGGGGACGCCGGGCCAGCCGCCAGTCGCCGGCAATCCGGCCGACTCGCCGGCCGACACGCCGGCTACTTCCGCTACGTCGGATAGCGGTGCGATCACGAGCGCCAACGCCGCGACGGATCCGTCGCCCGACGCAGCTCCGGCTGCCGCCGCGACGTCTGGCGGCGCGATGCTGCGTACCGCCGTCGAAGCGGCGCCGCTGCCGGTCGAAGGCGTGTTGCCGCCGCTGGACGGCGCGGTCCAATGGCTGAACTCGCAGCCGCTCACGTTGCAGGATTTGCGCGGCAAGGTTGTGCTGGTCGATTTCTGGACGTACTCGTGCATAAACTGTTTGCGCACGCTGCCGTATGTCAAAGCGTGGGCGCAGAAGTACAAGGATCAGGGGCTCGTGGTGATCGGCGTGCATGCGCCGGAATTCGCGTTCGAGCGCAATATCGACAACGTTAAGAAGGCCACGCATGACCTCGGCGTCGACTATCCGGTCGCCATCGACAACAACTACGCGATCTGGCGCGCGTTGAACAACCAGTACTGGCCGGCGCACTATTTCGTCGATGCGAAAGGGCAGATCCGCTACCACCATTTCGGCGAAGGCGATTATGCGGAGTCCGAAAAGGTGATCCAGCAACTGCTGACCGAGGCAGGTCATGCGGGTGCCTCGAAGGTGGCAATCGGGCTTGGCAGTGCCAGCGCACAGGGCGTGCAGGCCGCCGCCGACGCAGCCGACATTCAATCGCAGGAGACTTACATCGGGTACGACCGGGCGGAGAACTTCACGTCGCCTGGCGGGGAAGTGCAGGACAAGGCGCACACCTACGCGGCGCCGTCGCAGCCTGCTGTGAACGACTGGGGGCTGGCCGGCTCCTGGAACGTCGGCGCCGAGCATGCCACGCTGGTGAATGCGTCCGGACGTATCGTGTATCGCTTTCACGCACGCGACTTGCATCTCGTGCTCGGTCCGGGCGCGGATGGCAAGCCGGTGCGGTTTCGCGTGAGTGTCGACGGTGCCGCGCCGGGCGCCGCGCACGGTGCCGATGTTGCCGCCGACGGCAGCGGCACAGTGACCGGGCAGCGCCTCTACCAACTGGTGCGGCAAACCGGCGACGTCGCGGACCACACGTTCTCGATCGAGTTCATGGACCCGGGCGTTCAGGCCTTTGCCTTCACGTTCGGATAAGCCGGCGCGCCCGGCCCGGTTCAACCCTCACTGACTTTAAGGACTGACCATGCGTACGATATTCACCAGCACCGCGCCGCTGAAGAAGCGCTTCTCCATTGTGCGGCTCACGAGCCTTGTTGCCGTTGCCTTGAGCGTCGTGGTTGCACAGCATCTGGCCCATTCGGCGGAAGCGGCCGTGAAAATTCCTCCGCCCGCGCAGGACGAAAAGGCCGGCGCAGCGCACAGTGAAACGGCGGTGTTCGCGGGTGGCTGCTTCTGGGGCGTGCAAGGCGTGTTCGAGCACGTGCGCGGTGTGCGGCAGGTTGCGTCGGGCTACAGCGGCGGTGCGGCTTCCACGGCGCAATACGAAACGGTTAGCGAAGGCGATACGGGGCACGCGGAATCGGTGCAGATCACCTACGATCCAACTCAAATCACGTATGGACGCCTGCTGCAGATATTCTTTTCAGTCGCACACAACCCGACCGAGTTGAATCGCCAGGGACCCGATGAGGGCACGCAGTATCGCTCGGTGATTTTTCCCGTGAATGCGACGCAGCGCGACATCGCGCAATCGTATATCGCGCAGCTCGACAAAGCGCACGTGTTCGGGGGGGCGGTGGTGACGCGCGTAGAGAACTTCAAGGGCTTCTATCCGGCGGAAAACTACCACCAGAACTTCCTCGCGCTGCATCCGGACTATCCGTATATCGCGATCAACGATCTGCCGAAAGTGACCGATCTGAAGAAGATGTTCCCGGATCTGTATCGCAACGATCCGGTGTTGCTGGCGACCGGTGCACGCTGAAGCAAGCGACTTTGTCAGTCCGGAAACAGTACCGGGTCATTTGTATTAATATTATTTAAACAGCCAGCAAATGACGGATAGCCCGAATATTGGCTATCCACTGACAAATCAAAGATTTGCCTTTTCTTCGGCCACGTGAGGCAGAGTCGTTCCATTCGGCGGCATTTGGAAAACCTTCTGGCACGCCTCACCAAACATTTCCCCTCTTATCACTTATCGCCCTGGCAGGCCGACACGTTACACGAATGAAACGTTTATAATTTGTCTGCCAAAAACCTCTGTAATTAGTACCGGATGCAATTCGGAATCGTGCCGGCCGGGTAATGGTTACGTTAGTGGCCATTGCGCAGTTGCGGGTACTATTTTCCTGTGTCTGGCGGGTTGAGGTTCAATGGCGCGCTTTAGGCGCGACGTCATGAAAGCGAAGAAATTAGGGTGATTATTCGGCATCCTCAATTTATTGCGTGAATGCGTTGCGCCGCAGTTTGCTTGTCAAAATTGGTTTGTCAAATATGGGCGGCGCCGGTTTGTCTGCGCGTGCCTTATCAGGTTTATCGCATTAGGCCGTCGGCATGGTTTGAACCCTCGCGGGGGTAATCCCCGGTTGCGCGCCAGGAGAATCGCCTGGCATGGGCCGGTAGCCGGCTGGCTTTTTTCAGGCAGTGGGACTGTCCGTTCGAGCGTCGCTACGCGCCACGCTCGATGATTTTGCTTGCGGATTTTGCGGTGTGATCGCCAACGGCGTTTGTCGAGCGGTCTTTATGCAAGACAACAGTAAGTAATCCGTAATAAATAACTGGTGGCAGACGCCACATCAGCAATGAACGTGTTCAGCGCGTTCTCTGGTTGACCTCTCTCTATTCAATAACGCCAAGGCGGGACGACGGTGATCGATCTCGCTGAATTCTCGGGGAAAACCTGTTCACAGCGATATATACGGACAATGACGAGATATTTGAAACTACTAGGCGTGGCGTCGGCAACAGTGCTGGCATCGTTTGCCGCGGAAAACGCGCAGGCTCAGGCGAGCACCATCACGGTTGGCGGCCAGCAGTACAAGTTGTGCGCGCAAGAGAATGGCAATTGTTCCTTTCTTGGAACCGCCTCGGTCGTGTTCGGTGCGGTTCCGCCCAACGCGCCGTCGGCGATGCTGACCGCTCCGCAGAACTTTAGCAATGGTGTGGGTTGCTATGTCGGCGCGGTTTCGTCGACTGATCCTGCATATGGCTACGACAAGGCGTGCTGGCTGAGGGCAGCGGCCGCAACGCCGACTCCTACGCCGACTCCGGCCCCAACCCCGACTCCCACGCCAACTCCCACGCCAACTCCGACTCCCACGCCGACGCCGACCCCCACGCCGGCTCCGGCTCCGGCTCCGGCCCCGACGCCCACCCCGACGCCGACTCCAACGCCCACGCCCACGCCCACGCCGACTCCGACTCCGACTCCCACGCCGACCCCGAGCAGCGCCACCTTGTCGTGCAGCGCGCCGACACAAACGGCCGGCGGAAGCGCGAACGGTTTGATCAGCGCCGACACGCCCACCACCGACGGTCTGCGCGTGTTCCAGAACAACACTCCGTTCAAGCTCGCGATTACCACGAACGCACCGGGTGCCGATACGGTGGTCTGGTCCGTGGCGGATTCGAATGGCGCGATCAAGGCGCAGGGCAGCTTCGCCGTGAAGGCCGGTGTGCAGACCAGCACGATTCCGTGTACCTCGACGTGGTCCGGCTATGGCGCGTTGACCGCGACGCTGCGCTCGAACGGCGGTACGTTGCCGCAAAGCGGCACGCGGCCGGTGGGCATCGCGACGTTTGGCGTGTTGCCGAATCTCAGCTCGGTGCTCGGCACCGTGACGTATGCGCATCAGGATCAGCATCGCTTCGGCATGCAGGGCTTTAACGGCAACATCGCCGCGCTGCACGCGCTGGGCATTTCGTGGACGATCGACGACCGCGAGGTCTCGGCCATGGAACCCAACGGTCCAAATACGTACACGCCGAGCGTGAACGACCTCGATCCGTTCTATAAGGCCAATCCTGATCAGATGCGCATTGTGCGTCTCGACGGATTGCCCGCCTGGGATTCGAAGACGGGCCAGTTCAACGACAGCTACTACGCGCCGTCGAACATGCCTGAGTACCAGAGCTTCATGGCCAAGGTCGGTACCGATACGAGCCTGATCCGCGCGGCGAACTACCCGAACCAGCAGAAGAACTACTATCAGGTCACGTGGGAGCCGAGCCTCGGCTGGGCGGATAGCGACGCGAACTTCGTCGCCATGTACAAGGCCGCTTACCAGGGCATTCACTCGACCGATCCGAACGCAGTCGTGATGGGCACCGCCAATCCGTTTGCCGCGAATTGCGACACGTGCACGACCGGCTATCTGCAGAAGTACGGTGCGCTTGGCCTGTGGAACTACATCGACGCCGTTGCAACGCATGGCTACTGGAACGCGGGTACGTATCCGTCGCACCCGCCTGAGCTGCAGGACTCCGATCCGGATCCGGCGAACCAGGCGAACGCGCTCGACAACCAGATGACGCAATTGCGTTCGGTGATGCAGGCAGGCAAGCCGAACATGAAGCTCTTCTTCACCGAAGCCGGTGTGAGCTATGACCCGGGTCTCAACTACGGTCCCAATGTGCCGTCGCAGAACCAGCTGTTCGCGCATGCGGCAGTGGGCGTGCGCGCGCACATCATCGTGCTGGGCGGCGGCGCGCAGGTCACGACGCTGTTCTATGGTCCTGACTATCCGGGCGAAGTGGGCTACGGCTCGTTCTTCGACCTGAACGACGCACAGGGCGCGTTCGGTGCGTCGAACCTGTCGCCGAAGCCGGAAGCAATGGCCTTTGCAACGATGACGCGGGCGCTCGACGGAACCAATACGTTGGGCCGGGTCAACGGCACGCCGTCGGGAACGTTTGCGTATGCGTTCCAGCAACTGGGCAACGGCAAGGTGGTGACCGCCGCGTGGGCACACAGCAATGCGCAGTGGCCGGCGAGCAACGGTGTTTATAGCCAGAGCTACTCGACCAGCTACACGCTCAAGGTCGACAACGCCGGTACGTCGGGCAATGTGACGAAGATCGATGGTTACGGCAATGTCAGCACGGTTGCCTACACCAACGGCCAGGTTGCACTGACGCTCACCGAGGTGCCGCAGTACATCGTCTCGAACAACGCGACGGTGGCCAAGGCCAACTCGACTGTGCCGCTCGGCTATACGGGGCAATAAGCGGACCAATAAGCGGTCGAATAAGCGGTCCAACAGGCCGACTTAAAGGCTGAAACCCGTCGACGCGCCGCCGATAAAAACGGCGGCGCGTCGATTTCCGCATTCAGATACTCCCTCCTGCCCCAACTCGTGGGGAAGCACGGCACGATCAACGCGGCTGTGCAACACTCGCCATCGCCGTGCGGATAAACCCAAGCAAAGACTCATCCGCCCAGGTGCCCACCATCAGTCCCGGCTCCGTCAGCAACGCCTCGCGGAACTTGGCCTGAGTGCGTGGATCGTCCCCCGCATAGCTTCGGAAAAGATCGAGCCAGCGATGCGCAAGCTCGCGCGCTCGCGGCGACTCCGCACCCACCCCTGCATCGAGCGCATCGCGCACGTCGGCCATGAGCTTCGGCCATTCCATTGCGCCCTTGCCGTAATTCGCGCGCATGAAATCGATTTCGCCGGGCGACAGATACTTTTCGTAGATCAGCAGCTTCGATTCCGAAAAAGCCCGCAGCACATAGTCGCGCAACTCAGTCGAAATGCCGATGCGCGCCTGCATCGACGGCTCGTTGTCGTGCATCAGATTGAGTTTCGCGAGTAGCCGCGGATCGCCGTTCGTGTCGCGCACGAGCAGGGTCATCCAGCGAATCGACAAGGCGCGCGCCGGTTCGCTTTCTGGCGGCACGCCGCGTTCCATCAGCGCGCGGACCTCGCCGATGAGCTCCGTCCATTCCGGATTCGGCGCCTGAGTGTTGCGATACATCGGCATGCGTGCGAGTTCGTCCGCGGTGAAATACTTGTCGTACATGGTCATCAACTCCAACGTGGTGAGCCAATCGGTCAGCTCCGGTTCCGCGCCGTCGAGCAACATGCCGTGCAGATGGACGAGGCGTTCGCGCAGCCGCGCGGCCTGGTCAATCTGGCTGTCGAGCATGGCGATCTGCCGCTCGACGATCGAGGCAAGCGGCGTCGCGGGCTGCGCCAGATAAGTCTGAATCTCAGCGAGCGCGAGTCCGAAACGGCGCAGCGCCTGGATCTGGTGAAGCCGGGCGATGTCGTCGCGGTCGTAGAGCCGGTAGCTGTTCTCAGCACGGGCCGAAGGCGTGAGCAGGCCGATTGCGTCGTAGTGATGCAGCGTGCGGACGGTCAGTCCGCTGCGCCTCGCGAGCTCTCCCACTTTCAACAACATCCAGACCTCCGGTTAGCGTGCACGCTGGAGGTTAGAACCTTACGCTACGTGAGGGTCAAGAGGAATGGGCGCCGCGGGTCCGCAACTTTGCGCAGCCAATGCCACGACCCTGTACTATATGGTTCAGCGCGAACCCGGCCAGGCGGTGGGCGTGAGAGAATTCGGGGTATGAGCGGGGACGAGGCGCACTGGCGTATTCCATGCAAGAGCATGCGAAAGCCGATGCGGCAATTAAGGTGCTGAACACGCGGCCGACGGTTGAGGTAGCGGCCGCCCCTCGGGCGCAGGGGCCGCTGCGCCTGGATCTGCCGCGCGGGCTGCGTAGCCGCGCGACGGCCGGCCTGCCGCGGTTGTCGATTAACGGCGGCGTGACGAACCACGTGAAATTATGAACAACTTTATCCGACCACCAGTTATCTATCCGTCAACGGTAGTTTTCGTGGATGACAACGACAACTACCTCGACGCCCTGCGCCGTTTCTTTCCGGATACCTCCACCAACCTGTTTTTCGCGCGGCCGCAAACCGCGCTGGCCTTCATCCGCCAGCATGCCCGTGAGAATTCGCTGGAATTCGCGCCGGCGTCGGCATGCGTGAGTGAGACGGGTTTTGAGCGCTACGTCGAGACTTCGGCGGAGCGGGACATCCTGGCGCGCGCTTCCCGCTTTGCCGAGGTGGCCGCGGTGGTGGTGGACTTCGACATGCCGGGCATGAACGGCGTCGATTTCCTCTCCTCCATATCCAATCTGCGTTGCGCGAAGGTGCTGCTGACTGGGGTGGCGGACGAAACCGTCGCGGTCAAGGCCTTCAATGCCGGCATCGTCGATTTGTACCTGAGAAAGTCGGACGGCGAGTCAGCCAACCGGCTGGTGCATTTTCTGAAAGATGCCAAGAACCGGCATTGTTTCGAGGGCGGCTGGCTCGCGTTGGGCGAGAACGGCATGACGTATTGCGACCCGAGAACGCGCAAAGTCATCGACGAACTGGTGGCCGCGCACGGTATCGTCGAATACTACTGGCGCCCGGAGCAGGACGCGATCCTGATGTTCGACCGTGCCGGGAACCCGAGCGTATTTGTAGCGTGGGCCGAGAACGACTGGATCTCCCAGGGTGAGATCGTGGCGGACGAGGGCGGCCCGGCCGAGCTGTTGAGGCAGATGGCCGTGCGCGAGGTGATGCCGGTCTTCTGGCCGAGCCTCGCGTACCGCTCCGGACAGAAGTACAAGACGCTGACGCCCCAGACCATTCCGGGCTGGGACGACGTGTTCTACTGCTGGACGCCGATCGACGCGGCCGACGTCGGTCTCGACCTTGTGACGTATTCGCAATGGTGGAACGATCGTAATCGCTGAAGTTTGCTGACACGCGGAGCGCGGGAATCCGGACTAGCGCCCGTTGTGGGGCGCGGGTGTCGCATGAGCGGACAGAAAGCGGCATACCTCTGAATGCATCGCCTGTACGCCTGGGCTGGATTCAAGGGCGCGCCAGCATCCATGCACGAGTCCTGTGCCGATCCAGAATTGAGCTTCGCCACCGGCCGCGTTGATACGCTCGGCGAACACGCGTGCGTCGTCTCGCAACGGATCATGCTCGACGCCGATCGCGAGCGTCGGCGGCAGGCCGTCGAAGCGCGTTGCATCGATCGGAACGGTCCATGCCGGGTAGGGCGGGTGTTCACCCCAGTACAGATCGCGGAACGCATGGACGTCGGCTAGCGTGAGCATTGGCGCATGCGCTTCGGTGTCGCGCGCGGGCGGCTGCGGGTCGGTGCCGAGCATCGGATAAACCAGCGCCATTGCGCGCAGGCCTTGAAACCCTTCATCGCGCAAGCGGATCGCCACACCGGCGGCAAGGTTGGCACCGGCGCTGTCTCCCGCCAGTTGCAGCGTGGCGCCGGCCGGCGAATCGAACGGCAGCCGCCTCGCCAACGCGGCGAGCGTGACCGCCAAGCAATCGTCATGCGCGGCCGGCGCGCGGTGCTCGGGAGCCAGCCGGTAATCGACGGCGATCACGTCGAGACCGGTATCCGCGGCGATGCGTGCGGTGACGAGTTGATGGCTATCGAGCGAACCGAGCACGAAACCGCCACCGTGGAAATACAGCACCGTGCCGTGCGGCGCCTCGCGATCTTTGTGGCGCTTCCGGTAGAGCCGCAGCGCGATCGGGTGGTCCGCGCCGGTTTGCAGCACGGCGTCCTGCGTCACCACGCCTTCCGGCAACGCCGGCGTGAGCGCCGCGGCGTACCGTTCGTAAATCACACGCTGTTCGTGCGGCGGCAGCGAAGTCGAGTGCCCGGAATAAATCGAGGCGGTTCTCTCGATGAACGCGGCAATCTCCGGCTCAAGCATGGCCGCTTCCATTCGGTTTGGTTTTGGCAGGCAAGCCGATCACTCTTCCCGCGTAGGCGGGCGGCGGCAATGCGGCATGGGCCTCGGCCAACACCCGCACGCGCGCTTCGACATCGGAGTCGAATGCGGCGGCGCGCGGGCCACCGGTATCGACGTGCAGCAGCATCTGCTCGCCGGCGGCCACGGGTTCTCCGCCATCGCCGGCGAACATCTCGAGGTACAGATGCAGCCGCTTCGCATCGTGCGCGAGCACCCGCATGTCGACGCGCACCGGCGTGCCTTCCTTGATCTCATGCAGGTAGTTGAGGTGCGCTTCGAGCGTATAGATCGAGCGCCGGCGCTCTTTGCGCACCGCGTCAGGCAAACCGATCAGGTCGATCAAGGCATCGGTCGCGAAGCTGAAAATCAGCATGTAAAACGCGTCGCGCAAATGGCCGTTGTAGTCGACCCATTCGGGGCGCACCGTGTCGCGATAGCAGGGCAGGGCAACGGGTTGCGGCATCGGCAAGTGTCTCCGTCATTCAGGTCTAGGGTGCGGGCCGCGGACTGTCGAGCCGCCGCGGTTTCAGCGCGCGGCGGCCTGCCTGACGGTTCAAGGATCAGGGCAGCATCACAGCGGGCTCAACGCTCCCCGGGTCATTCGGCCGGGAGCAGCCCATGCCGTGCTTTCGCCTCCGCAATCGCCGCGAGAACGCTCGTGATGCAATCGTCACGGTAACGTTCCAACTGTTTGATCGAGCGCGGACCGACCTGTTCGGCCGTGCCGTCCACGACCCGGTCGATTAGCTCATCCGTCAGCTGCGGCGCTACCAGTTTAGTCCAGGGCAGCTCCAGTGCGGGCCCGAATTGCTGCATGAAATGGCGCATGCCCGCATCGCCGCCTGCCAGCGTGTAGGTGAGGAAGGTCCCCATGAACGACCAGCGGATGCCCGCGCCGAAGCGAATCGCGTCGTCGATCTCGCCGGTGGTCGCCACGCCTTCGTTGATCAGATGCAGCGCTTCGCGCCACAGCGCTTCGAGCAGGCGGTCGGCGATAAAGCCCGGCACTTCCTTGCGGACCCGCAGCGGCCGCATGGAGAGCGCGCGATACACGCGCAGTGCGGCGTCGATAGTGGCCGGGGCCGTGCGTTCGCCGCCAAGCACTTCGACGAGCGGCAGCAGATACACCGGATTGAACGGATGCCCGACGATGCAGCGCTGCGGATTCACCGCCCGCGCGTAAAAATCGCTTGGCAGGAGACCCGACGTCGAGGAGGCGATGATGGCGTCCGGCTTGGCGGCGCGGCTGATCTGCTCATGCAGCGCGAGCTTCAGCTCCTCGCGCTCCGGTGCGCTCTCCTGGATGAAGTCTGCTTCTTTAACGCATGCTTCGATCGTATCGACGAAACGCAAACGCTCGGGCGACGCGCCCGTGGCGAGGCCGACCCGTTCGAGCGCCGGCCATGCGTTCGCGATGTTCTCGCGCAACTGCTTCTCGGCGCCCGGCGCCGGGTCCCACGCGAGCACATCGAGGCCGTGGGCGAGCGCGCGCGCCACCCAGCCGCTGCCGATCACGCCCACGCCGATTGCCGCAAAAGTTTTGATATCGACGATCACTGCCATTGCTGATGTTTCCTTTGCCTTGATGTTTTCCAATTCCATGGCGCGCTGCATCGCATGCAAAACGCGCATTTCACGATCGACTCCAACCGTCCACTACGCGTACTGCTGCGCCTCGCGCCGCTCCAGTTGGCGCTCGCCGCGCGCCGGCAAGCCCAGCTTGCGGCGTCCTTCAGCGGGCGTCAGCGCGCGTGCGCCGAGCCGTTCGATGATCTCCACCGCGCGTTGCACGAGCGTGCCGTTCGTGGCGGGCACACCTTTGTCGAGCCAGATGTTGTCTTCCAGGCCGACGCGCACGTGGCCGCCGAGCAGCATGGCCTGCGCGACCATCGGCATCTGCATGCGGCCGATGCCGAAGCCGGCCCACTGCGCGCCGGCCGGCAGGTTGTCGGCCATGGCTTTCATGGTCGTGGTGTCGGCCGGCGCACCCCACGGAATGCCGAGGCAAATCTGGAACAGCGGCGGTGCGTCGAGCAAGCCCTCCTTGAGCAATTGCTTGGCAAACCACAAATGGCCCGTGTCGAAGATTTCCAGTTCCGGCTTCACGCCGAGTTCCTGGATGCGCCGCGCGCCGGCGCGCAATTGCGCGGGCGTCGATACGTAGATGTAGTCGCCGTCGCCGAAATTGAGCGTGCCGCAATCGAGCGTGCAGATTTCCGGCAGCAGTTCCTCCACATGTGCAAGGCGCGTCAAGCCGCCCACCAGATCTGTGTTGGCGCCGAAGCGCATGGGGTCCTCGCCGGGACCGATCTCCAGATCGCCGCCCATGCCCGCCGTCAGATTGATGATCACGTCGGTGCCCGATGAGCGGATCCGGTCGACCACTTCCCGGTACAGCTGCGGATCGCGGCTGCCGCGTCCTGTCTTCGGGTCGCGCACGTGGCAATGCGCAACGGTGGCGCCGGCTTTGGCGGCTTCAATGGCGGCGTCGGCGATCTGCTTCGGCGTGACGGGAATGGCCGGATGCTTGCCGACGGTGTCGCCCGCGCCGGTGACCGCGCAGGTCACAATGACTTCGTGATTCATACGTGCTGGTTCCTGTGGATTGAAATGCGCGACTTGCTGGATCGAAGAGCAAGGAGATCAAAGATGACCCAAGAGGATCAAAGACCCAGGTAGGCCTTCACCGCGGGCAAGCCGTCCTTGCCGTCATAGGTCTTGACACCGGCAAGCCAGGCGTCGAGCACTTGCGGGTTCTTCTTCAGATAGGCCTTGGCGGCATCCGCGGGCCTTTCCTTGTTCATGACCGATTGCATGACCACGTTTTCCAGTTGCGTCGAAAAGCGTAGATTGCTCACGAGCTTGCCCGCGTTCGGACAGCGCGTCAGATAGTCGGGGGACGTCAGCGTATAAACGCGGGCTTCTCCGTCGTTCGGACCGAATACGCCGTCGCTGCCGGAGAGGTATTTCATATCGATCTGGATGTTCATCGGATGAGGCTCCCACCCGAGAAAGACCACCCACTTTTTGTCGCGGATCGCGCGGTCCACCGAAACCAGCATGCCCGCTTCACTCGATTCGATCAGCTTGAAGCCACCCAGGCCGAACTGATTGGTGGCGATCATCTTCTGGATCGCCGCGTTCGCGCTGCTGCCGGGCTCGATGCCGTAAATCTTGCCGTCGAGCTGGTCGCGGTGTTTGGCGATGTCGGCGAAAGTCTTCAGGCCGGCGTCGTAGGCGTAGGACGGCACGGCGAAAGTGGCCTTGGCGCCGGTCAGGTTAGGCGGTTGCAGCACCTGGATCGATTTCGAATCGACGAACGGCGCAATCGCCTTTTCCTGCACGGGCCACCAGTAGCCGAGCGACACGTCGAGCTGTTTGCTCTTCAGGCCTGCGAACGAAATGGGCACGGAGGCGACGGTCGTCACCGGTTGATAGCCAAGCCCTTCGAATACGGTCGAGGCAAGCGCGGTGGTCGAGGTGATATCCGTCCAGCCGATGTCGGCGAAATGCACTGCCCGGCAGGCTTCCGGCTCCTGGGCGAAGGCCGGCTGCGTGGTCACGGCGGCGGCGCAAGCGGCCGCGAGGCACGCAAGACAAGTCAGGACGGCTTTGATGCGTAACTTCATGACGTTCCCTCTTTTTGACACGTTGAACAGCGTGTTTCGAACCGGGCCGCTGCGGGCGGATGAAACCAGGCGAAGCGGCCCCCGGACATGCGCGTTATACGGCATGCGTGACGTACGAACTGCGTGAATGACTCAACGTTAATGCCCCATATTTCGGCCAAAGCGACCGTTAGCGACCCGTTCTTGCTCTCACGCGACCATGCGGGAAAACCTGTGTCGCACTCGCGGTGCGGTGCAGCATCGGCGGAGGGGAGTTTTTGGCCGCCTTGCCGGTTTGTGCGCTGCTTGCTACGCTGGCCGGGAACCCCGCGCCCGCCGGCGTCTTTGTCCTCTTATCGAGTCTGCGCACGATGCCCGAAGATATGTCGTTCCTGCTGCTGCCGGGCTTCTCGGCAATTGGTTTCATGTCGGCGGTGGAGCCGTTGCGTGTGGCCAACCGCTTTCGCGGCGATCTCTACCGTTGGCGCATTCTGAGTCTCGACGGCGCGCCGGTGGCGGCCAGCAACGGCATCTCGATCAACGCGGACGCCGCCATCGGCGATGTCGACGCGGCGCAGACGATCTTTGTCGTCGCGGGCTTCGAGCCGCTCGCCTGCTATACGCGTGAACTGGGCGAGCGTCTGAAGCGCTTCGAGCGCGCGGGCGCGACGCTCGGCGGTATCGACACCGGCAGCTTTATTCTCGCGGAAGCGGGGCTCCTCGGCGGCGCGGACAGCGTGACCGTGCATTGGGAAGCGCTGTCGGCGTTTCGCGAGCGCTACCCGTCGCTGGACGCCAGTCAGGAGCTGTTTGAAATCGGCGCGCGGCGCATTACGTGCGCGGGCGGCACGGCGTCGATCGACATGATGCTCGACCTGATCGGCCGCGCGCACGGCGCGGCGCTGGCCTCGGCAGTCTCGGAGCAATTCGTGGTGAGCCGCATCCGGCAACGCTCGGACCATCAGCGCATGGAGCTTGCCGCGCGCTACGGCGTGCACAACCGCAAGCTGATCCAGGTGATCGGCGTGATGGAGCAGCATATGGAAGAGCCACTGACGCCGGATCAGCTCGCGCAGGAGATCGGCGTGACGCGGCGGCAACTGGAGCGGCTTTTCAGTGCATCGCTGAAGGACACACCGACGCACTTCTACCAGCAGTTGCGCCTCACGCGTGCGCGCGAGTTGCTGCAACAGACCGACATGTCGATTACGTCGATCTGCGTGGCGTGCGGATTCGAGTCGCCCTCGCATTTTTCGCGGACGTATCGTGCGCGCTTCGGCATGAGTCCGCGAAGCGACCGGCAGGTGAGCGGCGGCAGAAACGCCGGCGAACCGGTTGCGCCGCCGCAGGGAAAAAACCGTGCCTCGCCATCTCAATTATTCCGATTGCAGCAACAGTGAATTCGTTTGTTAGGTGTTTACCCTAGACGATCTGACTCCTAGACTGTCTCCATCCGCTGCAAACAATCACGTGTGCGGCAGGCAAAAACAATCTCTGGAGGTAGTCGTCATGAAATCCCTGATCGAAGCTGCTGTTATCGCCGCCCTTATCACCGCTCCGCTGGCCGCATTCGCGCAGTCGAACCAACCGGTTACGCGCGCTCAGGTGCGCGCCGAACTGATCCAGCTGGAAAAAGCAGGCTACAACCCGAGCCTGTCCAACGCTGACGACTACCCGGCGAACATCCAGGCTGCTGAAGCCCGCGTTGCCGCGCAGAACGCAACCGGTTACGGTTCGGCCACCGACGGTTCGTCGCAGGCAGGCAGCCGTTCGGACTCGGCACGCACGTCGTACTCGGCTCCGGTTGTCAGCTACGGCAAGTAATTCGTCGTGACGTCGGCGCGTATCAAGTGCGCTGACGCCGATTGGCAGTACATGCAACAGGCCTGCATTCACCTCGCGGTGAATGCAGGCCTGTTTTGCTTTCGGACGTATGGCACAGTGTCGGTGGGTCAGCTTCAGGCAAACACAAACAATCAGGAGTGACAGTCATGACCGACCAGCCAGACGTAGCGCCGGACAGCACCGCAGCGCGAGTCGCCTTGTGGCGCGCGCTGCATCTCGAGGCCGATGCTGCGCCACACGTGCTCGAGGACGACATCGGCCTCAAGCTGCTGGCACCGGATCAAAACTGGCGCAGCCGTGGCGATATGGACCCGCAGTTCACGCGGCCCTTTCGCGCATCAATCGTGGCGCGTGCGCGTTTTATCGAGGACCTGGTGGTGGAACAGGCCAGCCGTGGGCTGGATCAATATGTGATTCTCGGCGCGGGTCTCGACAGCTTCGCGCAACGCAGGCCGGAAATCGCGTCCAACCTCAAGGTGTTCGAGATCGATCAGCCAGGTCCGCAGGCATGGAAACGTCAGCGTCTGATCGAGCTCGGCTACGGCGTGCCGGAGTGGCTGCGCTTCGTGCCGGTCGACTTCGAAGCGGGCGACGACTGGCGCGACCGGCTCGCGACGGCCGGCTTCGATAAGCGCAAGCCGGCTATTGTCGTGTCCACAGGCGTCAGCATGTATCTCACCGGGGAGGCGAACGCGGCCACGCTGCGCCAGGTTGCGGCGCTCGCGCCAGGCTCGACGCTGGCCATGACGTTTCTGCTTCCGCTGGAACTGGCAGACCCCGAGGTGCGCCCTGGGCTCGAGATGGCGGAGAAGGGCGCGCGAGCAAGCGGCACGCCCTTTATCAGCTTCTTCACGCCGCCGCAGATGCTCGCACTGGCTCAGGAAACCGGCTTCGGCGCGGCGCGGCATGTGTCGGCGGCCGATCTTGCCCAGCGCTACTTCGCGGGCAGGACAGACGGCTTGCGTCCGCCGAACAATGCGGAAGAGTTGCTGATAGCGAGCACCTAGCCTCGCTGCCGGCGGACGGCGATCTCGGCGCTTTGAGTCACGCCGGTGGCTTTCTTAACCCACGGGTTCGCCGAGATTGAGCATCAGGCGATTGGCCCACGCGAAGATCGCGATGGAATGGATCAGGTCGAGGATCTCGTCGTCGGTCAGACCGGCGTCGCGCAGCGCCTTGAGTTGCGCCGGTTCGACGTGGCCCGGGTTGAGCGTCAGATCGATCGACGCCTGCACGATCGCTTTTTCGCGTGGCGACGTTCCAGCGGTGGCGGGATCGTTGAAGACCTGCTCGATCACGTCGTCGCGTTTGGCCAGTTGCTCGAAGCGCTGGGCATGCACGGATGCGCAATACACGCAGCCGTTGACGCGCGACACGACCGTGGACGCCAGCTCGCGTTCCGCGCGCGGCAAACCGCCCGGCGCATACATGATCGCGTTGAACGCCGCCGAACGCTGGCGCAGAATTTCCGGCTGATGCATGAGGAACAGGTAGTAGTCCGATTCTTTGGCCTTCGGGTGACTTTCTTCGAGCACCGCGATCTGTTCGGGGGAGGCATCGTCGAGCGACACGACATCCAGCCACGCATCCCATTCCAGCACGCGATTCGTAAAGCCGTGAGCTTCGATCAGCCGGGTCATGCGGCCTCCGTTACATTCAGGGCCTGCAGCGCTTGCAACCCGGCCGTCAGGCGAATCTGGTAGGAAAGAAACGCGATCAATTGCGCGAGCACGACGACGGCCGGCGTCGCTATGCCGGCATCGCGCAGGCGTTCGAGCGCGGCCTTGTCGCCCTCGATCGGCGCTTCGATCAGCGTGCGGGTGAACGTCAGCATCGCGCGCAGACGGGGCGGCTCGAACTCCGCGTCGCCCGTTGCGCCTTGCGCGATCTGGTCGATTACAGTACGGCTTACGCCGATCGACGCAAGCTGCTGCGCGTAGTGCGCGGCCAGCGCGGACGCCTTCGACAGCGTGCATGCATAGAGCGCGACGCACAGGCGGTCGGCGAGCGGCAGGTCGGGCAGCGCGGGATCGAACAACACGTCATAGCTGCGCTGGGTCGCGGCCGCGACCTTGGCGCGCTTATGCCGGGTGGCGTGCGCCGCCGAACCGGGTGTGAGACCGGCTATGCGGTCGATCACGTCGGTGCTGGCGTCGTAGGTATCTGTCATGGTTGCTCCTGCCGGAAAGAGTCGTTCGCGTACGCAGTCTCAGGTGAACGCGGTTGGCGTGCGGTGTCGAGAAACACCAGCACTTCGCGCCACGATGCTTCGTCAGCGCGAGCGTTGGCCGCCGGTTCGCCGCCGCCCGTGCTGATGCGCTTCGACACGGGATGGGCATAGACGAGTTGGGTCGTCGGCACGTAGGGAAACAGAATCGCGTGGCCGGCCCGCTCGAAGTCGAGATGCCGTACGGGGTAAGCGTGCCCGCGCCGTTCGAGCTGTTCGACCACCATGCGCGAATAGTCGGACGAGGGCCACGAACCGTCGTCGGTGGCGGAGAGCAGCAGCACCGGACCGTCGATGTTTTCGACGCGGATCCGCGCGCGTTCCACCGCCTCCTTGTCGAGCAGCGCGGTGCGGATCGCGCGTTCGTGGCGATGCGGTGGCGGTCCGTCGTCGAACGGCTGCCAGCTCGCGGTGCGATTGTTCTCCCACAGATGCGGCAGCGGCTTGCCATCGAGCAGCCAGGTCGGGCCTTCGCGGCCGATCGCGGGGTCGGCCGCGTTCTGCGCGCTGTGCACGACCGCGCCGGGCACGTAGCCGATCACCGCCTTGATCCGGTCCGGATACGTCGCGCCGAGCAACAGCGCCAGCTCGCCGCCGCGCGATTGCCCGCTCACCGCGATGAAATCGTGTGCCGGCTGCAACTCGCGCGCGATCCAGTCGAGCGCGCGGCGGAAGTATTCGAGCGGCGTGTTGGAGATGTAATCGGAAAGCCCCGGCGTTTTGAAATAGCCAAGTGCGAGCGCGGCATAGCCACGCGACGCATAAAGCGCGCCGCGCGGTTCGTTGATGCCGCCGCCTGAGCCGTTAAGCACGAGCACGACGGGATGAGGTCCCGGCGTGGCGGGAAGGAACAGCGTGCCGACGCAACCGTCCGCGCGCATCTCGCGTCGTTCTACACCGGGCGCCATCAGACGCTGCGTGAGTTCGGTTGCGGCCAGC
The DNA here is from genome assembly GCA_036383775.1 of Paraburkholderia sp. Taxonomy (GTDB): domain Bacteria; phylum Pseudomonadota; class Gammaproteobacteria; order Burkholderiales; family Burkholderiaceae; genus Paraburkholderia. Next base: position 77,357 of record DASVNP010000048.1, on the reverse strand, counting down.
ACGTGGCCGGTCTTGTCGAGCACTTCGATGCGGGTCGTCAGCGCGGTCGCGACATCGGCGGGAAACACGTCGCGTTTTCCCGCTTCAGTGGGCGCTTGCGACCAGATGAGTCCCATCGGCGCCAGGCCCGCGTAGTCTCCGGCAAGCGGTGCGTCGCGCTCGAGATCGATCACGCCGCGCTCGTTGCTGCGAAATACCGCATGGCTGGTCCAGACGGATCCCGCGCCGCGCACAGTACGGGTCCGCAGGGTCAGTAGCGCCTCCGGCTGCGCTCCGGTCACCGTGATGCGGCGCGCGACGTCGATCAGCGCGTCGGCGGGTGTCGCCGTGATGTCGATCATGCGCGCCTCAGCTGCCGATGCGCGTGACCATCATCGCCGTGGTCCGGTCGCTGACCGCGGGCGTCACTCTCAAGCCTTTCTTCGCAGCCCAGACGTTTTCGTAGTGGTACAGAGGAATTACACCTACATCGTCACTGACCACTTTCACGGCTTGCCGCAGGATCGCCTCACGCTTGGCCGGGTCGAACTCCGCCGTCGCCGCGTCGAGCGCATGGTCCACCTCCGGATTGCTGTAGCGCCCCCAGTTCGACGCGCCAATGCCTTTTTTCGCATCGACCGTGCAGAGCACATTGACGAGCGCATAGCTCGCTTCGCCGGTGCCGTTGCCCCATGCGATCACGCTGACCGCGAACTCGTTCTTGTTGGCGCGGCTCGCATAGGTGGCCCAGGGCATCACCTCGACCTTGGTCTTCACGCCGATGCGGGTCCAGAACTGCGCGACCGCCTGAGCCGTTTCGGGCGCTTGCGGGTAACGGTCGTTCGGCACGCTGAGCGTCAGCTGGAAGCCGTCCGGATAGCCGGCTTCGGCCAGCAGTTTCTTCGCCGTGGCCGGATCGTTCGGAATGTCTTTGACGTCGGGGTTATAGCCGAAAGTTTTCTCCGGCATCCACTGATTGGCGACGGTCGCCGCGCCTTGCAGGATGCGGTCGGTGATAGCGGGGCGGTTGATCGCCAGCGAGAGGGCGCGGCGCACGCGCACATCGAGAAGCGGATTGTTCGGCAGAGGCTTGCCGGTGTTGTCGGTGATATAGGGGCTCGGACCCTGGCGGAAACTCGGCTGAAGCAGCAGCACGCGCAGGCCGGGATACGCGAATACCGACACCTTCGGCGACTGCTTCAGGCGCGGCAAGTCGGATACGGAGACCTTGTCGATCACGTCGACGTCACCCGACAGCAGGTCCGCGGTGCGTGCCGCCGCGTTGCTCACGTAGCGATAGTTCACTTTGTCCCAGAGCGGTTTCGCGCCCCAGTAGGCGTCGTTGCGCGTCATCACCACGCGGTCACCGGGCGTGTAGGACACGAACTTGTAGGGGCCCGAGCCGACCATCGCGCGGCCGGCGTTGTAATCCTCCGACGTCGCCTTGTCGCCCACATGCTGGCTCACGATATGCACGGAGGTCAGGTTCAGCGGCAAGTCAGGCGTCGGGCTGGTCGTCTTGACGATCAGCGTGTACGGATCGGGCGCGCTCACGGACGCAATGGTGCGCAGATAGCCCGCGAATGTGGCGATGGTCCCCGGCACGTTGCGCGCGCGCTGATATGAATAGATCACGTCGTTCGCCGTGAACGGCGTGCCGTCCTGCCACTTGACGTCGCGGCGCAGCTTGAATTCCCACGTGTCGCTACCGGTCGCCTTCCAGGTGGTCGCGAGACCGGGCGCGAGCGTGTTGTTGTGATTCTCGACCAGCAGGTCCCAGAAGTGCAGATCGACGGAACGGTCGCCCGCGTAGTTGTTCAGTTGCGGATCGAGCGACGACAGCGGGTCGGCGAACGCGAGATTGAGCGTTTGCGCCGATGCGGCGCCGGTATGGAACAGCGCCGCGCTGGCGAGCGCGAGAGTCAGCGTGGAGAGGAGCGGGCGTTTCACGGTGCAAGTCCTATTGTTTGAGAGTTGTGTGGATCGATGCCTGGTTGACGTCGTTCAGATGACACGCGCTGACGTGCTCGATGGCAATGCCGCGCAAGGTGGGCGCTTCGGTCTTGCAGCGCGGCATGGCGTGCGGACAGCGAGGATGAAAATGACAACCCGACGGCGGCGCGAGCGGGCTCGGCATTTCGCCGCGAATGGCGGCGAAGCGTTTCTTACGCGAGTCGAGGCGGGGGATTTCAGCCAGCAGGGTCTGGGTGTAAGGATGATTCGGATGACGGAATATCTCTTCGGCTGGCGCGCTTTCCACCACGCGCCCGAGATACATGATCACCACGCGGTCTGACACCTGTTCCACCACGCCCAGATCGTGGCTGATGAACAGGTAAGTCAAATTGAGCTGCTCGCGCAGGTCCATGAACAGATTCAGGATCTGCGCCTGGATCGAGACGTCGAGGGCCGCTACGGCTTCGTCGCAGACCAGCATCGACGGGCTGACCGCGAGCGCTCGCGCAATGCCTATGCGCTGGCGCTGGCCGCCGCTGAACTCATGCGGATAGCGATCGGCGAGCGACGGATCGAGGCCGGCGCGCTGCAGTTGCGCGGCAACGTAGCCGTCGAGATCGGCGCGCTCGACCATACCGTGCACAAGCGGCGCTTCGCCGACGATATCGCGGATGCGCCGGCGCGGATTCAGGCTCGAATGCGGGTCCTGAAAGATCATCTGGATCGCCAGCCGGGCGGCGCGTGCTTCACCGGTTTGCATGGCCGCGCGATGCCGGCCGTCCACCAGCACGTCGCCTTCGGTCGGGGAGAGGAGACCGGCCGCGATGCGTCCAAGCGTGGACTTTCCGCAACCCGATTCGCCGACGAGACCCACCACCTCACCTGGCATGATCCTGAGATCGACACTGTCCACGGCGTGCGTGATCGCTTGCGCTTCGAGCAGATTGTGTTTGCGCAGCCAGCGCGCCGCGGCGTTCTCACGGCGCTCGCCGAAGCGCTGACTGACGCCGCGCAGTTCGACGAGGGCACGCGTATCGACGGGTGGGGCTTCCATGTGGCTCACGCTGTGGCCTCCTTGCGCACGTCGGCCAGCCGGCCCGGATGAAAACAGCGCACCAGATGCGTGCCGCGGCCGGAGGCGGCAACTACCGCAGGCGACGGTTCGAGCGCCGGTGGCTGCGAGCAGGCGGCGGTGGCCCGCGTGCAGCGCGCGGCGAACGCGCAGCCCGGCGGCAGCGAGCGCAGATCGGGCGTTATGCCGGCTATCTGCGTGAGCCGTTTGCCGCGCGTGTTGAGGCTCGGCAAACTGTCGATCAGCCCAACCGTGTAGGGATGCTGAGGATCGTCCAGCACCGCGTCCACGCTGCCCTGTTCGACGATTCTTCCCGCGTACATCACGGCGATGTCGTCGGCGAGACCCGCCACCACGGAAAGATCGTGCGTGATCCAGATCAGCGATGTGCCTTGCGTGCGCACCAGCGTTTGCACTTCCGAGAGGATTTGCGCCTGGATGGTGACGTCGAGGGCGGTGGTCGGTTCGTCGGCGATGATCAGGTCGGGCTTGTGCAGCATCGCAATCGCGATTGCAATGCGCTGGCGCATACCGCCCGACAACTGATGCGGATACGCACGCAGCCGTTCTTCAGGGCTGGCGATGCCCATGGCGGCCAGCGCTGCTGCGGCCTGCTCGCGCGCGGCGCGCCGGCTCACCGGACGATGGGCCCGCACCGCTTCGATCATTTGGGCGTCGACGCGTTGCACCGGGTTGAGCGTGGACATCGGGTCCTGGAACACCATGGCGATACGGCTGCCGCGCAGGTGGCGCAGGTCCGCCTCAGGCAGGCCGACCAGATTGCTACCCTTGAAGATGATCTCGCCGCCGACCACGCGGCCAGGCGCATCGACGAGTCCCATGATCGAGAAACCGGTGACCGATTTGCCCGATCCCGATTCGCCGACGAGACCCAGCACGCGGCCCCGCGCGAGTGTGAGCGAGACGTCTTCGACAGCAGGCAGCACGCCTTCACGCGTAAAAAAGCGCGTCTGCAGGTGCCGGACTTCGAGCGTGTTCTCCACGCCAGGAAAGGTCGCGCCGCTCATTTCACGAACCTCGGATTGAGCAGGGTGCGCAGCCGGTCGCCGACCATATTGATCGAGACCAGGATGGCCAGCAGCGCCAGACCCGGATAGACGCTGATCCAGTACTCGCCCGAGAGCATGGTCTGATAACCGTTGGCAATCAGCAGTCCTAGCGAGGGTTCGGTGATCGGCACGCCGAGTCCGAGAAACGACAGCGTCGCTTCGAGCGTGATCGCCCGCGCCACTTGCAGCGTGCCGACCACGATCAACGGAGGCAGGCAGTTCGGCAGGATGTGCACGAGCACGATGCGCCAGTTCGGGATCGCGAGGCTGCGGGCTGCTTCGACGTACTCGCGCCGCGCTTCGACGAGAGCTTGCGCGCGGGCGGTTCGTGCGTAATACGCCCATTCGATCAGCACCAGCGTGAGCACGACGTTCGTCACGCTCTTGCCGAGGAAGGCGAGCAGCATCATCGCGACCAGAATGGAAGGGAAGGCGAGCAGCAGATCCACGAGCCGCATGATGAGGCTGTCGGTCTTGCCGCCCGCGTACGCCGCGATCAGGCCGAACACGGTGCCGACCACACCCGCGATAAGCGCAGAGCCGAGCCCGACCGACAGGCTCAGGCGCAGGCCATAGAGCATCGCGGAGTAGAGGTCACGGCCCTGGCCGTCGGTGCCGAGCCAGTACGTATAGGTGCTGGCGCTGTTCATCGCGCCGGGCGGGAGGCGGGCGTCGAGCACGTCGAGTTGCAGCAGGTCGTAGGGATTCTGCGGCGTGATGAGCGGCGCGAAGATGGCCGCGAGCACGAGCAGCAGCGCGACGCTCAAGGCCGCCAGCGCCGTGGGCGAGCGGCTGAAATCCGCGACCAGACGGCGCCACGGTGACTGGCGGCGCGCGGTTTTCGCGCGCGCCGGCGTGTCCGGCATCAGTGGCGTGGCGCTCATCGTGCACCCTCCAGTCGTACGCGCGGATCGAGGACTCTGTAGAGAACATCGATCAACAGGTTCAGCGCGACGAACATGCACACGACCACAATCAGATACGACAGGATCACCGGACGGTCGAGCGCGTTGATGCTGTCGAGGATCAGCTTGCCCGCGCCCGGCCACGCGAACACGGTTTCCGTCACCACCGCGAACGCGATGGTCGAGCCGAACTCCAGGCCGATCACCGTGATGAGCGGAATCAGCGTATTGCGCAGCACATGCACGAGCACGACACGGGTGGACGACAAACCCTTGGCGCGAGCAAACCGCACGTGTTCCATAGGCAGGACCTCACGCACGCCCGCGCTCGTCAGGCGCAGCACGAGCGAGACTTTGAAGAGCGACAGATTCAGGGCCGGCAGAATCAGATGGCGCAGACCGTCGAGCGTGAGCCACGACCACTGAACGCCGAACAGGGCGACGGTGGCGCCCCGGCCGCTGGCGGGCAGCCAGCCGAGCTTCACGCTGAACAGCATGATGAGCATCAGGCCGACCCAGAACGTCGGCAGCGAAAAGCCGACGATGCTGCCGGTCATCAGCATGCTGGAAACCGGATGATTCGGCCGCAGACCCGCGAACAGCCCGAGCGGAATGCCGATCACGAGCGCGAGCAGCAGCGCCGTCACAGCGAGTTCGAACGTGGCGGGCAGGCGCTGCAGAATCAGGCGAATGGCGGGTTCGTTATAGACGAAGCTGTTGCCGAGATCGCCGTGTGCCGCGCCGGCGAGGAACGCCAGATATTGTTTCCAGAGCGGCTGATCGAGGCCCAGTCGCGCGATGATGCGTGCCCGGTCCACCTGATCCACGTCCTGTCCGATCAGGATGTCGACAGGATTGCCGATCGCGTGCAGGCCGATGAACACGATAAGCGTCATCAGCAGCACGACGAACGCCGCCTGCGCGAAGCGCCGGATGAGCCAGCCGCTCATTGATCCTCCGCATACTGGGCCGGCGCTTCGGCGGGCTGCCATTCGTCGCCGTAGAGTTCGGGTTCCGCGTAGGCTTCCAGCGCCGCGTAGTGCTGTTCCACGTCTTCCTGATACAGCAGGGTGGCGATGCCGCGGGCAAGCCGCTTCGCCCCCGTGCTGATGGCGGGAATGTCGCCGGAGACGGCGCCGTGCGAGAGCGTGGCCGGATAGCAGAAACAATGGATCTGCGACAAGCCGGGGCAGGCGCCGGGCACCTGTTCCAGGAATTCGAAAGCGGCTCCGAGGTCGGGCGAGTCTGACAGTTCGGCATCCTCATCTTCAGCGCATTGTGGCGAGTAGCGGCTGGCCCAGGTGCGGATATGCGGTGCGAACGCGGCGAACTCCGGGCGCGCGGCCCAGTCGACCTTGAAACCGGTCGAGACTACGAGGAAGTCGACCGCAAAGGTGCCTTTTGGGGTATGGATGGCGAGACCGTCGGCCGTGCTTTCGACCGACGACACCGGGCATCCGAAGTTAAAGCGCGCGTTCGCATGACGCGACACCCGCAACGTGCTGCCGCGCGGCGGCGGCACTTGCACCGTGTTGATGTAGTGGCGGATCTTCCATTTCCACTCGTCGGGCAGCGCGTGATGGCCGTGCGTCAGGCCCGGGTTGCCGGCGCCCTTGCCTTTGTTCACGCGCGGAAAGTCCGCTCGCCGGATCAGCAGGTCGACGCTCGCGGCGCCGGCTTCGAGCGCCGTGGCGGCGCTGTCCATCGCCGATGCGCCGCCGCCGACCACCGCCACGCGCTTGCCGGCGAGCGCGTTGTAATCGTACGTGTCGGATGAATGCGCCCAACGGCCGCGCGGCAAGCCGTCGATGAAACCCGGCAGTGCGGGGCCGCCTAATCCGTCGCGGCCGGTCGCGAGCACGACGCGCCGCGCATAGACCTCGAAACGCCGCTCATGCGTGCGCACGCTCAGCGCGACGAGACCGTCGGCGCGCGGCGTCACGGCTTCAATGGTGTGGTCGTTGCGGACGTCGAGCGCGAGCACCCGGCGATACCAGATCAGATACGTCATCCATTGCAGGCGGTCGATCTTGTCGAGTGCTTGCCACGCTTCTACGCCGAATTGCGCTTCGAACCACGCGCGAAACGTCAACGCGGGCAAGCCCAGTGCCGGCCCGGTCAATTGCTTCGGCGAACGTAGCGTTTCCATACGGGCAGTCGTGGCCCACGGGCCTTCCAGCCCTTGCGGCGAGCGATCGAATACACGTGAGCGCACCCCCACCAGCTTGAGCGCGGCGGCCGCCGTCAGTCCGGCCATGCCGCCGCCGATCACCGCGACGTCCAGCACTTCACTGCCGCCGTGCGTCTTGCCGATCACCCATTCCCGCGCGGGTAATTCGAGCAGGGACAGGTCTTCGGCGAGCCGCGCTTCGAGCGCCGCGAGGCCGGTGGGTGGAGTCGATGGAGCGTTAGTGTCGAGGCTCACGTGGCGTGCTCTTCGGTCGGATTGAGGTGGTCGTGGGGCGCTTCAGGTTGCACGTCGTGGAGCGCCTGAAGGATCGTGCTGTGCTGGCTCGCGTCGTGCAGAACGAAATCGGGCAAGAGCTCGGCGGCGGCCTGTGCAAGCGCCTGCACGGTTGCCAGCGTTGCCGCGCCAAGCGGACGGGATTCCGGCGTGATGACGCCGAACAGAAACGCGATGCGGATATCGAGCGGTCGGATCACCACGCCCTCGACAGGCAGCCCGAGCGCCGTCACCGGCTCCAGCACGGCGAGCCCGAGACCCGCGCGTACCGCGCCGAGCGCGTTCAGCGACGAGTTGGTCTCGATTACGCCGGCCGTGCGCACGCCCGCGTGCGCGAACGCCGCGTCGAGCCGCGGCCGCAGCCGGTAGGGGTTCTGCATCGTGATCAGGCGACGCTTGGCGAAGTCGCTCAACGCGACGCGCGGCGCCTGTGCGAGCGGGTCGTCAGCGTGGACGGCAGCCACGCACGCCGTTTCGCCGATCCAGTGCACCTGCAGGCCGCGATGCTCGAGCGGCAGGCTCGATACGCCGATATCGACAATGCCGTTGAGCACGGCGTCGACGACCTGTTCGGGGGCCGCGCTGCGCAAATGCACGGATTCGAGCGGATGGTTCTGATCGAGCAAGGCCAGCGCGCGCGGCACGAGTCCGGCGGCGAGCGCGGACGTGGCGGCGAGCGTCACGGGCGGCGGCGCCTGGCGAGCGATCTGTTCGGCGCGCGCCTTGACCTGGCGCAGGTTGGCCAAGGTTCGTTCGACGTCCTGATAGAGCTGCGATGCCTCGCGAGTGGGCGCGACCCGTGGCCCGAAGCGCTGGAATAGCGGATAGCCGATTTCGGCTTCCAGTTCCTGGATGGAGCGCGTGACAGAGGGCTGAGAGCGTCCGAGCAGACGACCGGCGGCGGTGACGCTCCCCGCGGACATCACGGCAGCAAACGCTTCCAGTTGGCGAATTTCCATGAATACGCGAGCCCGGTCGATCAAGTTGATGAATTTGTAATTCGCATTCTTACGCCTCAAGCATGTGAATAGCAAATAATCAAAAATTCTATGTATAGACCGGAATCCGGGATACGGAAGGCGCCGCCGCGCTGGTGCAGGCCCTCAGCTTGTTACCGCCGGAGTCGGTTCATGGTTTTCCCTGGTCGCCGCCATGCGACACGCATTGCGGCGAACCAAAAAAAGGCCACGCCGGACATGCCGGCGTGGCCGTTTCAGACTTCAGACTTCAGGTGGTGCGTTCAGATACCGCCGACGCACATGTACTTGATGACCACGTAGTCGTCGATGCCGTAGTGCGAGCCTTCGCGGCCCAGGCCCGATTGCTTGACGCCGCCGAACGGCGCGACTTCATTCGAAATGAGGCCCGTGTTGATGCCGACCATGCCGTACTCGAGCGCTTCGGCGACGAGCCAGACGCGGCCGATATCGCGGCTGTAGAAATACGACGCGAGGCCGAACTCGGTATCGTTGGCGAGGCGGATCACTTCTTCGTCCGACGAGAAGCGGAACAGCGGCGCGAGCGGCCCGAAGGTTTCGTCGCGCGCGACCTTCATGGCCGGGGTGACATCCGCGAGCACGGTCGGCTCGAAGAAGCCGTGGCCGAGCGCATGACGCTTGCCGCCGGTGACGATGCGCGCGCCTTTGGCGAGCGCGTCTTCGATATGCGACTCGACCTAGAGCACGGTGGCTTCGTTGATCAGTGGTCCTTGCGTGACGCCGTCGTCGGTGCCGCGGCCCACCTTGAGCTGTTCGACCGCGACGCGCAGCTTTTCGGCGAACGCATCGTAGACCTTGTCGTGCACATAGAAGCGGTTCGTGCACACGCAGGTCTGGCCGCTGTTGCGATACTTCGAGGCAATGGCGCCGGCTACCGCGGCATCCAGATCCGCGTCGTCGAACACGATGAACGGCGCGTTGCCGCCGAGTTCGAGCGACACTTTCTTGACCGTCGGCGCGCACTGCGCCATGAGCAGGCGGCCGACCGGCGTCGAGCCGGTGAACGACAGCTTGCGCACGATCGGATTGCCGGTCATTTCCGCGCCAATCGCCTTCGGCTCGCCGGTCACCACGTTGAACACGCCGCGCGGCACGCCGGCGCGTTCGGCCAGCACGGCGAGCGCGAGCGCGGAGAGCGGCGTGGCTTCAGCCGGTTTGACGATGATCGGGCAGCCTGCCGCGAGGGCCGGTCCGACCTTGCGCGTGATCATCGCCGCCGGGAAGTTCCACGGCGTGATGGCCGCGCAGACACCGATCGGCTCTTTCGTCACGACGATGCGCTTGTCGCCGGCCGGCGTCGGGATCGTGTCGCCGTTGACGCGCTTGCCTTCTTCCGCGAACCATTCCAGGAACGACGCGGCGTACTGGATTTCGCCCTTGGCTTCGGCGAGCGGCTTGCCTTGTTCCGTGGTGAGGATCTTCGCCAGATCGTCGGCGTTTTCCATCATCAGGTCATGCCATTTGCGCAGGATCACGGCGCGCTGCTTGGCGGTCGTGGCGCGCCATGCGGGCCACGCGGCATTCGCCGTGTCGATGGCGCGGCGGGTTTCCGCCGTGCCCATGCGCGGCACCGTCGCGATCGTTTCGCCCGTGGCCGGGTTGCGCACTTCGAAGGTCGAGCCGTCGTCGGCGCCTTGCCATTCGCCCGCGATGTATGCGTGGGTCTTCAGCAGCGTCGGGTCTTTCAGGGTCAAGGTGGTGGTCATGAGTCTGTCCTTAGGCGGCAACCGCGACGCTGTCCTTGATCACGCTTTCGAGAATCGCCATGGCTTCGTCGAACACCGTCTCCTGAATCGTGAGCGGGAACAGGAAGCGCACCACGTTCGAATACACACCGCACACCAGCAGCAGCAAGCCGCGTTCGAGCGCGAGAGTCTGCACACGCTTAGTGAAGTCCGCGTCCGGCTCCGAGCCGCCTGCCTTGCAGAACTCGACCGCAACCATACCGCCCGGGCCACGCACGTCGGCGATTTGCGGCACTTCGCTTTGCAGCGCGACCAGCTTGGCCTTCACGCGATCGCCCAGCAGCGTGGCGCGCTCGCACAGCTTTTCTTCGTCGATGATGTCGAGCACCGCATGCGCGGCAGCCACCGCCAGCGGGTTGCCGGCGTACGTGCCGCCGAGGCCGCCAGGCGCCGCGGCATCCATGATTTCCGCGCGGCCGATCACACCCGACAGCGGCATGCCGCCCGCCAGGCTCTTGGCGACCGTCATCAGATCGGGCACCACGTCGTAGTGATTCATCGCGAACAGCTTGCCGGTGCGGGCAAAACCCGTTTGCACTTCGTCGGCGATCAGCAGAATGCCGTGCTCGTTGCACAGCTTGCGCAGAGCGCGCACGAATTCGGCCGGTGCCGGATAGAAACCGCCTTCGCCTTGGACCGGTTCAAAAATGATCGCGGCCACGCGCTTCGGGTCGATATCGGCCTTGAACAGGAATTCGATGGCCTTCAGCGAATCGGCCGTGGTCACGCCATGCAGCGGATTCGGGAACGGTGCGTGGAACACGTCCGACGGGAACGGACCGAAGCCGATCTTGTACGGCGCAACCTTGCCGGTCAGCGCCATGCCCATCAGCGTGCGGCCATGGAAACCGCCCGTGAAGGCGATCACGCCCGGACGGCCGGTCGCGGCGCGTGCAATCTTGATGGCGTTTTCGACGGCTTCGGCGCCGGTCGTGAAGAATGCGGTTTTCTTCGGATGGTCGCCCGGCGCGCGCGCGTTGAGCTTCTCAGCCAGTTCGACATACGACGCGTACGGCACGATCTGATACGCCGTGTGGGTGAAGTGATCGAGCTGGTCGCGGATCGCGGCCAGGATCTTCGGATGGCGGTGGCCCGTATTGCACACCGCGATACCGGCCGCGAAGTCGATGAAGCGGCGGCCTTCCACGTCCCACAGTTCCGCGTTCTCCGCGCGCTCAGCGTAGAAATCGCACATGACGCCGACGCCGCGCGGGGTGGCTGCGTCTTTGCGGCTCTTCAGTTCTGCGTTCTTCATTGTCATCTCCTTGCTCCTCGGTGTTGGTGGACGCCACGCGCTCAGCGCAGCACATGCAGCGACTATAATGAGATTTGGCTCTTAACTTCAGAGCCATTTCAATAAAAATGTAGGAGCCAATCATGCGCGCGAGCGTTTTGTCCGACTGGCTGGCCCAGCGCCTCGACCGGGGCAACGGCCAGCCGATCTATCGCCAGCTGCACCGGCTGCTGCAGCAGGCGATCCTGTCGCGCGAACTGCCGCCGGGCAGCAAGGTGCCGTCGTCGCGTTTGCTGGCGCAGGAGTTGGGCATTGGGCGCAATACCGTTACGCAGGTGTACGAGCAACTGGTACTCGAAGGGTATGTCAGTTCGGCAACCGGGCGTGGCACGTTCGTTGCCGACAGCGCCCCGGAGGAGATTCTCGGCGTGCCGGATGCCGAGGCGCCTGTGGCGCGTCCGGAGCCTGCGCCGCTGCAGGCGGCCCGCGCGTTGTCCACGCGCGGCGCGCGGCTGATCGCGGGCGCGGGCGTGTCCAAGCGCCAATGGGGCGCGTTCATGCCCGGCGTGCCGGACGTCACGAAATTTCCGGCGCGCGTATGGAGCCGTTTGCACAACAAGTATTGGCGCCGGCTGCGGCCGGACCTGCTCACGTATGCGCCGGGCGGCGGGCTTGCCTCGCTGCGGCACGCGCTGGCCGACTATTTGCGCACCTCGCGCTCGGTGCGCTGCACGCCGGAGCAGATCATCATCACCACCGGGATTCACCAGTCGGTCGACCTCGCGGTGCGTCTGCTATCCGATCCGGGCGACGTGATCTGGACCGAGGACCCGTGTTATTGGGGCGTGCGCAGCGTGCTGCACGTTTCCGGGCTGCAGTCGCGGCCCATCGCCGTCGACGAGGAAGGCATCAATCCATTGGCCGACGATCTCGCGCAACCGCCCAAGCTGATGCTCGTCACGCCCTCGCACCAGTATCCGCTCGGCATGGTGATGAGCCTCGCGCGGCGCCGCATGCTTCTCGAGTACGCGCGCCAGCACCAGTGCTGGATCATCGAGGACGACTACGACAGCGAATACCGCTACGGCAGCCGGCCGCTGGCCTCGCTGCAAGGTCTGGATACGTCGGGGCAAGTGATTTACGTGGGCAGTTTCGGCAAGACGCTGTTTCCGGGATTGCGCATCGGCTATCTCGTTGTACCGGAGGCGCTGGCGGAGAGCTTTGCCACCGCGAGCGCGGAGTTGTATCGCGAAGGACAGTTGCTGCAGCAGGCGATGCTCGCGGAGTTCATCGCGGAGGGGCATTTCACTTCGCATATCCGCAAGATGCGCACGCTTTATGGGCAGCGTCGGCAGACGCTGCTCGACGCTGCGGCACATCGGTATGGCGATGCATTGCCGGCCGTGGGCGGCGATGCCGGACTGCATCTGGTGATGCAGTTGCCCGATGGCAGCGACGATCGCCTCGTGGCGGCCGCGGCGCTGGAGCGCAATATCATTGTGCGGCCCTTGTCGGGGTATTACGCGCAGCCGCCGCTGGCGCCGCCGGGCTTGCTCATCGGCTACGCGTGCGTGCCGGATGAGGAGATCGCGCCGGCGTTCAATACGCTGGCCGATGCGATCGATGCGACGTTGCCGGCATTTGCGTGAGCGTGTAGTTGCCGGGCCTTGGGCGATTCACGCCAAGGCCATTCCGTTCAGATAGCGATGCTGTAGGGGCGAACAACCGAATGTGACGACGAGTTCAGCGCCGCAATGGACCGCTGCGGCGACGAATGTGCGTCAATCAGTTCGCGGACTCAATAGATTTTGGCGCGATCGAGGTCCGGACGGTTCGCGGCCAGATTGCGTGTCCACTCGGCTTGAATAGCATGCTCCGCACAGCACGACGTGCTGCAAAAAAGTTGCCGGGTTGAGCACTACACAAAAGTGAGGGGGCGCGCCAGCGTGGTCGGGGCGGCCAATTGGTGGTCGCGCTTATTAGCGTAAAGCATCTCACCGATAGACAGGTACAGTTGCATGGCGCTGTCTTGCGAGCAGCTCAAAAGATGTTGCGGTAGCAACCAGAAATAAAAATAGAAGAGGTGTTGCGGCATCACAATCCTTGGCTTTTTCAAGATGAATGCTCCCCGTATAGTCGCGATAGGGTATTCCACAGACGACAATCAGGGGGCGTTCTTGAGTCAAAAAACGGCTGAACCAGGTGCGCAAGCCACGGAGTACTGGAAAAGCACTGCCATGCTTGGAAAGGACCAAATTATCAAGCGAACGGCTGTATTGACTGGCGAGGCACCTGCTGCCCCTAATCATTTCTCCAACTGTATCCTCAGGCTCATGAACGATTTTCCCACAACCATCATTCAGGCTGAATATATTTTGTATAACGAAATAATGGGTGGCCGTTTCAGTAAGAATATCGATCCGGTTCTTTGGCCGGTTCTCGATATATCCACCACACCTTGAAACGGAGAAATTAACCAATGAGACGGATTGCATGCGTGTTCTTCGCGACGATGCTGGGCATGCTCGGTGGCTGCGTCGTGGGCCAGCCTCGCGGTGATGTATTGGCAACGGCCTGGAGCACCAACTACACGGAAGATTACATCCATGATTTCGAACTTCAGACACCCTCCGGAGGAAGGCTGTTACTTGGCGGAATCCAGGTCAAGGAATTTTCCAAAGGAGGTACGGGAAGTGGTGAATGTTGTTCTTCGATTCAAGGTGTGGGCCAGACGATCAAGGTGGTATGGCGCATTAGCCGACACAACGACGACGAGGCACAGTGGAAAACCTACAGTCGAGATGTGATTGTGACGGGGACTATGCCGTCTCCGAAAGACAAGCTTCAAAGTTATCTGATTGTCCGATTCTTTCCGAATCATGAAGTCGAGGCGGAATTGGTGCCTGGTGACGGCGATTTTGGCCCTGAAAATCCACGCGTAGACAAGCTGTTTTCAGGTCGGCGCGTGATGCGCACGATGGGGGAATAACCATGCAGGACTGGGTTACCGATAACCACGATACGTTCCAGCGGGCGCTCAAGACTGCCACGCAGCTGCACGCCGAGGAGTTCATGACCTGCACAACCTGCGAGCAGCAGCCGTGGTTCAGCTTCTTCTTCGACGGAACGGGCAATAACCGTCTGCTCGACGAGCCGAAGCAAAAGCTTTCGAACATCGCACGACTCTATTACGGTCATATCGAGGAGCAACCACAGATCTGGAAGTTCTACTACGCAGGCGTTGGCACGCCGCTTGACGCCAGTGATCCTGGCTGGTGGGAGAAGATCCGCGACAGCGAGGCGCTGGGCGGCGGAGTGGCACTCGGGTCCGATGCGCGATTGGTCTTGGCCGAGAAGAATTTTCGAGACAATTTGAAGTTCAATCACAAGGTCAGCCGGATCGACGTTGCAGTGTTTGGTTTTTCACGTGGCGCGGCGCTCGCGCGAGCGTTCGTGAACCGGTTGCTGAAACAATGCGAGATGAGGGACGGCGTGCCCTACTGGCCGTGCCCAACGGCGCTTGATGGCGAGTCCGCGCCGCTGCATTTCCGCTTCCTTGGCCTGTTCGATACAGTCGAGTCGGTCGGCCTGCCAGCTCACAATCTGAACAGTGACATGCTGATGCATGTGCCCGAGCAGGTCGAGCGATGTTTTCACATCGCAGCCGGTCACGAACTGCGCGCCTGCTTTCCGCTAACGCCAGTGCGGAACAATAGCGCATCCTGCGAACAGCTCGTGTGGCCGGGCGTGCATTCCGATATCGGCGGCGGATATCGTCCCGACGAGCAGGCTCGCTCCGACCTGCTTGCGCGTATCGCGCTGAACCGCATGCGCCTAGAGGGCGCCATCAGCGGCGTGCCGTTCACGGCGCCGTCGCTCGCCGACATGGACGTGCGTGCGCTGTTCGAGTATGACAAGGAGGTGAAGGGCTTGTTCGATGAGTACATGGGCAGGGTTGGCACCGGTGGCACGCTGGAGGCGCAGATTTTCGCGCATATGCGCCTCTACTATGGCTGGCTGAAGATGCGCTTCGGACAGAACCCGTGCGACCTCTACAAGGACGTGCGTTCGGCCGATCCGGAGATTAACGCGCAGCTGCAACGCATCCAGCAGTACCATGACCGCTTGACCATGGACGCGGACACCATGAACTGGCGCAGCTACCTGGCGGACCTGTGGAAGACCGACCGCGGCGAATACGAGCGCACGATTGCAACCGCCGGCGGCCCAAGCGAAATGAACCGGCCGCTGTCGGGGGAGGAAGCCGCCTATTGGGACGCCTGGCTGCATCCACCCACGCTATCGCCGGATCTGGTGCGCTTCTTCGACCAGTATGTGCACGACTCGCGCGCCGGGTTTCTGCGCATCGATAGCAGCGGCTACTTCAGGCCGCGTCAGCTCGTTGAGCCGTCCGGTACCTCGAACACCGTCGCGCGACCCCCTGAGATGCTACCCGCAGTACCCGCTGCCAGCGCGCGGCCGGCGAGCGCATCGCAATGGGCGTTTTCCTGATCATGCCGCTGTCTGACAATCACCTGGACGAGAATGGCGTTACGCGCTCGCCGTTCTTCTCGGAACTGCGCGCCTATGTCATGACGTTTCACGACGAGGAGGGGGCGACCTGCGCGTCGTAACGGAATAATTCGAGCTGGGGCGCGCGATGACGTGCTACCTCGCGCCCGTCGACGAGTTGATCGCAGTACTGCAGCGAACCAGATGCACGGGACGCAGCACGGGGTCATGGCGGCACGGTTTGTCCCTGCAGAGCGATCCCGAGGGTTTCAGCTACCAGTACACCTTGCCACGTGTGTCAGACTTTATTGTTTGTTCACAACAGGCCCATGTCCTGGGACAACGCCGCGAGTTCATCCAGCGCCTTGCGCCGCTCGGCATCGATCCGATTCTTGTAGGCCATGACGTCTTCATACCGCACGCGCCGATGGGTGTTCACCTTGCGGAACGGAATCTCTTTCTTCTCGAGCAACTGCACGAAGTACGGCCGCGAAACATTCAGCAGATCGGCTGCTTCTTGCGTAGTCAGTTCGGCGTGAATGGGAATAATCGAAACCGCGTTACCTTGGCCGATTTCCGTGAGAACGTCGACCATCAAACGCACGACTGACGTAGGCAACTCCACGGTGCGCGTTTGCCCGTTGTCGTCCTTGAAGTCGAACTGCTGTGTCTCTGCACGGCTTGACAGCACCACCGACAGGTTTCGGCTGGAGGTGCGGGCAAGTTCCGCCTCCTGCTCAGACGGAAGCGGCGTGGGATGTATCGTGCTGTTCATGGTGCGGCTCCTTCGCAAGGCGTCATTCTAAATCGAAATATTCGAAATCGCAATAAACGAAACGGAAGGTCGAAAGAGTGCTGACGATCAAATCCGAATCAACACCGCCCCCAGCGTCACCAGCCCACACGCAACGATCCGGCGCGTCGTCAGGTTCTCGCGCATGAACAGCCAGCCGATCAGCACCGCAAAGATCGAGCTCATCTCGCGCAGCGCGGAAACCATCGCAATCGGCAGGTAACGATAAGCCTCGATGATCAGGCAGTACGCGCTCAACGCGAGCGCGCCGGACGCCATGCCCTTGAGCACCACCGTACGGCCAATAAAAAGTCCCTTGGCGCCGCCGCGCCAATGCCAGGCGAGCAGAAACTGCGGGATGTTCCATATCAGATAGACCCACATGATGTAGCTCAGCCCATTGCCCGCCACGCGCGCGCCGATTCCGTCGACCACCGAATACGTCGCGATGAAAAAGCCGGTCAACAGCGCAAACGGCACGCTCTCCCCCGAAAAACGCATGCCGCGCCGAAACGCCAGCGAAACGATGCCGACCGACACCAGCGCCACGCCGGCCGCCGCCAGCGGCTTGAGCTCCTCATGCGCGAAGACCAATGCGCCGACGAACACGAGCATGGGCGAAAGGCCGCGTGCGATCGGGTAGATCTGTCCGAAGTCGCCGCTCTTGTAGGCGCGGATCAGCGCCAGCAGGTAGCCGAATTCCAGCAAAACCGACGCGAAGATGTACGGCCAGGCCGCCGGTTCGGGCAAAGGCAGCGCGATCACGCCGACCGCGCTGACGGCGACGTACGGGATCGCCATCATGCCGAGCAGCCAGACGCGGTCTTCGGATAGGTGCAGAAATGCGTTCCACGTGGCGTGAAGCAGCGCGGAGAGCAGCACCAGCAAGACAACAAAGGTTTCCATCGAGGACCGGAAAGAGGGGAGAAGCGGCCCGGGTGGCGGCCGTAAGCACGCGATTATTCCAGCGGAACGCCGGAAATGCGGAGTGGGCAACTCCGGCAAAGTGGCATTATATGGATAAATGCGGCAATTTGTGGCGAAAAAGCAGGGCGCGCCGCAAAGCCTGGGCGCCTCGATATCCGGACGTGCGGATGCCGCGTTGAAGAGCCAGGTTCCGGCGGCGA
Organism: Paraburkholderia sp.; assembly: GCA_036383775.1. GTDB lineage: Bacteria > Pseudomonadota > Gammaproteobacteria > Burkholderiales > Burkholderiaceae > Paraburkholderia. The sequence continues at coordinate 59,502 of DASVNP010000048.1, read as the reverse complement.
AGCCGCGCTTCGCACGCCGCCCCTGGAGCCGCCATCAGGAAGGAAGGGAGGACGGGCGAAGCAAACTCAGATCACGCGCTCGCGCAGCCACGCGGAGCCGAGATCGATCGCGCTGACCACGACAACCACCATGATCATTACCGCGGCGGTTTGTGCATAGTTGAAGGAGCGGATCGCTTCATACAGCACCACGCCGATGCCGCCCGCGCCGACCATGCCGACCACCATCGCCGAGCGCACGTTCGATTCGAAGCGATACAGCGCGTATGAGATCCACAGCGGCAGCACTTGCGGCAGCACGCCATAGATGATTTCGTCGAGGCTGGTTGCGCCGGTGGCACGTACGCCTTCGGCCGGGCGCGGATCGATGGCCTCGACCGCTTCGGCGAAGAGTTTGGCGAGCACGCCGGTGGTGTGCACCCACAACGCCAGCACGCCGGCAAACGGGCCGAGTCCGACCGCGACGATAAACAGCATCGCGAAGACCATTTCGTTGATCGCGCGGCACGCGTCCATCAAGCGGCGCATGGGCTGGACGATCCACATCGGCGCCATGTTGTGCGCGGACATCAGGCCGCACGGCACGGCGCACACGAGCGAGAGCGCGGTGCCCCACACCGCCACCGAGAGCGTCACAACCATTTCATGCAGATAGCTGCGCCATTCGGTGAAGTCGGGCGGGAAGAAGTCTTTGGCGAACTGGCCCATGTTGCCGGAGTCGGTGAGCAGATCGAGCGGGCGCATGTCGGCGCCGTGCCATGCGCCGCCCAGCACCGCGAGCACCGCGATCCAGCCCAGCAGCGACAGCCAGCCACGCTTGCCCGCGGCGGGCGGAGCATAACGGGCCGCCTGCGCCGATGCGCTCGCCGCCTGGGCGGCGAGTGCGTCACCCGCGCGCTTGGGCGACGTGATCAGATCGGCCGTGTTCATTGCTTCGATTGGGCGGCGGTGAGCGCGCTCAGCTTCGCATCGAGTGCGGCCAACTGGGTCTTGCGATCGTCATCGGAGAGATGCGCGTCGCTCTCGATCTTCTGCTTCTGCTGGAACAACGCGACCTGGCGGATCGGCAGCAACTGCGCATCCGACGATGCAGCGAAACCGGCGTAACCCGTGATCGCGGCCATGACCGCTTTCTCGTGCGGATCGGTCTTCGCGTAGTTCAGGAAGAAGTTGCGCAGCTTGTCCTTGGTGGCCTGCGGCAGGTCCTTGCGCCACACCAGCGGGTCCGACGGAATCAGCGGCGAGGTCCACAGCACGCGCACCTGCGCGAACTTGTCCGGGTGCTCTTTCTTCAGCGTGTCGAGCATCTCGGTGTTGTTGGTCGCGATGTCGACCTTGTTGTTCACTACGGCCAGCAGATTCGCTTCATGGCTCGACGGCAGGACGGTCTTGAACGAGGTATTGACCGGCGTGTTGTGTTTGGCGAACAGGTAGTAGCCAGGAATCAGCGTGCCCGAGGTGGAGTTCGGATCGCCGAAGCCGAGCGTCACGTCCTTCGTGTTCCTGAACACGTCGTCGAGCGTCTTGAAGCGGCTGTTCACGTTGGTGATCAGCACCGAGTTGTAACCGGCGTCGCCGTTCGCGTACTGCACCTTCGCGAACACTTCGCCTTGCGAGCGGTCCACTGCCTCGATTGCCGACGCGTTGCCGAAATAGCCGACCTGTACCTTGTTGAAGCGCATGCCTTCAATAATGCCGGCGTAGTCGGTCGCGAAGAACGCTTTGACGTTCAGGCCGGTTTGCTTGTTCATGTCGTTGATCAGCGGTTCCCAGCGCTGCTTGAGCACTGCGGACGAATCGGTCGAAATGATGCCGAGGTTGATGTCCTCGGCGTGAGCGCTGGCGACGCCGGCGAAGGCGGCCGCGCCTACGGCCAGCGTGATCAATGAACGCAGGAATTTCATTGCTTGAGATCCGGTTGAGTTGACAGAGTGAATGAGCGCGCTCAGTTCGAGTGCGCCGGTTTGAGCGCGAATGCGTAACGCGGCGGGACAGGAGCGGTTTCTTGAAGCGGGGTGCTGCCGGCTGCGGTCTTTGTCTCGCTGCCGTCTGTTGTGCCAGCGGAGGGGGCGTCGAGCGATTCGTTGAACGATGCGTCGAGCGATTCATCGAGCAGTTCGCGGGCATCGTCGCCGTAAAGCTTCTTGAGCAGAGCCGGCGTGAGCGCGTCGGACGGGCCGTCGTACACCACCTTGCCTTTGCGTAGCGCGATGGTGCGCGGGCAGTACCGCATGGCGATGTCGACCTGATGCAGCGAGACCAGCACCGTGAGCTGATGTTCGACGTTCAGCGTGCGCAGCATGTCCATCACGCGGCGCGACGATTCGGGGTCGAGCGAGGCGATCGGCTCGTCGGCAAGCACGATGCGCGCGCGCTGCACCAGCGCGCGGGCAAGCGCGGCGCGTTGCTGCTGGCCGCCGGACAGATTGGCGGCGCGTTCACGCGCATGGTCGCCGATGCCGACCTCGTTGAGCGCGGTCATCGACAACGCCCGCTCCGCGCGTGGAAAGCGGCCGGTCAGACGCCGCCACAGAGGCAGGCGCGCGAGTGCGCCGATCAACACGTTGCTTTCGACGGAAAGGCGGTTCACCAGATTGAATTGCTGGAACACGAAGCCGATATCGCGGCGAATGCTGCGCACTTCCCGCACGATGCGGCCGTTCTGCTGGATCGGCCGCCCCAGAATCGAAATCTGCGACGGCTGCGCGTCCGACGCCGTGAAGCCGGCGATGTGGCGCAGCAGGGTCGACTTGCCGGAACCCGAGGCACCGATCAGCGCCACCATTTCCCCCGGCTGGACGCGCAGGTCGATTTCATCCAGCGCCTTGCGGCCGTTGCTGAACGTCTTGCTCAGCCGTTCGATTCGAATTGCTTCCATAAGTACCCCTTGACGCGTCCGGGCGCTGCCGGCATGTGTGGGGCTCATTCTAGGAAGCCTCTGTGACGGTTGAGTGAAGGTGTCGCGACGTCTAGACGACTATATCTTTCCGTGACTTTTTTGCGGCGCTGAAAAGGCAGAACGAAGTCATTCGGACGAACAGTAAATGACACGTCCGTGACATGATTTGCATGAGTGTGCGCGGCTTCAGCATGATCGCTCCGTGCCAGGCTATATTGCGGCATTCGAGGAGCCGTCCCCAATAACCTTGCATTTCCTTGCGACGTCGTCATGCATCCTTTGAGCTTCCTTCCCGACAGTTTTGCGGAGTACGAAGATCTCAGGACGATCCTCGAACAGGGCAGTGCAAGCTTCGCGATCAGCACCGTCTGCGAGACGCAGGTGCGTGGCCGGCAATTCGCCGTGCGCACCGCCAGCATCGGTTCGACCGATCCGCAGGCGCCGGCCATCGGGTTTTTCGGCGGCATTCATGGACTCGAGCGGATCGGCTCGCAACTCGTGCTGGATTACATGCGGGCACTGCTCGCGCGGCTCGAATGGGACGAACTGCTGGTGCGGCAATTGCAGTCGATTCGTCTGATCTTTATGCCAATCGTCAATCCGGGCGGCATGTGGGCCGCCACGCGCGCCAATCCGAACGGCGTCGACCTGATGCGCAATGCACCGCAGAACGCCGACGCGCGGGTGCCGCTGCTCGCGGGCGGCCAGCGCGTGGGCGCCTGGCTGCCGTGGTATCGCGGGCGCGAGGGCGATCCGATGGAGCCCGAGGCCGCCGCGCTCCTGCAGGTGGTCGAAACCGAACTGGCGTCGCGGCCGTTGAGCATCGCGCTCGATTGCCATTCAGGCTACGGCTGGCGAGACAGCATCTGGTTTCCGTATGCGCGCACCCACGAACTGATGCCGCATCTGCCGGAAATGTACGTGCTCAAGACCATGTTCGAACGCGCGCATCCGCATCACGGCTACGCGTTCGAACCGCAGAGCCACCAGTATCTATTGCACGGCGATCTGTGGGACTTCGCCTATGACCGCACGCCGGCGCCCAACGTCTTCTTGCCGATGACCCTCGAACTCGGCTCATGGCTGTGGATCAAGAAGAATCCGCGGCAGCTGTTTTCGCGCCAGGGGATGTTCAATCCGGTGAAGGCGCATCGCACCGCGCGCGTGCTGCGGCGTCATGCGAACCTGCTCGATTTTCTGGCGCGTGCGGCGTTCTCCTCGCAACGCTGGCTGCCGCAAGGCAATCGCCGCGAGCAATTGCTGCAAAGCGCGCTCGACCACTGGTATCGACCGGAAGGCGCATGAGCACATGGATCCTGCTGCGCGGCCTCACACGCGAAACCCGCCATTGGGGCCGCTTGCCTGACGTACTGCGCGAATCGCTCGGTGAGTTGCCCGGTGAATGGTCGAATGAGGCGCGGTCCGGCGCGGACCATGACAACCGGCTGCTGCTCCTCGATCTGCCGGGCAACGGCGAGTTTGCGCACCTGCGCGCACCGGCGACGGTCGCCGACATGGTCGGTTTCGTGCGGCATGCGGCATTTCAGAGCAACCTGCCCGGCCCGTATTGCGTACTCGCTATGTCGCTCGGCGGCATGGTGGCGACGGACTGGGCGCAACGGCACCCCCATGAGATCGGGCGGCTGGTGCTGATCAATACCAGCATGCGGCCGTTCAGCAGCATGCAGGAGCGGCTGCGCCCGTCGGCATGGCCGGGGCTGGCAGGCGTGGCCGCGAGCTGGAGCGACGCGCCGCGCGCGGAGCGCGGCATTCATCGTCTGACATGCAACAACGTGGAGACGCTGGACGGCGATCTCGCCGTATGGAGCGAGATTCGCCGGAGCGCGCCCGTAAGCCGTGGCAATGCGTTGCGGCAGCTCTGGGCCGCGGCGCGCTTTACCGCAAGGGCCGCGAGACCGGCTTGCCCGGTGTTGATCCTTTCTTCGCAGGCTGACAGGCTGGTCAATCCGGTCTGTTCGGCGAAGCTCTCGGTGGCGTGGGGGGCCTTGCATCGCGAGCATCCGTGGGCCGGCCACGACCTGCCGCACGACGATCCGGCATGGACCGCCGAACAGGTCCGCGCATGGCTCGCGCAGAATCCTGCCGTGCCGGGCGCCGGGATTTAAGCCGCCGGACACGCTGCTGCAACGCGGCGAGAGTAATCGGTATGACGCCAGCGGGTATTACCTTAGTGCACTCGTTCTTCGCATTCGGGTCGGCAGGTGCATAATTCCCGTTCAGACGATGCATGTGAATCAAGCAATACTCGCCATTGCCGCCAGCCAGGGGAGTTGATCATGCAAGCAAAGAACGAAGAAGCCGTCACGCACTTGCTGAACGATGTCGTCGAATTTGCACGTGGGCGCCTGCCCGAGCCAACCTTCGCGGTTGTCGAACCCCTCCTGCGGCACTATTACGATTTCGTCGACGCCGACGATCTGCAGAGCCGCTCCATCGCCGATCTCTACGGTGCGGCGCTCGCGCACTGGCAAACCGCGCAGCGCTTCGTGCCCGGCGCCGAGCGCTTGCGCGTCTATAACCCGATCCTCGAACAGCACGGCTGGCATTCCGATCACACGGTGATCGAAATCGTCAATGACGACATGCCGTTTCTGGTCGATTCGGTGTCGATGGCGGTCAACCGGCATGGCCTCGCGCTGCACTCCGTCGTGCATCCGGTATTCCGCATCTGGCGCGCGCCCGACGGCAGCATCACGCGAGTCGGCCAGGGCGCCGAAGACGCCACCGATACCCGTTCGCAACTGACCTCGTTCATCCATTTCGAAGTGGACCGTTGCGGCGACGCGGCAAAACTCGACGCCCTGCGCGAAGACATCGCCAAGGTGCTGCACGACGTGCGCCTGGCGGTTGAAGACTGGCCGAAGATCGTCGAACTCGCGCGCCTCACCATCAAAGGCATGAAAACCGGCGAAGCCGGCCCGGAAGGCGTGGAAGCACGCGCGTTTCTCGAATGGATGGTGGCCGATCATTTCACCTTTCTCGGCCAGCGCGATTACGACCTGGTGGAGCACGAAGGCGGCTACGGCCTGCGCGCGGTGCAGGGCTCCGGTCTGGGCATTCTGCGCGATGCCCCGCAGCCCGCTGGCGCCGCCGAGATCACACCGTTGCCGCCGGCCGCGGCTGACATCATTTTCGGCTCGTGGCCGATCTTTCTGACCAAGGCCAATTCGCGCGCCACCGTGCACCGGCCGGGCTATCTGGACTACGTCGGCATCAAGCTGACCGGCGCGGACGGCAAGGTGAGCGGCGAGCGCCGCTTCATCGGCTTGTACACGTCGACGGCCTATTCCGTGTCGGCGGCCGAGATTCCGATCGTGCGGCGCAAATGCGCGAATATCGTGCGGCGCGCCGCTTTTCTGCCCAAAGGCCACCTCGCGAAATCGCTGGTGACGGTGCTCGAAACCTATCCGCGCGACGAGCTTCTGCAGGCCGACGAAGATCAGCTCTACGACACCGCGCTTGGCGTGCTGCGTTTGCAGGAGCATCAGCGCACGCGGCTGTTCGTGCGGCGCGACCGTTTCGATCGCTTCGTGTCGTGTCTGGTGTTCGTGCCGCGCGACAAGTACAACACGGATCTGCGCCGGCGCGTGGCCCACCTGCTGGCCGAGGCGTTCAATGGCGAGAGCATCGAGTTCACGCCGCTGCTGTCCGAGTCGACTCTCGCGCGCATTCATTTCGTCATCCACGCGAAGCCGGACGGCATGCCCGACGTCGACGCGCGCGAGCTGGAAGCGCGGCTCGTGCAGGTGTCGCGCCGCTGGCAGGACGATCTTGCCGACGCCTTGCTCGACGCGTTCGGCGAGGAGCAGGGCAACCGTTTGCTGCAGCACTACGGCGATTCGTTTCCGGCCGGCTATCGCGACGATTATCCGGCCCGCACGGCGGTGCGCGATATCGAGTTGATCGAGCGCGTGCAGGGCACCGAGCGGCTCGCGATGAATCTGTACCGGCCCATCGAATCCGGGCCACGGGCGTTCCGCTTCAAGGTGTATCGCGCGGGCTTGCCGATTGCGTTGTCGCGCAGCTTGCCGATGCTCGAACATCTGGGCGTGCGGGTCGACGAAGAGCGGCCTCATCTGATCGAGGCGCTGGGCGCGACGCCGGCATGGATCCACGACTTCGGCCTCGAACTCGCGGACGACGCGGAGTTCGATATCGAACGCGTCAAGAATCTCTTCGAAGAAGCGTTCGAGCAGGTGTGGACCGGCGCGATCGAAAGCGACGATTTCAACCGACTCGTGCTGCGCGCGCAATTGAATGCGCGAGAAGTGACGATACTGCGCGCGTACGCCAAGTATTTGCGCCAGGTGGGCTCGACCTTCAGCGACGCGTATATCGAGCGCGCCGTAACGGGCAATCCGGCGATTGCCCGCATGCTCGTCGAACTGTTCGTGGCCCGCTTCGATCCGGAGCTGGAGGACAAGCGCGAGTTGCTTATCGACGGCTGGTTGCACAAGATCGAAGGTGCGCTCGATCAGGTGCCCAATCTTGACGAGGACCGCATCCTCCGGCAATTTCTCGGCGTCATCAAGGCCACACAGCGGACCAACTACTATCGCTTCGACGCCGGCGGGCGTCCGAAGCCGTACCTGTCGTTCAAGTTCAATCCCGCGCAGGTGCCCGGGTTGCCCGAACCGAAACCGATGTTCGAAATCTGGGTGTACTCGCCGCGCGTGGAAGGCGTGCATTTGCGCGGCGGCCGCGTGGCGCGCGGCGGTTTGCGCTGGTCGGACCGCCGCGAGGATTTCCGCACGGAAGTGCTCGGGCTGATGAAAGCGCAGATGGTGAAGAACGTGGTGATCGTGCCTGTCGGCTCCAAGGGCGGCTTCGTCGTGAAGAACCCGCCGCCGCAATCCGAGCGAGATGCATGGATGCGCGAGGGGATCGCGTGCTATCAGACCTTCCTGCGCGGCCTGCTCGATCTGACCGACAACCTCGCGGGGACGGCGGTGGTGCCGCCGCCCGACGTGGTGCGGCACGATCCGGACGATCCGTATCTGGTGGTCGCCGCCGACAAAGGCACGGCCACGTTCTCCGACTACGCAAACGCGATCTCGCAGGAATACGGTTTCTGGCTCGACGACGCATTTGCGTCGGGCGGCTCGGTCGGATACGACCACAAGAAAATGGCGATCACGGCGCGCGGCGCGTGGGAGTCGGTCAAGCGGCACTTCCGCGAAATGGGCGTGGATACGCAGGCCATGGACTTCACGGTGGTCGGCATCGGCGACATGTCGGGTGACGTGTTCGGCAACGGCATGCTGCTCTCGCCGCATATCAAGCTGGTGGCCGCGTTCGACCACCGGCATATTTTCCTCGATCCGAATCCCGATCCTGCGCTCAGTCTGGCCGAACGGGGGCGCCTGTTCATGCTCGACCGCTCGAGCTGGGCCGATTACGATCCTGCGCTGATCTCGGCGGGCGGCGGCGTGTTTGCCCGCAGCGCCAAGACGATTCCGCTGTCGCCTGCGGTGCAATCGGTGCTCGGCTTGAGCGTGCCCGCGCTCGCGCCCGCCGAATTGATGCGGGCGATTTTGCAGGCGCCGGTCGATCTGCTTTACAACGGCGGCATCGGCACGTATGTGAAGGCGAGCCACGAAACGAATCTGCAGGTGGGTGACCGTGCCAACGACGCGATTCGTGTCAACGGCGCCGATCTGCACTGCAAGGTCGTTGCCGAAGGCGGCAATCTCGGTCTCACGCAATTCGGGCGCATCGAGTTCGCGCAGCGCGGCGGCCGCATCAATACCGACGCGATCGACAACTCAGCGGGTGTCGACTGCTCGGATCACGAGGTCAACATCAAGATTCTGCTGGGCCTCGTCGTCGCCGATGGCGAGATGACCGAGAAGCAGCGCAATGCGCTGCTTGCCGAAATGACCGATGAAGTCGGCCTGCTGGTGCTGCAGGACAACTATTACCAGACTCAGGCGCTGTCGATTGCGGGCCGTTATGGCGTTGAGCTGCTCGACGCCGAGGCGCGGCTGATGCGCTATCTCGAGCGTGCCGGGCGGCTGAATCGAGTGATCGAGTTTCTGCCGACCGACGAGGAAATCGCCGAGCGGCAGGCCGCCAAACAGGGTCTCACCACGCCCGAGCGCGCGGTGTTGCTGGCTTACAGCAAGATGTGGCTGTACGACGCGCTGCTCGATTCGTCGATGCCGGAGGACCCGCTCGTGAGCGATCTTCTGGTGGAGTATTTCCCCAAGCCGTTGCGGCAGCGCTTCGCCGCGCCGATGCAAAAGCACCCGCTGCGGCGCGAAATTCTTGCCACGCATCTGACCAACGCACTGGTGAATCGGGTCGGCTGCGAGTTCGTGCACCGGCTCATGGAAGAGACCGACGCGCATCCCGGCGACATTGTGCGGGCCTGCGTGATGGCGCGTGATGTGTTCGATCTCGACGAGGTGTGGCGCAGTATCGACGCACTCGACAACCGCGTCGCCGACGACGTGCAGGCGCGCATGTTCGTCGAAGTGGCGCGTCTCGTCGAACGTTCGGCGTTGTGGTTCCTGCGGCAATTGCAGTCGGGCGCGGTCAGCGACGGCGATGTGGCGGGCCTGCTCGCGCGTTGCCGCGACGCGGCGCAACGCCTTGCGCCGCAATGGCCCGCGTTGTTGCCGAGTGCCGATCTCGACGCGCTCTCCGAACGGCAGCGCGTGCTGGCGGACGCCGGCGTGGACAGCGGTCTCGCGGTGCGAATCGCGAGCGGGGAGATTTCGGCGGCGCTGCTTGATATCGCAGAGGTGGCATCGACGAGCGACCGCAGCCTCGAACTGGTGGCCGGCGTGTACTTTGCGCTCGGTACGCTGCTGAACTCGAGCTGGATCAGCGAGCGCGCGGCCGCTTTGCCGGCGCCGACGCACTGGGACATGCTGGCGCGCGCCTCCGCGCTGGCCGAACTCGCGCGCCTCAAACGCGCGCTGACCACGAGCGCGCTGGCCGGCGCGGACGACGCATCGACGCCGGAAGCCCTGGTCGAGGCATGGCGCGAGAAGCGTGTCGCCCAGCTCGAGCGCTATGCGCGCCTGCTGGCCGATCTGCGGGCCACGGGCGGGGCGAGCCTGTCGATGCTGCTGGTCATCGTGCGGGAAATGGCGGCGCTGGAGCGGGCCTAACGCGGCGCCATGCCCGTGGGGCGAGCGTCTGGGAGCACAAGCGGGGCATGTGTCCAACCACACCGAGGTTGGACGCATGCCGCCCGGCATGTCCATAATACGGGCTGCTGCAAACTGAAAGCTCCCTGAAAACTCACTGACGCTCTGCACGACGATGAAAGAAGAATCGCCGAAAGCCATTTTCTATGCGCTCGCCGCCAACCTCGGCATCGCCATCTGCAAGTTCGCTGCGGCCGCCTTCACCGGTTCTGGCTCGATGTTCGCCGAGGCGATTCACTCCACCGCCGACTGCGGCAACCAGTTGCTGCTGCTATTCGGTCTGCGCGAAGCACGTAAGCCGGCGAGCCCCTTGCATCCCATGGGGAGCGGGCGCGAGATCAACTTCTACTCATTGCTCGTCGCACTGCTGCTGTTCTTTGTCGGCGGCGCGTTCTCCGTGTACGAAGGCGTGCATCGCCTCTTTGTGCGCGAGCCGTTGCAGTATGCGTTCGTGGCGCTGACGGTGCTCGGCGTGTCGGTGGTGCTTGAGGCGCTGTCCCTCTGGGGCGCGGTCAAGGAAATCCGCAAGAGCCATCCCAACAAAAACATGTGGCGCTGGTTTCGGGAGACGCGCGAGTCCGAGCTGCTCGTTGTCGCGGGCGAGGACATCGCGGCGCTAGCCGGTCTCGCGATCGCCTTCGTCGCCGTGCTGCTCACCATGGTGACCGGCAATCCTCTCTATGACGCGCTGGGTTCCATTGGCGTCGGCCTGCTGCTGATGGTGATCGCGTGGCTGGTGGCGCGCGAAGTGAAGTCGATGATCGTCGGCGAATCGGCGAGCCCGGAAGTGCGCCGCGCGATCGAGGCACACCTGCGCGCGCGAACCGAGATTCGCAGCATCATCAACATGATCACGCTGCAATGGGGCCGTCACGTGGTGGTGGCGGTGCAGGCCGAAATGATCGACTACGCCAGCGGCCGCGCGATGGTCGACGCGATCAACGTGATCGAAGCGGATTTGCAGTCGGCGTTTCCGCAAGTACGGTGGGTATTTTTCGAACCGGATGTACCGCGCGTTTAAGTTCGGGCGCGCCCGCGGGGCGGCGGGTGCGTGAGAGCGTGCAATATTTTTTTTCGCATCTATACTTCTTTGCGCTTGAAAGCAGCACTTTCTCCCAATCTGCATCAACAAGCAAAAGGAAGATCACGATGCTGACTCGCTCACTCGGCGCCATCTCCGCCTTGGCGCTCGCCGCATGCGCAGCCCTCTCGTCCGGACCGGCCAGCGCGGACGACAACGATGGCGGCTCGCGCGGACGCCCCGTCAAGGTGATGATCATTTCGATGTTCGGACCGGAAGGGCAGGTGTGGCTCGACAACCTGGGCCCCTGGCGCGACATCACCGTGGACGGGCTGTCGCCCGATTACCCCGCGGTTCATTGCAACAAGCAGGACGTATGCGTGATGACCACCGGCATGGGGCACAGTAATGCCGCCGCGTCGATCATGGCCCTCACGTTCTCGCCGCGTTTCGATTTGCGGCATACGTACTTCATGGTGGCCGGCATTGCGGGTATCGATCCGCAGCAGGGCACGGTGGGTTCCGCCGCGTGGGCGAAATATCTGGTCGACTTCGGGATTCAGTGGGAGATCGATGGGCGCGAGATTCCGCCTGGATGGAATACCGGCTACCTCGGCATCAACACCACGAGTCCTTCTGCAAAGCCGCCGCTCGACTATCGCACCGAAGTGTTCCAATTGAATACGCGGCTCGCGGATACGGCGTTTGCCTTGTCGCGTCAGGTGACACTGTCCGATAACGCGCAGGCTCAGGCCGCACGAGCCAAGTATTCATATGCGCCGGCCAATCGTCCGCCGGCTGTCATCCAATGCGATACGCTGGCCGGCGATACGTGGTGGTCAGGAACCCTGATTGGTCAGCGTGCGCGCGACTGGACCAAAACTCTGACCGACGGAAACGGGGTCTATTGCACGACGCAGCAGGAGGATAACGCCACGTACGAGGCGCTCAAACGCGCGGCCTCGGTCAACAAGGTCGATTTGAATCGCGTCGCCGTAGTGCGGGCGGGATCCGATTTCGATCGGCCCTACGACGGGCAGACGAGTGCCGACAACCTGTTGAACTATGCCGCGCAAGGCGGCTTTACGATCGCTATCCAGAATCTGTTCCTCACGGGCAATCCGCTCGTGCAGGACATCTCAACACATTGGAACGAGTGGCGCGACGGCGTGCCTAAGCGGTAAGACTCGCGGCAAGACCCGCGGCAAGACCCTTCGGTAGTTTCCTTCAGCAGGTCCCTTCAAATGCGCGAGCCCACGGATTCGATCCGTGGGCTCGTTTCATCAGAGGCGCTTAGTGTTGAGGCGCGCGGTACGGCGTCCACACTGGCGTGTCGGTATCCCAATGGTCGAGTTCAGAGGGGGTCATGATGTGCTCCTTTTTGAAGAGTGCATGAATCGTTCGGCAATAACCATTTGTATCGGATGCCGAATTAATTCAATGGTTTCGTCTTACTGTCCGTTGGCCACGCGCGTGACGTCGCCGTTCGTGCCTTCCTGCAGCGCGATGCGTGAAGCCTGCGTTTGACCGATCAGCCCTTTGTTCGGATACGTCGTGCGATTCAGTGACGGCAGCGAGCCGTCGCGATAAGCCGCAACGAGTTCCGCTTGCACTTCGGCACGTGTTTTCGCGGTTGCAGTCGTGGTTGCGGTGGGTTGTGTTTGATAGGTGCCGGCGCGGCCAATGCCACCGCTGCTGCTTTGAGCGAACACCGGAGCGCTCGCGAGCAGCGAGAGCGCCAGACCTGCTAATAGATTGCGTTTCATGATCCACTCCTGTCGATTCTTTGGCAGCGCGAGCGGCGCTGCGACAGGGTGAAATGTAGACTTGGAGAGCGCACGGATAAATTACCGAATCGCGAAATGAATTGTCGTGATTCCGGAACAATCACGACAACAGTGCGCTCAATGCCGTGCAAACGTGCTGTATTCGGGCAACCGCGGCATTAGAGCCGCGGCTGGAATTCACTGTTCCAGATTCTGTGCTTCAACTCGCGCGCATGACGCGACTATTATGCGACCCATTCCGTTGTCACCGGCGTATCGAGCGTGGGGCCAGACTCGCGTTCTTCAAGTGTGCGCTTCGTGCACATTGCGTCGAGACTGCCGCGTCCGCTCAGCAACGGGCAACGGTCGAACAGCTCCGCAATCCAGTCTACGAAAACGCGGACTTTAGGCGACAGATGGCGACTGTGCGGATAGACTGCGGAAATCGGCATCGGCAAAGGTTTCAGTTCCGGTAACACTTCTACCAGCTGGCCCGACCGCAGATGCGGCAACACCATGAAGAGCGCCGGCTGAATCAGGCCGAAGCCTTCCAACCCGCAGGTCACGTAGGCATCGGCGTCATTCACCGAGACGATGCCCTTCATCTTTACTTCGACTTCTTTGCCATCAACCATGAAGGCCCAATCGAGCGTGCGCCCCGTGCGGCTGGAAAAGTAATTGACTGCTTTGTGATTCTCCAGGTCTTCGAGCGAAGCCGGCATGCCCGCGCGCTCAATGTAATCGGGGGCTGCGCACGTCACGCCTTCGAACAGACCAATACGGCGCGCCACCAGCGAAGAATCCTGTAGCGCGCCGATTCGCACCACGCAATCCACGCCTTCCTGCACCAGATCCACCGGGCGATCCGTCAGGCCCAGTTGCAGGTCGATGTCCGGGTAGCGCGTGTGGAATTCGCACAGCGCGGGAATCACCAGCAAGCGGCCGATCGAACCTGGCATGTCGATACGCAGCTTGCCGTGCGGCTTTTTCGTGCCGCTCTGAAAACTGGCCTCGGTGTCTTCGACGTCCGCGAGGATGCGCACGCAGCGTTCGTAATACGCCGCGCCGTCCGGCGTGAGCGACAAACGCCGGGTGGTTCGATGCATCAGGCGCGTGCCGAGAAACGCTTCGAGGTTCTGAATGATGGTCGTTACCGAGGCACGCGGCAGATCGAGCGTTTCCGCTGCGCGGGTAAAGCTGTTGGTGTCGACGACGCGCGTGAACACTTGCATGGCCTGAAGCCGGTCCATTGCAAACCTCCAGAAGGGGCGGGCGCACTGAGCGGGAATGGATTCCGCAGAGCAATCGCAGTCGATTGTTCAGAGGCGCCGAATTGTGTTGCCGGATTATAGGCATTTATTTAGGAGTCTGCCGAACCCACAATTCGCACCATTGAAGTTCTATGCGCAATGCGCGGCTCGACATGGAAGCATTTAAACCGCCGTACACGTTTGTCCCCGCTGATAGCGGCACCGCGGAGGCCGACGATACGGCACTCGAAGTCACTGACGTGCAGATCGAAGGGCACGCGCAGGACATCACATTGCGGCTGTACCGGCTGTCTGGAAAGACCGCACTGCCGGTACTGCTTTATTTCCACGGTGGTGGATTTACGAAGGGTTCGGTCGATCAGGCCGATCACGCCGCGCGTTTTTTCGCGGAACGCTTACCGGCGTTGGTTGTGTCGGTGGGTTATTCGCTGGCGCCGCGGTTTCCGTTTCCGGCCGCCCCGGAAGACGCGCACCGCGCGGCGCTGTGGGTGCAAACGCGGGCCCGCGCGTTCGGCGGCAACAGCAAGAAAGTTGGCGTAGCGGGCCACGATGCAGGCGGGCAACTGGCCAATTGCCTTGCTTTCATCGCGCGTGATCGCGGTGACGTGCGGATTGCCGCGCAGGCGCTATTCGGGCCGATGCTCGATCCAAGCCTCACGCGTCTCGGCGACGAAAAGCGCCTGGGCTCGGATATCACGGCGAGAGAGTGCGCTGCCTGTTATCGCGCGTATCTCCCGCAAGCGTCGCAGCGCATGCATCCGTATGCCGCGCCGCTCGAATCGTCGCGGCTCGCGGGTCTGCCGGCCACGCTGATCCTGACCGCGCAAAACGACGTGCTGCATGTGGAAGCGGAGAAATACGCCGGCAGTCTGATCGACGCCGGAGTGGTGACCCAGGTGGTTCGCTATCCGAGCGTCTCGCATGCCGCGTTGGCCGATCATCCGCCCGCCTTGCAGGAAGCGGTGCGATTTTTTCAGTGGCGCTTCGATGCGCGCGCCCATCGATAAGCAGAATTTTAATCAACGATACCGGGAGCTTCACATGACTATTCTTCCTCTTTCCCGTCGCCGTGTGGCGATCGCTGCACTTGTTGTCATCGCTGTAGCCGGGCTGGGCACGTTCGGCGCGATTCGCGTGGATGCGAGCTCGCCTGCCGCGCCGACCATCGTGCCGGAAGTCGATGTCGCCACGGTGGTGCAAAAAACGATTACCGACTGGCAGAGCTATTCGGGCCGCCTCGAAGCAGTAGAGAAAGTGGACGTGCGTTCACAGGTGCCGGGCACCATCGTGTCCGTCAACTTCAAGGACGGCGCGCTCGTGAAGAAAGGCGACACGCTGTTCGTGATCGATCCGCGCCCGTACGCTGCCGAAGTGGATCGCGCGGAAGCGCAGCTCGCGGCCGCGCAGGCGCGCACGGGCTACACACAAAGCGACTGGGAGCGCGCGCAGCGTCTGATCGCCGACAACGCGATCGCCAAGCGCGACTACGACGAGAAGCAGAACGCCGCACGCGAGGCGAGCGCCAACCTGAAGGCCGCGCAGGCCGCACTCGAAACCGCGCGCATCAATCTCGGCTACACGAAGATTGTCGCGCCGGTGGCGGGTCGCGTGTCGCGCGCGGAAATCACGGTGGGCAACGTGGTGTCGGCGGGTGCGAGCTCGGCGCCGCTGACCACGCTGGTGTCGGTTTCGCCGATCTACGCATCGTTCGACGCGGACGAACAAACCTACCTGCAATACCTGAGCCGCGCGAAAGACGGCAGCAAGGTGCCGGTGGAACTCGGTCTCGCCGACGAGAGCGGCTACTCGCGCAGTGGCACGATCGAATCGGTGGACAACCGCCTCGACACCTCGTCGGGCACGATCCGCGTGCGCGCCCGCTTCGATAACGAGGATGGCGCGCTGATTCCTGGTTTGTACGCCCGCGTGAAGGTGGGCGGCAGCGAGCCGCATCCGGCGCTGCTGATCGACGACGCGGCAGTGGGCACCGACCAGGACAAGAAGTTCGTGCTGGTGGTCGATCAGGGCAATCACGCGGTGTATCGCGAGATCGGGGTGGGCAGCATGCAGGGCAATCTGCGGGTCGTCACGAGCGGTCTGAAAGCGAATGACCGCATTGTCGTGAACGGCATTCAGCGTGTGCGTCCAGGTGATCAGATCCGCGCGCATATGGTGCCGATGACGGCCGATCAGGATCCGAACAGCGCGCCGCTGGCACAGACGCCGACGCAATCGCAGACGCAATCGCAATCGCAAGCGCAGACGCGCGCCAAGTCGGACAAGAACTCGTGAGCTTCATGCGCCGCAGTTTGACTACGCAGCCCATGCTCCAACGTTAAGAGCTTTCCATGAACATATCCAAATTCTTCATTGATCGACCGATCTTTGCCGGCGTTCTGTCGGTCCTGATCCTGCTGGCGGGCATTATTTCGCTCTTCAGGCTGCCGATCTCGGAGTATCCGGAAGTGGTGCCGCCTTCGGTGGTGGTGCACGCGCAGTATCCGGGTGCGAATCCGAAGGTGATCGCCGAGGCAGTCGCTTCGCCGCTCGAAGAGCAGATCAACGGCGTCGAGAACATGCTGTACATGCAGTCGCAAGCGAACAGCGACGGCAATCTCACGCTCACGGTGACGTTCAAGCTCGGCACCAATCCGGACCTCGCGACGCAGCTGGTGCAGAACCGCGTCAACCAGGCGCTGCCGCGTCTGCCGGAAGACGTGCAACGGCTCGGCATCACCACGATCAAGAGCTCGCCCACGCTGACCATGGTGGTCCACCTGATATCGCCGAACAATCGCTACGACATGACGTATCTGCGCAATTACGCGCTGCTGAACGTCAAGGACCGGCTCGCGCGGATTCAGGGTGTTGGCGAAGTGCAGTTGTGGGGCTCGGGCGACTACGCCATGCGCGTCTGGCTCGATCCGCAAAAAGTGGCGCAACGCGGCTTGACGGCGACCGAGGTGGTCAACGCGATCCGTGAGCAGAACATTCAGGTGGCGGCCGGTGTGATCGGCGCATCGCCGTCGGTGCCGGGCACGCAACTGCAGTTGTCGGTGAATGCGCGTGGCCGTCTGAAGACCGAGGGCGAATTCGGCGACATCATCGTCAAGACCGCGCCGGACGGCGGCGTGACCTACCTGCGCGACATTGCGCGTATCGAACTCGCCGCGTCGGAATACGGCCTGCGTTCGCTGCTCGACAACAAGCCGGCGGTGGCGCTGGCAATCAACCAGGCGCCGGGCGCGAACTCGCTCGCGATTTCCGATCAGGTGCGTTCCGCCATGAAGGAATTGGCGGAAGACATGCCGGCGGGCGTCGAATACAAGATCGTGTATGACCCGACGCAGTTCGTGCGCTCGAGTATCGAGGCGGTCGTGCATACGCTGCTGGAAGCGATCGCGCTGGTGGTGATCGTCGTGATCGTGTTTCTGCAGACGTGGCGGGCTTCGATCATTCCGCTGATTGCCGTGCCGGTGTCGATTGTCGGGACGTTCTCGCTGCTGCTCGCGTTCGGCTTCTCGATCAACGCGTTGTCATTGTTCGGCATGGTGCTCGCCATCGGGATCGTGGTGGACGATGCGATCGTGGTGGTGGAGAACGTGGAGCGGAACATCGAAAGCGGGCTGAGTGCGCGCGACGCGACATATAAGGCCATGCAGGAAGTGAGCGGGCCGATTATCGCGATTGCGCTGACACTGGTTGCCGTGTTCGTGCCGCTCGCGTTCATGACCGGTTTGACGGGTCAGTTCTACAAGCAGTTCGCGATGACCATTGCGATCTCGACGGTGATCTCGGCGTTCAACTCGCTGACGTTGTCGCCGGCATTGTCCGCGATGCTGTTGCGCAGCCATGGCGCGAAGGAAGACTTCCTCACGCGTGTGATGAATCGCCTGCTGGGTGGCTTCTTCAAGCGGTTCAACAAGGTGTTTCATCGCGGCTCGACGGAATATGGCCGTGGCGTGACCGGCGTGCTGCGTCGCAAGGGTGCGATGCTCGCGGTGTACGCCATCCTGCTCGGTGCGACCGTGCTGATCTCGCGCGTGGTGCCGGGCGGCTTCGTGCCGGCGCAGGACAAGGAGTATCTGATTGCGTTCGCGCAGTTGCCCAACGGCGCGTCGCTGGATCGTACGGAGAAAGTGATCCGCGACATGAGCGCGATTGCGCTGAAGCAGCCGGGCGTGGAGAGCGCGGTGGCGTTCCCGGGTCTGTCGGTGAACGGCTTCACGAATAGCTCGAGCGCGGGCATCGTGTTCGTGACGCTCAAGCCTTTCAAGGAACGTGGCAACAAGAAACTCTCGGCCGGTGCGATTGCCGGCGCGTTGAACCAGCAATACGGCGCGATCAAGGACTCGTTCGTCGCGGTGTTCCCACCACCACCCGTGCTCGGTCTCGGCACGCTCGGCGGCTTCAAGCTGCAACTGGAGGACCACGGTGCGCTCGGTTACGCGGAGTTGAACAAGGCAGCGGAGGCATTCGTGAAGAAGGCGGCGAAAACGCCTGAACTCGGCCCGACCTTCTCCAGCTATCAGATCAACGTGCCGCAGCTGAACGTCGACCTGGATCGCGTGAAGGCCAAGCAACTCGGTGTGCCGGTCACCGACGTGTTCAACACGATGCAGATCTATCTGGGCTCGCTATATGTGAACGACTTCAACCGCTTTGGACGCGTGTATCAGGTGCGGGTGCAGGCGGACGCGCCGTTCCGTCAGCGCGCCGACGACATCCTGCAACTGAAGACCCGCAATGCGGCGGGTGACATGGTGCCGCTGTCGTCGCTCGTGACGGTCACGCCTACGTACGGCCCGGAAATGGTGGTGCGCTACAACGGCTACACGGCTGCCGACATCAACGGTGGCCCCGCGCCGGGGTTCTCGTCGGGCCAGGCGCAAGCCGCGGCTGAACGCGTGGCGGCCGAAGTCCTGCCGCACGGCGTGAAGCTCGAATGGACCGACCTGACGTACCAGCAGATTCTGGCCGGCAATGCGGGCTTGTGGGTGTTCCCGATCAGCGTGCTGCTCGTGTTCCTCGTGCTCGCGGCGTTGTATGAAAGCCTGACGCTGCCGCTCGCGGTGATCCTGATCGTGCCGATGAGCGTGCTGTCCGCGCTGACCGGCGTGTGGCTCACCGGTGGCGACAACAACATCTTCACGCAGATCGGCTTGATGGTGCTGGTGGGGCTGTCGGCGAAGAACGCGATTCTGATTGTCGAGTTCGCTCGCGAACTCGAGCACGACGGACGTACGCCGCTCGCGGCGGCAATCGAGGCGAGCCGGATGCGTCTGCGGCCGATTCTGATGACGTCGATCGCTTTCATCATGGGTGTGGTGCCGCTGGTGCTGTCGAGCGGAGCGGGTTCGGAGATGCGTCACGCAATGGGTATCGCGGTGTTCTTCGGCATGCTCGGCGTCACGCTGTTCGGTCTGATGCTGACCCCTGTGTTCTATGTGGTGCTGCGTACGTTGGCAGGCGGGACGATTCACGTCGCGCAGAAGGACGCGCCGCACTATGCAGCGCCGGTAGCGGACGCTTGAGGAGAAAACAACAATGAAACGCTTTGAATCTTTGAGCGGGTGGGGCCGGGCGGCTGCCAGCGGGTTGCTGGTCGCGTTGCTCGCCGCCTGCTCGTTGGAGCCCACCTACAAGCGGCCGGAGGTCGATACGCCGGCTGCGTTCAAGGAAGCGCCGGCTGCCGCGTCGGGTACTTCCGCTGCGTCGGCGCCGTCGGCCTCGTCGGCGCAGGAGAACGGCACGTGGAAGCAGGCACAGCCCGCGGACGACGCGCTTCGCGGCCAATGGTGGACGATTTTCGGCGACCCGCAACTCAACGCGCTGGAAGAGCAGGCGGCTGCCGCCAACCAGGACCTGAAAGCAGCCGCGGCGCGCGTGCAGCAGGCGCGCGCGGTGACGCAGGCGGCGAAGTCCGACTGGTTCCCGAAGCTCGACGCGGGCTTTGGCCCGACGCGCGAACGTGCCTCGGCCGCGTCGCAATTTCAGCCCGATAGCGCGGGTGGCACCACCGGCACGATCTGGCGCGCGCAAACCACCGCGTCGTATGAAGCGGACCTGTTCGGGCGGGTGAGCTCGAACGTGAACGCGTCGCGTGCGGACGAGCAGCAAAGCGAAGCGCTGTTCCGTTCGGTGCAACTGTCGTTGCAGGCGGACGTTGCGCAGAACTACTTCCAGTTGCGGGAACTCGATACGGATCAGGATCTGTACCGCCGTACCGTGGCGCTGCGCGAAGACACGCTGAAGCTGGTCGAGCGTCGTTTCAAGGAAGGCGATATCGGCGAGCTGGATGTATCGCGGGCCCGCAATGAAGTCGCGAGTGCCCGTGCCGATGCCGTGGGCGTGGCGCGGCAGCGCGCCGCGTCCGAGCATAGCCTCGCAATTCTGCTCGGCAAGCCGCCGGCGGATTTCTCGTTCGCCGAGGCGCCGCTCGTACCGGTCACGGTGCGTGTGCCGCCGGGTCTGCCTTCGGCGCTGCTCGAACGCCGGCCGGATATTTCGGCGGCGGAGCGCGCGATGATCGCGGCGAATGCGCGAGTGGGGCTGGCGAAATCGGCATTTTTCCCGAAGCTCGACATTACCGGTGCGTTCGGTTTTGAATCGGCGACGCTTGGCGATCTGTTCAAGTGGTCGAGCCGCGCGTTTATCCTCGGCCCGTTTGCCGGCACGGCGTTGGCGGTGCCTCTGTTCGACGGTGGCCGCCGCAAGGCGAATCTCGCCCAGGCACGTTCGAAGTATGACGAGGACGTGGCGCAGTACCGTCAGCAGGTGCTGGTGGCGTTCCGCGAGGTGGAAGACAACCTGTCCGACCTGCGTTTGCTCGACGATCAGATCCGCGAGCAGAACAATGCGGTCGAGGCATCGCAGCGTGCAGCGCATCTGTCGCGTACGCAGTACACCGAGGGCGCCGTCAGCTATCTGGATGTGATCGACGGCGAGCGGCAAGTGCTGCTTACGCAACTGCAGGCGAGCCATTTGTCGGGTACGCAAGCGGTGGCGACGGTTAACCTGATTCGCGCGATGGGCGGCGGTTGGGGCGACGTGAAGGCGCCTGATACGGCGGTGGGGTCTGTTGCGCCGGCCTCGTCGACGACGGTTGCCGCGGCGGCTTCGGAGTCCGCTTCGCGGACTGCTTCTGTACAGCAGGTAGCGAAGCAGTAAGCTGGCGGTTCATTGAAGAGCGGTACATGCCGGGTCGCGCGAAAGCGCGGCCCGGTTTTTTTGTCCAAATCGTTTTTCCCGCTTTCCTTCCAAAAATCCGTTCGTAGACCGCCAGTTTTCCGCCCTCTATGATGATTCGCACCGCATCGGAAGAGCGGCCGTGACCGGTCCGGCCTTCCGCTGTCCGCGCCGATCGCCCTGCGCGTCCTGTCGCTGCCATGTCCCAACCCTACGAGTTCACCATGCGCATTTTTCTCCCCACTGTGCAGCGTCTTTTCACCGCGCCGGCTGCCACGCTTATCAGTGCGTTCGGTCTGACGCTTGCGTTGCAGGCCACTCCGGCTTACGCCGCCGATACGCCCACGCTGAAAATCGGTACGGCCACCAGCCCGCAAATCGAAGCGCTTAAAGTCGCGGCCCGAGAGGCGAAAGAGCAGGGGCTCGATGTGAAGATTATCGAGTTTACCGACTGGAACACGCCGAACGCGGCGCTCGCGAACAAGGATATCGACGTCAACTACTTCCAGCACGTTCCGTTTCTCGAGAACGCGAAGAAGCAAGGCGGTTATAACTTCGTTGCAATCGCGCCGGGAACGATCATGAAGATCGGCCTGTATTCGAAGAAGACCAAACGTTTCGACGAATTAAAGGACGGCGCCACGGTTGCGATCGCCAACGATCCGGTCAACGGCGGCCGTGGTCTTCTGTTGCTTCAACGCGCCGGGCTCATCAAGCTGACGCCGGGTATCGACTATCGCGCCACGACGCTCGACATCATCGACAATCCGAAGCATCTGAAGATCGTGCAGCTCGAAGCATCGCAACTCGCCCGCTCTCTCGACGACGTCGACCTCGCACAAGGCTATCCGAGCTTCATCAAGCTCGCGGGCACCACCGACCCCAATAGTGCGCTGCTGTTTGACGGGCTGGAGAACAAGAACTACGCGATCCAGTGGGTTGTGCGTCCGGAAAGCGTGAACGATCCGCGTATCCGCAAGTTCATTGCGCTTTATCAGCATTCGCCGGCCGTGCGCGCGGCGCTCGACAAAGCCTTCGGCAATCTGTACGCCGTTGCCTGGTAATCCGAACTGCTTACTGCTCACGCTGCCTGGGCAATCCAACGAGTCGCATCATGGCGAAGAAAAAGATCCTGCTGAATGCGTTCAATATGAATGCGGTCGGCCATATCAATCACGGTTTGTGGACACACCCGCGCGATCGTTCGGCGCATTACACGGATCTGGACTATTGGACGAACCTTGCGCAAACGCTGGAGCGCGGCAAGTTCGACGGGATTTTTCTCGCGGATATCGTCGGCGTGTATGACGTCTACGAGGGCGGCCCGCAAACGCCGCTGCGCGAGTCGGTGCAGATTCCAATCAATGACCCGTCGCTGATCGTGCCCGCTATGGCGCATGTGACCAAACATATCGGTTTCGGCGTGACGTCGAATCTGACCTACGAGCCGCCGTATCTGTTCGCGCGGCGCATGTCGACGCTCGACCATCTGACAAAGGGGCGGGTGGGCTGGAACATCGTCACCGGCTATCTGGACAGCGCGGCGCGCGGCATGGGACTCGCGCAGCAGATCGGCCATGACGACCGCTATGACCGCGCCGACGATTACATGGAGGTGGTCTACAAACTTTGGGAGCAAAGCTGGGAAGACGACGCCGTGGTGCGTGACCGTGCGACGCGCATCTTCTCGCACCCGGACAAGGTGCACCGCGTGAAGCACGACGGTCCGTACTATTCGATCGACGCAATCCACCTCAGCGAGCCGTCGCCGCAACGCACGCCGGTGCTGTACCAGGCGGGGTCGTCGAGCCGTGGCGTCGATTTTGCGGCACGTCACGCGGAATGCGTGTTTGTCGGCGGGCAGAACAAACCGTTGACGCGTGCCATTGTCGACGAGATCCGCTCGCGCGCGGTCAGCTTTGGCCGCGCGCCGGACGATATCAAGATCTTCGCGGGCATCACCGTTGTAGTCGGCGAAACAGAGCGCGTGGCCCAGGAAAAATTCGCGGAGTACCGGCGCTATGCGAGCGCCGAAGGCGGCATTGCGCATTTCTCCAGTTCCACGGGCATCGACTTCTCGCGATACGAGTTGGACGAACCGATCACCTACGTGAAAACGGATTCGATGCAATCGGCCGTCGAAGCCATTTCGAAGAAAAGCGTGAGCGGCGTATGGACCAAGCGCAAGGTGCTCGAACAGATGACGCTCGGTGGCCGTGCCAAACCGGTGGTCGGCTCACCCCAGCAGGTCGCCGATGAACTGGTGTCGTGGATCGAGGAGGCGGGGGTCGACGGGTTCAATCTGACGCGCACGGTGATGCCCGAATCGTTCGAAGATTTCGTGAATCTGGTCGTGCCGGAGTTGCAGAATCGCGGCGTCTACAAGGAAGACTACGACCCTGCGCCAACCTTGCGCGAGAAGCTGTTCGGTGGCGGCCGCGCGCGCCTGCCGGACGTGCATGCGGGCGCGCAGCATCGGCGCCGGGTGCGAGCGAACCCGCCGTCCGCCGTGGAAGCCTGAGAGGACCGATGCCATGACTCATCTTTTCGACCTGCCGCAGTTCGTTGAAGACGCCCCGTCTCTTGCCGTGAATTCAGGTTCCGAGGCAACGGCGCACCAGGTCGCCGTGATATTCGACAACGTGGGCAAGGTGTTCGCCAATGCGCGTGGCGTATCGACCGCGGCGCTTGCCGACGTGTCGTTGAACGTGGCACGTGGCGAGGTATTTGGCATTATCGGCCGCAGCGGCGCAGGCAAGTCGACGCTGCTGCGGCTCATCAATGGACTAGAGAAACCGAGTTCCGGCGCGGTGCGCGTCAATGGCGTGAGTGTCGGCGAACTCGACGAGCGCGGACTCGTGACGCTGCGCCGCCGTATCGGCATGGTGTTTCAGCACTTCAATCTGCTCTCCGCGAAAACCGTGCGCGAGAACATTGCGCTGCCGCTGAAAATTGCCGGAGTGCCGAAGGCGGTGATCGAGAGGAAGGTCGATGCGCTGCTCGAACTGGTGGGCTTGAGCGCCAAGCGCGACGCGTATCCGGCGAGCCTGTCCGGCGGGCAGAAACAGCGCGTCGGCATCGCGCGTGCGCTGGTCACCGATCCGGATATCCTGCTGTGCGACGAAGCCACGTCCGCACTTGATCCCGAAACGACCCAGGCCATTCTCGGCTTGCTGCGCGACATCAACCAGCGGCTGAACCTGACTGTCGTGCTGATCACGCACGAGATGCAGGTGATTCGTGAGGTCTGCGATACGGTCGCGGTGATCGAGCGTGGCGAGGTCGTGGAAACCGGGCCGGTGTGGCGCGTGTTCGGCGATCCGCAACACGACGCGACGCGCGCGTTGCTGCGTACGTTGGTGCACGACTTGCCCGCGGACCTAGCTGGGCGGCTCAAGCCTTTGCAGGACATAACGCCTGCGGACGCACGGATCTTGCTGGACGTACGCTTCACCGGGGTCGATGCGCGTGAGCCGGATCTTGGCGCTCTCACATCGGCGCTGAACGTGGACGGCGGCGGCGTGAGCTTCGTGCACGGCGGCATCGACCGGATTCAAGGCCATGCGCAGGGGCGTCTGGTAGTGTCGGCGCAATTGTGTGCGAACGCGGAGAGCACCGTGCAAAAGCAGATCGCGACGCTGCTCGAACGCGTGCGGCACCATGCCAATCATGTCGAGGTGCTGGGCTATGTCTGAACTCTGGCTTTCCGAACTGGCCGATGCGATTCGCGACACCATCGTCATGGTCGGCGTGTCCGCGTTCATCGCGGGGTTGGCCGGCATTCCGTTGGCGCTGTTGCTGGTCACCACGACACGCGGCGGGATCTTCGAGAAGCGCGTGGTGAACAGCACGCTCGGTGCGCTCGTCAATGTGTTTCGCTCCACGCCGTTCATCATTCTGCTGGTGGCGCTGCTGCCGCTCACGCGGTTGCTGATCGGTACGACGATCGGCGTATGGGCCGCCATCGTGCCGCTCAGCATTGCGGCAATTCCGTTCTTTGCGCGAGTGGCGGAAGTGAGTCTGCGTGAAGTGGACCGCGGTCTGATCGAAGCCGCACAAGCGATGGGCGCGCAACGCCGCCATATCATCTGGCATGTGTTGTTGCCCGAGGCGCTGCCGGGCATTCTCGGCGGTTTCACCATTACCGTGGTCGCCATGATCGGCTCCTCGGCGATGGCGGGTGCCGTTGGCGCCGGCGGTCTGGGCGATCTGGCGATCCGCTACGGCTACCAGCGTTTCGATACGACGGTGATGGTCACGGTGATCGTATTGCTGATCGCGATTGTCACGGCCGTGCAGTTCGCCGGCGACCGCTTCGTGCGGCGGCTTGCGCAACGCGTATGAGCAATCTTCGTCATGCAGAGGCGTTGCAAACGGCTCCGGCGTCCGCTGCGCCTGGCGAGGGCGAGCTTGCCGGTTTGCTCGACGCGTTGCGCGCCAGTGCGGCGCAACGCGACCGGGACGGCGGCCACGCCGCCGAGGAGAAACAATGGATTGCCGACGCGGGGCTGCTCACCCTTGCCGTGCCGCGCGAATTCGGCGGCCACGGCGCGCGCTGGCCCGACATCTACGACACGATTCGACGGATCGCTCAAGTGGACAGTGCGCTCGCGCATCTGCTGGGTTTCACCTGCTTGCAGGTGGTGAGCGTCAACGTATGGGGCAATCCCGAACAACGCGCCCGCTATCTGGGCGGCACGGTCGAAGGACGCTGGTGGTGGGGCAACGCCGTCAATCCGCTCGACACGCGTCTCGTTGCACGCGCGACCAGCGACGGCGGCTATCTTCTCGATGGGCAGAAGGGCTTTTGCTCAGGTACCCGCGGCTCGCAGATGATGACGTTTTCGGCACACGATCAGGCCACCGGCAACCCGGTGTTCGGCGTGCTGCCGACGAGGCGCGAGGGCATCACGGTCCACGACGACTGGAACCCGATCGGCCAGCGTCAGACCGATAGCGGCAGCGTCTCGTTCGTGCAGGTCAGGGTCGAGCCGCACGAAGTGCTGAAGCGAGCCGACACGTCGCACGCAAGCTTGCGCACGCTGGTTTCGCAGTTGGTGCTGACCAATCTGTTCGTCGGCATCGCGCAAGGCGCGCTCGACGAAGCGCGCGCGTACGTGACCCGGCACGGCAAGGCGTGGATCTATTCCGGCGTCGACAAAGCGACCGACGATCCCTACCTGATCCAGCGCTTCGGTGAGATGCGGCTGCAAGCGGTGAGCGCGCAAGCGCTGGCCACGCGCGCGGCCTGGCTGCTGGAAGACGCCTGGCAGCAAGGTCCGTCGCTCAGGGCGGAAACCCGCGCGCAGGTAGCGCTCGCCACCTCGGAGGCCAAGATCGTCGCTCATCGCGCCGCGCTCGACATTAGCGAAAAGCTGTTCGATGCCTGTGGCGCCCGCGCCACGCACGCGCCGCACGCGCTCGACCGTTTCTGGCGCAACGCTCGGGTGCACACGCTGCATGATCCTCTCGACTATCGCGTGCGCGACGTCGGCCGTTACGCGCTCACGGGGGCATTGCCGGAGGTTTCTTTGTACACTTGAGGCGGGTCGCGGCAGCAGGACGAGGCGCCGCGTTTTCTCCCCTTCAAGAGGCTCCCGGATTGCAGTTCAAACTACCGACCACCGCAACGGCGCCGTTTTGCCCCTCCGAGGTACAAGGCTCGGTCGCTGTCTCCCAAGGCGCGCCGTTCTGGAAGAAGATCCTGCAATTCGCCGGCCCCGGCCTGCTGGTTTCGATCGGCTATATGGACCCGGGCAACTGGGCCACGGATATCGAAGCCGGATCGCGTTACGGCTACAGCCTGCTATTCGTCGTCGTGCTGTCGAGTCTTGCGGCCATTGCGCTGCAATGCTTGAGCATGCGTCTGGGCATCGCCACCGGGCAGGACCTCGCGCAATTGTCGAGAACACGTTTTTCGCCGGGTGTCGCGCGCTTTCAGTGGCTGCTCGCCGAACTGTCGATCGTGGCCTGCGATCTGGCGGAAGTGCTTGGCGGCGCGCTGGCGTTCCACCTGCTGTTCAAATGCTCGCTGACCACCGGCGTTCTGCTGACCGCGTTCGATACGCTGATCGTGCTCGGCCTGAAGGGCAAGAACTTCCGCGATCTCGAAGCGATCATGCTCGGCCTGATCGCGACCATCGGGGTGGGGTACATCATCGAGCTGGCGCTGGTGCAGCCGCATTGGCCGTCCGTCGCACAGGGCGTGATTCCGTCGTGGCAGGCGTTGAGTTCGCGCGAGCCCATGTATCTGGCGATCGGCATTCTCGGCGCAACGGTGATGCCGCATAACCTGTATCTGCATTCGTCGATCGTGCAAACGCGCGCGGTCAAGCGCGATCACGCCAGTATCAAATCGGCGATCGGCATGTCGCGCATCGATACGATCGTCTCGCTGGTGATCGCGCTGCTGATCAATATGGCGATTCTGATTCTTGCCGGCGCCGCGTTTCATGCCACCGGCCACAATCAGGTGACCGAAATCGAAGACGCCTACAAGCTGCTCGCGCCGATCGTCGGCACCGGCTTCGCGGCGGTGCTGTTCGCGATCACGCTGCTCGCCTCGGGACAAAGCTCGACCTTTACCGGCACGGTCGCCGGGCAGGTCATCATGGAAGGCTTCCTGAAGCTGAAAATTCCGTGCTGGCAGCGGCGCTTCATCACGCGAGCGCTGGCTTTGATTCCCGCGCTGATCGGCGTGCAGGTCATGGGCAACGGTGCGGTCGGCCAACTGCTGGTTGCAAGCCAGGTCGTGCTGAGCCTGCAATTGCCGTTCGCGCTCTATCCGTTGATTCGCATGACGAGCGACCGCTCGTTGAGGGGGGAATTCGCCAATACCCTGCTGACGCGTGTGATTGCGTGGACGCTGTTCGTGGTGATCAGCGCTGCGAACCTTTGGCTGGTGGTGCAGACGGTTGGATTGGCCGGCTGAGCCGGCCTTGCGCCGCTGCCCAGCGCCTTGCACGAAGCGGACGAAGAGGGCGAAGCGGAAAACGCGGACGAAAAAAAATCCGCGCAAGCGCGGATTTTTCAAGGCTTCGGTTTTTGAGTCAGGCTGGCCCCGCCTGCCTCGCGTCAGAGCTGGTTCAAGCGGCTTGCGCGATCTGCGCGGCGTCGAGCGCTTCCTGGCGCGCGGCCGCGGCTTTCTTCGTCTTGCCGGCACGTGAAGGCGGCTGGCAGGCGCCGCACACCACGTTATGCTGCAGATCGTGCTTGTGTGCCACGAACTTGCCGGTGCAGCGGCAGCATTTGGTCAATTGCAGAATGTCGGCGTCGAAGAAGCGCACCAGCGTCCATGCGCGCGTCAAGTCGAGCACCGGTTCGGTTTCGCTGTGCTGGCAATGTTCCAGATACAGCCGATACCCTTTGGTCAGTGCGTCGAGATGCGAGCAACGCGCTTCGTTCTTCAGAAACAGGTACGTGTTGTAGAACAGCGACGCGTGGATGTTCGCCAGCCACGTCATATACCAGTCCGCCGAGAAGGGCAGCATGCCCTTGGGCGGCGATACGCCCTTGACCTCGCGGTACAGACGGATCATGCGATCGCGCGAGAGCGTCAATTCGCTTTCGAGCACCTGCATGCGAGCGCCGAGTTCGATCAGCGCAATGGCACGGAATACTTCTTGTGCGTCTTCCGTCAGGCTACGCTTGAGCATGGCAGTCACCTTGATTAAGCAAACTGCTCGGCGGGCTGGCCTGCAAGCAGGATCGCCGCGTGGGTCGGTGCAACCGCCGTGTGCTTCGTCGTTTGCGTCAACGCCGACAGCATGGAGTGGTCGTTGAAGCGGAAGAAGCACAAAAGCTGATCGGAAGCGGCCAGCTTGACGATCTGCGCGAGCGACAGCCCGGCAAGCAAATCAGCCAGTTCCGACGACAGGCCCAGCCGGAACATGCCGACCGGTTTGTCCTCACGCAACATACGTTGCGCAAGCATGATGTAAGACAAGTTAATCTCGCGGATAGAATCCAGCGTCTCGCTGCTACGGTCCATTTTCTCTGTTTCCGAAGCCCCGAATTACTATGTCGGCTTTTTGCCGTTATGTCTTTTGTACCTCGCCGGAAACGGTGACCTCCGGCTACGTGTCGCGACTTGATACAGAGTGCGACCTTTTGATACATCGCGTTACATTTCGTAACAGCTTGGGACGAATTGTATGAAGGGTAAAACAAGAAAGCAATCCCTTCTCAAAAAAAATATCTCGAAAAAATGCATCAAATTTCGGTAAGTTTTTCACGGCACTGTAATACGTGATGCATAGCAGATTTCTTGTCGCTAAAGTGGCTCGTCAGATCCATGAAAACCCTTGTACCAATGGAGTCTGACGAGTTTGTGCAGGCGCGTGACGCGAGTCGGTAGGAACCCGGTAATTGTCACCCTGACTGGAAAGGAAATAGAAAGCGAAGGGATTAAGAGTAATAAATACCGGCTTGGATTACCGTTAAGGGGACAAAACACATGGACAAAGGAATGGTGAGGCCCCTGTTACAAACCAGGCGGCATTTGTAACTTCTCGCGTAACTTCCTGTATCGGGCCGCTGGAATGTGTTGGACTTTGCGGCTGGCGGCTGGCGGCTGGCGGCTGGCGGCTGGCGGCTCGCGGAGGTGGTACGTGGAGGGCGGCTGAGCGCCGGCGCCGGTGCGTGCCGACGAGTGCTACAGGAAGTGCGCCATCAAATCGGCATCATGTAACACGCCGTAGACGTTGAGCGCGCCGATTTCGCAGCCGTATTTGTGGAAGCCGACCGACTCGTAAAGTTTGCGGGCCGCTTCGTTTCGACTGCCGACCAGCAACTGGATTTGCTTCAAGCCGTCTATGCGCGCGGCACGCGCCAGCAGTTCGGTGAGCAGCGCGCGTCCAACACCGCGGCCCGCGGCTTCCGGCGCGACATACATGCCGATCACGGCGGCCTTGTGCCGCTGTTTCTCGCTCGGGTTGCGTAACAGGCCGACTACGCCGACCAGCGGCGTGCCGTCCAGCGCATACGCGCCGAGCAGGAAGTCACCCTCGGCGGCGCGCGAGCCCTGTAACAACGCGTCGTGCTGTGACGGGCCCTTCGCCAGCGCTTCTTCGTAACTCTGGCCGAACGAGTCCGGATGCGCCTTCAGTCCACGCAGGCGAAGCTGGAAGTAGTCGTTTCGATCGGCAAGGCCGAGCTGGCGTACGAGTACGGTTTGGTCGTTCAAGGGCGTGACTCCGGGCGGGTGCTTTCGGCGAACTCGCGCAATGTCGCCGCGGTTTGCGGATCGGCCGGAAAGAAGGCCTCGATAGCGAGTTCCGCAAGTGTCACATCCACCGGCGTGCCAAACACGGTGGTCGTGCTGAAAAACGACAATACGCCG
Organism: Paraburkholderia sp.; assembly: GCA_036383775.1. Classification (GTDB taxonomy): domain Bacteria; phylum Pseudomonadota; class Gammaproteobacteria; order Burkholderiales; family Burkholderiaceae; genus Paraburkholderia. The sequence continues at coordinate 28,839 of DASVNP010000048.1, read as the reverse complement.
ATTGGCGTGCGCAGCCGCAGCGGCACGGCAATCTGATTGACGGCGGCGTTGTCGCGCTCTGCCGCCTCGGCACCGGGCGGCGCGGGATAAGCCGCCAGTTCGTCGCGCAAAGCGGCTAACACGTCGTCGCCGCTGACGTCGATTTGCCGCTGCAGCCGAGCCAGCACGTGTTCCCGCCAAGCGTGCCAATTGACGATCGAGGCCGCGATGCCCTCGGGATGCAAGCTCAGGCGCAGCGCATTGACCGGCGGCTTCAGCAGTTCCGGACTCGCGCCGGCCAGCAGCGGCGCCAGCGCATTGTTCGTGGCGATGATGGTCCAGTGACGGTCGATCGCGAGTGCCGGATAAGGCTCGTGGCCTTTGAGAACCAGCTCCACCGCCTCGCGTGCGGCGGCTAGCTGCGGGTCCGACAGCGGACGCTCACGGAACAGCGGCGCATAGCCAGCCGCGACGAGCAGCGCATTGCGCGCGCGCAGCGGCACGTCGAGCCGTTCGGCAAGATGCATGACCATTTCCCGGCTAGGCACCGCACGGCCGGATTCGACGAAGCTCAAATGGCGGGTCGAGATGTCGGCCTCCGTGGCGAGCAGCAACTGGCTCATTCTTCGCCGCTGACGCCACTCGCGCAGCAGGTCGCCGACGGTGCGGCTGGCCGACGCTTGATGCGGCGGGACGGTTTGCGCGAAAGAGAGTGTGTTCATGCCACCGATCATAGCCAAAGCGAGCTAGCGAACCATTACCTGACAGGTAATGGAATACCCCGGGACTACCCAGGAAAATCCCCGGCAACGCTTACGAAAGCCCGGAAACGCGCACGACGAAGAGCGCGGTAATCCGGTGTGGTGGCTGGCCGGCGCCGATGGAGCAGTTGGACCCGCGGCTCAAGCCGTTGCCGTGCCTTCCGGTACCACGTTGAGTTTGACGCCGAGTGCGCGCATCAGCTTGAACACCGTATCCATACGCGGTTTGGAACCGGGTGCGAGCGTTTTGTAGAGACTTTCGCGCCCGAGTCCGGCGTCTGCCGCGACCTTGGCGATACCGCGCGCTTTGGCGATGTCCGCGATGGCGGCGAGCAGGACTTCGGCGTCGCCTTCTTCAAGTGCCGCGTTGAGATACTCAGCGATCATTTCCTCGCTGTCGAGGTAGTGCGATGCGTCGAAGCGTGCGGTTTTGATCTTGCTCATGACAGTTCCTCTCTGATGGCTGCCCACATTGTTTTGGCATGCTTGATATCGGCGGTCTGGGTGGACTTGTCGCCACCGCAGAGCAGCAGATACATCACGCGCCCTTCACGCGCAAAGTAGACCCGATAGCCGGGGCCCCAGTCGATGCGCATCTCGGACACACCGTCTTCCAGCAACTTGACGTCGCCGAAATGCCCGCGTTCCGCGCGCCGGATTCGCACCAGAATTTTCGCCCTCGCTCTTAAATCCGTGAGCCGGGCAAGCCAGGTGTCGAATACTTCGGTGCGATTAACCGTATAAGCGGGTGGTGAACCGATTTGCTGATGAGTGTATCCGCATGGATACGTATTTGCAAGTGTAAAAACCATATCGAAAAAGTGGCCCGTGTGCGTGTGGTTGGAATGCGTCATATGCCGCGCGCCAGTAGTGCGCGGCGTCCATTTGCCCCACGAGGTTAGCGGTCCGAGCCCGGCCTGACGATTCGGCCAGATGGCCAATCCAGTGCGCAATGACAGGCGTCATCCCTTCGCGCACGCGGATGCTTACCTCCCACGTAATCGACGCGATGCATCCGAGCCGTCAATCTTGTCTCCGAGCCCGCCGCATACAGCGTGTCTGCCGAGCGTAGTGCTCAGTCGTGCCAACGAAGGAGTCTTGAGATGAACGCCCATACCGATCTGATCGACCGTTATTTCGATGCATGGAACGAAACCGATAGCGCGCGCCGTCGCGAGTTGATCGTTGCGACATGGACCGCCGACGCCGACTATCGCGATCCGCTGCTGGCCGGCGCGGGCCATGACGGCATCGACGCGATGATCCGCGCGGTGCACGAGCGCTTCCCGCATCACACGTTTCGCCGCACGGGCGAGGTCGACGGCTTTGCCAACCGGCTGCGCTTCTCGTGGGAGCTGACCACGCCCGCGGGCGACGCGATCGTCAAGGGATCCGACTTCGGCGTGGTCGATACGCACGGCCGCCTGCAGGCGGTCACCGGTTTCCTCGACCAGGTGCCAGGCGGCGCCTGACCACGGTTCTTACTTCACGGAGACAATCATGCACGAGGCCGCTTCCGCCACGGCACCCGAAACGACCATCGCCTGCGCGCGTCTGTCTGGCGCCGTCGACGCACTGTCCAGCGCAATCGCTGGCTTCGCGCTGCTCGCCGGGGCGCGCGCGTTCATGTTCACGGCGTTGCTGGGCTGGCGCGAGCCCGTGCTGGGTGGCGCCGGTCTCGTGCTGCTGGCGCTGGTTGGCTGGCTGCGGTGGCGGTGCGGCGGCATCGCTGTCTTTCCTGCGCCGCGGCACAGTCCGCCGGCGAACATCCCACGTGACGCGGCGGGCGGCTGCCGTCCGCCGGCCTCGACGGAGAGGCGCAACGGTGCTTGCTACAATCGTTCGACGGAATGCGATTCGAAGCGCGGCACCGCCCTCGTTGAATGCCATTTGCACTGGCCATATTCGAACAGGGACGTGAAGCGGCCATGCGTCGATCGCTCGAACCTGCCAGGACCCAGTGTCCCAACCAGGGCGGCTTGCCGCCAGTCGGACCTCAAGGAAACACCGTGCTGAAGAATCTGGACCCGCTGCTGAATGCCGACATACTGCATGCGCTGCGCTCGATGGGCCATGGCGACGAACTCGTCATTTGCGACGCCAATTTCCCGGCCAGTGCGGTCGCGCGCGAGAGCGTGCTGGGCAAGGTGCTTCGCCTCGACGGCGTGAGCTCGCCGCGTGCGATTCGCGCCGTGCTGTCGGTGATGCCGCTGGACACGTTCATCGAGCGCCCGGCGTCGCGCATGGAAGTGGTCGGCGAACCGAACACGATACCTGCCGTGCAACGCGAAGCGCAGATCGAGATCAACGCGGCCGAAGGGCGCGATGTGCCGTTTGCGTCGATTGAACGGTTTGCGTTTTACGAGCGGGCTCGCAAAGCGTACTGCGTGATAGCGACCGGCGAAGAACGCGGCTACGGCTGCTTCGTGTTCACGAAAGGCGTTCTGCTCGCGCCGGACGCGCCCCGGTCGTAGCCTTTCCAGGCACTGCGCCGTCAGCCTCAGGCGGTGGCGGGCGAGTCACGCACCGGCACGCGGGGGGCGGCTAGGTGCGCCGCATGGCGGCCCGAACTTGGAAAAGACGGGCAATGCACTTATTCTCAGGTGCAAAGCGGGGAACTGCGGCCTCTTAGCCGGGTCTGCTGCTTATTCATTCACAGGAGCCCCTCATGACGCGTCCCGTCGATTCCGGCGTTATCCTCATCGCACGTATTGCTCTCGCGGTGCTGTTTTTGTGGGGCGGTGTGATGAAACTGCTGGGCTATGCGGGCTTCGTCGGCTACCTGCATTCGAAGGGCGTGCCGTTCCTGCAGATCGCCGCGCCCGTTGCAACCGCTGTCGAAGCGCTCGGCGGTCTGCTGCTGATAGTCGGCTTCAAGGTGCGTCCGCTTGCGCTCATCCTGGCCGTCTACACGGTGGCGACCGCGGTGCTGGGCCACGATTTCTGGAATGTTACCGACGCTGCCTTGCAACGCGACATGGTGATTCATTTCTGGAAGAACATCGGCATCGCCGGTGGTTTCCTGCTGCTGTTCGTGACCGGTGCGGGCCGTATCAGTATCGACGGAGTACGCGCGCCGCGCGGCGGATTGGGTCTCTAGTGCGGTGGCCGACATGGTCTGAGCAGGTCGCTTTCGATTCAGGCGGCCATCCTGGGAGTAAGCGATGATTCAGAGTTTCGAGCAGATTATCGACGGCAAGCTCACGCAGCTGTGCGCGAGTCTCGGTGAAGGGGCCACGCCTCATCGGGTGATCATCAGTCTGGCCGATTCGGCCAAAACACTGGTGGTTCTGGATGCGTCCGGAATTATCGGCGCGATCAAGGCCGAGATCGAGGATCCGGAAAAACTGATTGCCAACGCGGTGGCCAAGGCGCAAAGCGAAGGGTTGATCGAGCGCGCGATCGACACCGGCACGATTCAGGAAGCGTCGCTCTAAGCGGCGTGGCGTGACGGCGTGTCATGGGCTCGCACCCGTTTCCGCCGGATTTCCATTAAACGGTAACCCCTGCTGTGCGCAAGCACCGCAGGGGTTTGTTTTTTGCGCGGACCGCACATCGCGGTTGACGGTTCAGGACGATTCGCCGGCCCGTTCACGTCCTGCCTTGTGATGGGGCGCGTGCGACGACCGCGGTTGCGGATGCACGAAGCGGCTCAGCGCGCCACCGAGCACCAGCAGACCAACCGAGACGGCGGCCGCCACCTGCATGCCGGCGACGATTTGCGTGGCGGCCGCGCCGCTCGCCAACGCGCCAAAGGCTGCCACGCCCACCGCGCCGCCTGCCTGCCGCGCCGTATTCAATACCGCTGACGCTGTGCCGGCGCGCTGCGCGTCGGCCGAGGCCAATACGGCGGTGGTCATCGCCGGGACCGCGAGGCCCATGCCGGACGGAATCAGCAGAAATGGCAGCAGCAGGCCGGCGAGCGGCGTGCCGGCGTCGACGAAATGCAGCAGGCCGTAGCCGAGCCCGGCGGTGATCGCACCCGCCGTCATCGGTGCGCGCACGCCAAAGCGGCCGACCACCCAGCCGCTCGCTACGTTCGAAAGCAGAAAACCGCCCGTCAGCGGCAGGAACGCAAGGCCTGCCTGCAGCGGCGTATAGCCGCGCACGCGCTGCAAATACAGGCTCAGCACGAACACCATGCCGTAATAGGTCAGATTCACGCAGATGCCGAACAGGACCGCCGCACTGAAGGTGCGTTTGCGGACCAGCGAGAGCGGCAGCATCGGTGCCGTGCTGCGCGATTCCACGAACACAAAAGCGCTCGCCGCGAGCAGCGCGAGCGCGAAGCCACCCAACACCAGCGGATGGCCGGCGCCCAGCGGCCGCCATTCGATCACGGCTGCGACGAAGGCCGTCAGCGCGACGATGGCAAGACACTGGCCGCTCAGGTCGAGGCCGCGCGGGCTTGCGTCGGCTGCACCGGCCGCCGCTGATTGTCGGCCGTGATGCAATTCGGCCGTCGGACGCGGCACCCAGAGCAAGGTCGCCAGCAAACCGGCCACGCAGATCGGCAGATTGACGAGAAAGATGCTGCGCCAGCCTAGCGCCGCGATCAGCAGGCCGCCGACCACCGGCCCGGCCGCGATCGACATCGCCCCCGCGGCGGTCCACAGTCCGACCGCGCGGGCCCTGAGCTTGGGATCGTGGCCGTACGACTGATTGAGCAGCGCCAGCGAGTTCGGCAGCATGGCGGCGGCGCCGATGCCTTGCAAGGCGCGCGCGGCGACCAGCATGGGGGCATCGAGCGCGAGACCGCAGGCGAGCGATGCGAGCGCGAACAGCACGATGCCGGCCGCGTACATGCGACGTGCGCCGAATTTGTCACCGAGTGCGCCGGCGGACAGCATCAGCACGGCGAACGCGAGCGTGTAAGCGTCCACGACCCATTGCAGGCCCGCGACATTCGTCTGCAGGTCCGCGCCGAGTTTCGGCAAGGCCACGTTGACGATGGTCACGTCGAGCTGCGTGACGACGAAGCCGACGCTGACCGTCGCGAGGACACGGCCGAACGCAGGCGAGTGGGGAGCGGTTGATGAGTTCATACATCACATCTTGGATCCAATACGGAGCACGATGTTTTGATGCGGCGTGAAGTATGGATGTCACCGTAACCGCGGGAAATTCCGGCGCGAGGGGGCGGTGCAAGCAAAAACGGCGCACCTAGGGGCGCGCCGTCCTTGCGAAACAGAAACTGCGAGAAGCAGCTGGATCAGCGCGTGTGCTGCGCGTCCTTGATGAACAGCGTGGTCACCGCGCCGAGCACGCAGATCGCGCCGACATACAGAGGCGCGGCCAGCGGGTTGGACTTCATCATCAGCGACACGGCGATCGGCGTGAGGCCGCCGAAAATCGCATAGGCGACGTTGTACGAAAACGAAATGCCCGAGAAGCGCACGACCGGCGGAAACGCCTTGACCATCACGAACGGAATCGCGCCGATCACGCCGACGAACAGGCCGGCCAGCGCGTACAGCGGCACCAGCGCCGAGGTATCGACGGTGAGCTGCTGGAACATCACGTAGTAGGTCACCGCCAGCGCCAGGCCGCCGATGAAAATCGTGCGCCCCGCGCCGATGCGCCCGGCAATCGAGCCCGCCATCACGCAGCCGATCGTCAGGCACAGCGTCGCCACGCAGTTGGCGAGCAACGCCGTGGCCGGGGCGATATGAAACTGCTTTTGCAGCAGCGTCGGCGTCATCAGGATCACCACCACGATCGCGGCCGACAGCATCCACGTGAGCAGCATCGAGACGATCACCGCGCGGCCGTGGTCGCGCAGCACGGCCTTGAGCGGCACTTCGGCGGCAATCGCCTTGCGCTGCTTGAGTTCGGCGAACACCGGCGTTTCATGCAGCCAGCGGCGCAGGTAGACCGAGAACATGCCGAACACGCCGCCCACGAGGAACGGAATGCGCCACGCGTACGCGGCAATCTCGGCCGGCGCGAATTGGTGGTTGACCGCCGAGGCGATCAGCGAGCCGAGCAGAATGCCCGCAGTGAGGCCCGCCGTCAGCGTGCCGCATGCATAGCCGATGTGCCGCTGCGGCACGTGTTCGGAGACGAACACCCATGCGCCCGGCACTTCGCCGCCGACGGCCGCGCCTTGCATCACGCGGAACAGCAGCAACAGGACCGGCGCCAGCACGCCGATGCTGGTGTAGGTGGGCAGCAGGCCCATCATCAGCGTCGGCACCGACATCAGCAGCACGCTCAGCGTGAACATGCGCTTGCGGCCGAACAGGTCGCCGAAGTGGGCCATGATGATGCCGCCGAGCGGCCGCGCCAGATAGCCCGCCGCAAAGATGCCGAAGGTTTGCACCTGGCGCAGCCACTCCGGCATCGCCGCCGGGAAAAACAGCTGGCCGATCGCCGGCGCAAAGAACACGAAGATGATGAAGTCGTAGAACTCCAGCGCCCCGCCGAGGGCGGCGAGGCCGAGCGTCTTGTAATCGCTGTGCCCAAGAGGGCGTGGGGTGACAGCCTGCGCTCCACCCAGATTGGTCGCTTGCATTGCTTGAGTCTTGTTTTGAATTGAGAACCACGTGTAGCGCGTGGAAATACGGCGGTCGTCGGGCGAGAAGTGTGGGAAGCGCTGGGTAGAGCACGGGACACCGGCGCGCCGGCCCGGATAGGGTAAGCACGATGACGACTGAAGCCAGGCGGGGGATTTTACAGGACGAAAGCCGGCAGCTTCGGGAAGTGCTTAATTAGATTGGAGAATATTCCCGGAAGACGGCTTTTTTCAGCGGAAATCGGCCTTTGCATTAAGAGATTTCGCAATCGTCTGCGGGAACGTTCCGCGCGGCTGCGGGGAAAGTTCGATTGATATGTAAATTAGGATTGCTCCGATGGGATGGCGGGCACGTGCCTTCGAGAATCGCGTCCGAGCTACTAGATACGAGCCCCCTAATGCGTATTGCCATCCTTCAACGCGACCCGCTCATGCGGCAGTCGATCGAAAACGTCCTGACGAGCGCGAGTCATACCTGTGTCGGCTATGACGACGGCCTGAGCATGTCGAAAACGCTTGCCCGTTCCACCGCGGATCTGCTGGTGCTGGACTGGCAAGGCGTGCGCCTGTCCGGCGCCGAAATTCTGCGGTCAGTGCGCGCGGTGGGCGGCGACCGCTTGCCGGTCGTGTTTGCTTCGCGGGACACGTCGGAGGAGAGCGTCGTGCGCGCCTTCACCGGCGGCGCGGACGACTATGTCGCACTGCCGCTGCGCCCGGCCGAGTTCCGCGAGCGCGTCGCGGCGGTGCTTCGGCGCGCGTATCCGGATCGCTTCAGCACGGCGAGCTTCGACGTGGGGCCCTATCACTTCGACACGCACCGCCAGCTCGTCACACTGCGCGGTCAGCCGGTGCAGTTGTCCGGTATGTATCACCTTCCCGGACAACTAGCCGGCATCTGAATCTACTGCCCAAACCCTTTCTACATCTACGTTACAGCCGTTTTTAGGCCGACAACTTTCCATCTGTGACGCGAATTACCGGAATGCTGTGTGCCCTAAATGTGACCAGCTCTGCGTGCTGTGCCAGATGGTCGGGCGCGAGATGGGCGTATTTCAGGACCATCTTGTAATCTGACCATCCCCCCAGTTCCATCAGGGCATTCAGCGGTGTGCCACCCTGGACATGCCAACTTGCCCACGTGTGCCGGGTATCGTGGAACCGGAAATTCTCGATACCGGCGCGTGCGCAAGCCTTGTCCCACTGCCGGTTATCCAGCTTCCGGCCCGGGCCACCATTCACCAGAAACACGAACTGATCATGCTTGCCAATCTGGCGCCTGATAACCTCGATCGCCGCCTGATTCAGCGGCACGCCGATTGGCTTGGCCGCCTTCGCCTGGTCCGGGTGAATCCATGCCCGTTTCTTCACGAGGTCCACCTGTGACCACTCCAGCCCCGTCAGGTTGGAATATCTGAGCCCGGTATTGAAAGCAAGCTCGGTGATGTCGCGTACCCAGCCAACCCGAATCTCGGACAGCAGCCGGCGCGCTTCATCCGGCGTAATCCAGCGGATCCGTTTTTCGGACTCCCGCCCGCGGTTCACCGCTGGGGCCGCATCCATCCAGTCCCATTTCTTCACCGCGTCGCTCAGCATTGCGTGGATCGTCGCAAGGTAGCGATTTCTCGTTGCTTCGCTGATGGGGCGTGGCTCCTTCAAACGCCTCTGGTCTAGAACTGGCAACGCAGCCATAATGTCGGCTCGGGTGATCATATGGATGTGCCGTCCGGCGAAATGGCCGCTAAACCAGACCAGATGGCGCTTCTTACTCTCGTAGTCCTTCTTTCCTGCTTCCTGCTTCAGATACCGTAAGGCCGCCTCCTCGAACGTCCGAGGAGGCTTTTCTCCCAGCTTCGAGGCCCTCCACAAGTCCGCTTTCAGCTTGTCGTGGTATTCCTGCGCCTCTTTTCTGTCCTGCGTGCTACAAGTGCGGCGAATTCTTTTGCCGCTTGGTGTGCGGATGTCGACAACATAGACACCGCCGCGCTTTCGGATAGACATACCTCTTCCTCCGCTTCCGTCTGCGCCGGTCGGCGCTTATTGTAATCCTGTGTGGCGGCCATCAACTTTTCCGGCCAGATTCGCCAGACGGAGCCGATCTGAAAGAATCCGAGCTCCTCGCGTCGGGCATAGACGGTTCCATAAGAGACCCGCAACAATACGGCGGCCTCTTTCAGCGTCATTGCTCTGGGTCCGATTACTGGGATATCGCTCATCTGAGGCTCCAGGCTCGTCGTGTGGTTTCGATGACTCGTGTTGCCGTTTCTGTCATGCCGTGAATTCGAATGGTTTGGGCCGCGTGCTTGCGGCGATGTAAAGCGGGTGCTTCGGGCTGCCGTCCTTGTTCAGTCCGAGGTGATACAGCTTGTTGCGCATCCCGGCGATACGGATCAGGTGCATCACCGAGGCAGCGCGCTGCGCCGCAGTCGGGTGCGCTCCCCATGCGCAGATCACCATGTTCGCGCGGTCGATCGCGTCGAGAATGGCGCCGTCGGCGGTCGTGCTGCCTCGCGTAGGACCGAGCGGATCGGGATGCTTGAGCAGCTCGGCCGGATCCGTCGCGCGCAGCGGGAATAGGTTGACGACGTCGAGGCGCCCAAACTTCCCCGCGATTGCGCGCGACATGCATCGCGTGATGGTCGCATCGTCGGCCAGGTGGTCGGCGGTGCTGGGATTCAGCATCAGGAACGCCAGTGTCGGCAGGCCTCGGTCCCATTCGCGCCAAAGGCGATAGCGATAGGCGCCGCAGTCGCTCAGGATGCAGCCGCGTTCGCCGGCGAGATCGGTGTCGGTCAGGTGTTGCATCAGCCCAACTCCTTTTCGGCGGCTGCCAATGCAGCATTGAGTTCGGTCATGGCTTCATGCGATCCGCCAGCGCGATCAGGGTGGTGCTGCGCCGCGCGGCGGCGATATTCAGCGCGGACCGTCGCAAGGTCGCGAACGTGCGGCTCGACGCCGATGATCTCGCGCCAATGGCGCGGCACGCCGGGTGCCGGCAGCGCCGTGAAGCCGGTAAAGGCTGCCTCGAGCATGTCGCCAGTTCCCCAGCGCGCGATGCCGCGCAGCGCTTCAATGGTCTTGGCGATCGCTTGCATGTTGTGCTCGATCTTCAGCCAGCGATCGCAGGCAAACGACATCTGCCGTTTCTTGTACGTGAAGTAGACGGCGACACCTGGATCTTCGGGCGCACGCTGATTCGCGAGCGGCAGCCCGTCGCGCCGCAGCGCGATGTCCGTGCTGATGACGATGTTCGGATCGGCCGCATACCGACCGCCGCAGAGCAAGCGAACCTCGGCGACGATGTTGTCGCGTGCGCGGGCAAACGTTACGTCGAACTTGCCGTGTTCGCGACGGTAACGGTCGGTGCGCGGGCGGCCAGTTGGCCATTGCAGCGGATAGGCAGTTGTCATATTTCGATCCTTTTGAATTCGACCACCCAAACCCAGGGATTGGCCGCCCATCCATAGCCGCGCTCAGCGTTTAGGCTGTCCCACAACGTCTGAAACGAATGAATAGGCGCAATGTCGCGGCCTTCCGGAAACCAGCCGTTAGCGCTGCCGTAGGCCTTCCACGACCGGCAGATATCGCCAGCTATCCGGTGCTCTTGAAACTCGATGCCTTCAGCTCGCGCATCGGCGGCGCTGATGTCCTTCAGCCGCTCGACGCGGACACCAGTCACTTCCAGCGTGATGCGCGATGCCCAGCGCGGCATATGAATCGCCGGCACGACGGCACCGGACTTCCCACGATAGGCATTCAGATCGATCCAGCGCTCAGCCGCTTCGATGGAGTTTGCGATCGGGCGGAAAGCATCATCAGCGGCATATCGCACGCCGTCGAGTCCAGTTTCAAGTTCTTCGGCCCGACACGTCTCGCGCACCCACAGTCTGTCGCCCGACTCGCCATAAGGACAAGTGACCTCGCGAGTAGACTGTTCGCCCGGGCCTGCCCTGAACCATGCACGCAGTACCGGCTGGTCGTTTTCGGAGCGGAGCTTCCGCTTAAGTAACGACAGAAACCTGCCGGCGGGTTGAGGCATTACGACGCGCCGCGTCTGAGACTTCGGATTCACGTCACGCAGCAGCGCGCGCACCATGGCGCCGCTGAAGAGAATAGGGCGTTCCTTCATGCTAGGATTCCTCGACAATCACGACGGAGACGGTTATGGCCACGCAGGTTATTTCGCCCGAAGAGTTCATCGCCGAAGTAAATCGGCGATTGCTCAATCACTTTGCATATGAGACCGGCATGCGCGTCTTCCTTGTGCCGATCGGGGCTTCCGGCAAGACAGCCCATGGCTACGATTGGGAACCCAAGGACGATACGGCTACCATTGGCGTCGTCGCCGAGGTCACCAACCAGGTTGATTCCGAGTTCGATGTGGATCCGCATATTTCGAGGCCGGCTCATCCCTGAATCTCCGGGAATTCGTCGTGGGTGCGGCCGTCGAGCAGGCGGCCAGCTGCTTTCTTGCCCGCGCGGTGCACCATCGCCCAACCATCGGCACTCGTAGCGCCCGGCGGGTAACCGACAGCGTCATACCCGTCGGTGACGACTCGGCCGTCGCACGCGATCGCGGCAGTCTCAAATTTGCGCGCGCCGAAGTCACCTGAGCCGGGAGCCCATTCACCATGCTGCTTGAAAAAGTACCTCACGCCGGCGGCTTCGCACTGGTCGCGCAGGTTTCGCGCCCAATCCGGATGCATCGGCCGTGCGCCGGGGCCGCTTTCACCACCCGCCACGACCCAATTCAATTTTCCCGGCATATCCGAATGGTTCGTGAAGCCGCCTTTCGGCTCACCTAGGCCAGCCGACGGGGCCCCCAACAGATACGGTGCTTTATTCCAGTAACCGCCGCGAAGCACGTCGACGCGGTGATCGCCGAGGTCTGGCCATTTCACGCGCTCAAGATCAATGGAGCCGAGGAGCGGCTCCCCGCTGATCCAGTGAACGGCGGCCGGACATTGAAGTAGCAGTGGAATCCGTTCATCTGCTCGAGTCTGGTCTTCTGCGCTCACGCCGAGCCAGACATTCTCAAGCGGCCATGCCGGGCCGCAGTTGTCTTGACCGTCCGGCCCAAGTTTCACCGCTGCGTTGATGATCGAGAAGGGCATACCGCCGAGCGTCCGGTCGCCGGGCCGCGAGAAGTACTCGAGCATGCGGTCGGCGCGCTTCGTCAGGATCTGGTACGTATGGCGCCGCGTGACCGCCATGACCGCGAACACCTGGTCGATGAACTCGAACGGCACGCCCTCGTGAAACAGGTCCGACATGCTATTGACAAAGAACTTTCGCGGCTTGCGCATGCGCAGCGGCTCTTCGAGCTTTTCCGGCACCAGCTCGATGCGGCCGGTCCACTTCGGGCCCTGCGACGTCATCTGCACGAGGCCGTGATAGGGCTGACCCTCACCACTAAAGCGCATCGCGACGCGCTCGGCGTAGCAATTCATGCAGCCGGCAGATATACGCGTGCAACCGCGGAGCGGATTCCAGACTGCGTCAGTCCATTCGATGGTGGTATCAGCCATTGATAGCTCCTGTTGCTTCCATGTGGGCGATCAACTCATCGGCCGCGGCATCCAGCGTGGCCGCCGAAACTACGTAGAAGCTGACAGGGGTATCCGGATACCAGCGGATCTCAACCTCGTCGCCTGCTTTGGGCTTCTCGTAGTACTGCAGCGCCTGATTCACTTCGATGCTTCCGCCGGCCTTCGCTGCATTCAGGGCTGCCGCGATCGCGCGATAGCGCTTCCCATCGATCTGCGACTCAGCAAGCCTCGCGATCGCGCGCGGAATTTCACCGGGCGCCGTGGCACCTTCAGCAAGCATGGCGATGCCAGCATCAGTCAGTGCGCCGACGGTTTCGCCGCGCAACCGATCGATTTCAGCCTGCAGGGCGATGCTCTCGGCTTTCGCTTCTTTGGTCGCCTGAAACAGCCCCATCGCGATGATGGCGAGTACTTCGATCTGAGTCAGCGCGGGGAACTTCGCCTTGATGTCTGTCTCAGTAGAGGCAACGTAGTCCTTGAACTCTTCTTTCAGGACATTCACATCGATATTGTTTGTCGCGCTCACAGCCAACTCCCAAAGTTTCCAATCAGTGCGGCGCGGCGAAGCGCGTCGAAAGGTCGGCGCATTTCGCGCAGCCGCGCCTCCTCTCGCATCTTTTGCGCGATCACCGGGTGCACCACCAGGGTTGATTCGCCCGGCATACCAGTGGCGCGAGGATCGAACGCTATCGCGTAGTACTCGGGCTGGTAACCGAACCGCTTCGCCCATTTCTTCTGAATGCGCCGGTGATACGAGTCGCTCATCCACCGGCGACGTTTGTGGATGCGCTGCGGCTTGTCCGAGTCGCGGACGCACATCGGATTTTCCAGAATCTTCACTGGGCCTAAGCCGCCAAACTCTCCCGGTTGGTCCGCAATACGATTGATCTGCTCGTGCACGTGCCTGATGTCGGCGAGGATCTCGCTGGCGGACTTCGTGTTTGCTGAGCCGGTGAGGATGTTCATTTCGCGACGTCCCTTTCGTTCAGCCGGTTGACCGCGCGCGACACCTTCGCGAGATCGTCGTTGCCGATCACGATGTCCGCATCATCCAGATCAGTGCCGTCATAGCGAGCGACGAACGTGACCTTGTATTTCGGCCCGATCATGCTGTCGACGGATGCGAGGGCGCGCTCAATGGCCTGGCGAACAATCTCGACGTTAAGTTGGCTCATGCCTTACCTCCCTTCTTCGCGTATGCCGCGCTGAATTCATGCATCATGTTTACCGAGACGATCCGAAATAGTTCGCCTTCGGCCAGGCTCATACTCTCGATTCGTTTCCAGTATTCGTCTGTCGGCCCCTTGTCAGCCATGACCATAAGCAACTCAAACCATGACAAGCCGCCTCTCTCGGCCAAACGTTCGACCGTCTGATAATGGTTCTTCATGGCTTGCGCCTCATGGCGCTTAACCAGATCGAACGAAACGACAAGCGGCGAATGGAAATGTTGTTCGCGGCACCGCCTAACGCACGATTCGAGGATCGGGAAAGTCTTCACGACTGGCCTTTCTGCTCTGCTGATGCTGCAATAGCGGCGTCTGTCGCTGCTCGAATGCGGCCGGTCATACCGTCGTCGGTGTCTTCGTCGAACTCGACCTTTTCTCCGTCGCGATATAGCTCAACCCATCCCGCGCCGTTTTCGAGGTTGACCTCGATCAGATACCCCTCTGGCAGCGTCGCGCAAGCGTCCTGCATGGATTGCTCACCCTCGTTTTGCTGCGATATTTCGCTGTCAGCGACAAGGGCGGCGATGCGAGTGCGCTCGGCGGCCAAAAGGTGGCATACGTCCCAGAAAGCCTTCGCAGCCTTTTTATACCGCTCCGGTTCGGCAGATACGCTGCCCCACCTGATGAGAGATTCCGCTTCGTCCATCAGGAGGAGCGCGCTATGCGCCCAGTTGTCGGGGCTGTATCCGTGCTGCTGCACCAGACTCTTGATGTTGTCGATCGCCATTACCAAGACCTCGTAATGATTTCGTGATTGCACTGGCCGCAGCGAAATCCTTCGCTGATGCTCATTCCACCGTCGATGTCGCGGCCCTTATGCAACTCGCGCACATCGATTGGCAAGTACTCGTTGACTGCGCCACAGTGGCGGCAACTGATGCGCTTTGCCAGGGTGTTGTCTTGGCCAATTATCTTGACTGCCATGTCACTGACCCTCGGCAGATGAAGCGGTAGCGGCGAGAGCCGCCAATGCGTCAGCGCATGCTTCGATTGCGGTGTCGGCTTGGCCGCGAACGATGACCTTGCGCGATTTCGCGTACTCAGCGGTGCCGGGCTCACCTTGAGCAGGGCGATCGGTGATCCATGCCATCCAACCGGTCGTGCGGGTATAGGCAAGCTCGAAATAGCAGTGGGGGTTGCTGTCGAGCTGTTGGGAATGGAGCGCTACCAAGCGTGTGAATGGGCCTATTCGCATCGCTTCTGCCTGCGCCTCGACGGAGCCGAGCTCAGGGTTGCGCGCGATGAATGCCGGAAGTGCCGCCTTGAAGGCTTCGACATATTCGGCGCGGGCGTGGCCCCAGTTGAGATCGCACTCTTCGACCATTTCCCATTCGTCCTGCTCGTCCGGGACTTCATACGTGAACAGCAGTTCGATACCAGACAGGCAGTCCGAACGGCGCTTCATGTTTTCGAGGTTCGCCAGCAAAATACCCGGTGTGCGGGCAAGCGCACCCATACCGACGAGGTCATAGACCCGCTGAAGCGTTGCGGCCTGCTCGTCGAGGGTTTGACTCGGCGCTGCGTCTGTATTGGTGGTCATCGTGTTCTCTCGCTTTATCTGTGTGGCGAATAAACGCCAATTATTCGTTTGGCAGATATGAACGGACCTACGCGGCCGCCACCTGTTGTTCGTGCGTGAAGTTCGCGCTGATCAGCGCAGCCGCGACATCTGGGCAGACGCTGTTGCCGATCATTCGAACCTGCGAGGACTTGGAAAGCGGTTTTCCGTTGTAGATCGGGTCAAGGACGTAGCTATCCGGAAATCCCTGAGCGCACGCTAACTCGCGAGGAGTCAACATGCGCATTCCGATGTCGACGATCACGTAGTCCTCTCCGTGGATCGTCACCAGGCCGAATCGGTCGTGAGTGGGGATCGTGCCCAACGGCGCACGCAGGCTCTGGCCGTCTTTCTCGTTGCCGTAGTACTTGATCAGGAAGGCACGCACCTCACCGACGTGGCCTCCGCCGGCCGTGAGCGTCGGCATCGGCTCATCCATGCCTTGGCCAAACTGGTTGTTGCGCAGCTTGACGAGGTGCGATGTGACGACGGTCGTGTCAGCTTTGCTCGTGATGGTCGCCGACGGCTCACTAACGTCGCGCGGCCGAGACTGGCCAGCGCGGCCGCCACAGCCGACGAGCTGAGCCGTGACGACGGAGTGGTGGTCCGTCGTCGTCACGGTGCCAGTCGGAACGTCTACGCCGGTACCGACTACGCCACCGTAGTGCTTTGCGAGAAACGCGGACACCACCGCATGCTTGACGCCACCGGCAACAGCCGTGCCGAGCGGCTTATCGAGGCCCGGCACGCGTGGCTCTTGCCCCTCGCGCTCACCGTATCCGGTCTGGATCAGTGTGGCGGATACGAGCGCCTGCTCGCCGCGGTTCGCACCGGTCACAGTCGCGATTGGTGCGTCGATGGTGGCATTGCGATCCGAGCCATGGTGGGTCACGTGCATCAGCGTCGGTGCGACGACGTACTTGTCGTTCGAACTCGTGATGGTGCGGAGCGGCTCATCGGTGCCCCACACGTTGGGCCCGCGGCCGGTCGTTGTGCTGTGAGCCGTCGAGACGATGAACGGATCCGCTGCGTTGACAACGAATTTCATGATGCCCTTGGCGATTCGCCGGAGCGTCGCATCTTTCAGCGGCCGCGCGCGCTCGAAGATCGACGGGCATGGGATTGACCAGTCGATGCATTCGGCAGCTGTGCGCCACGGTTGCAGCTTCCCGGCCTTCACCGCTATGCCTTTCGGGTCGCCATGCGTTGCGGCAGGCCAGACGATAGGCAATCCGTCGCGCCGCGCGAAAACGTATAGGCGCTTGCGGATCGTTGGCGTGCCGAAGTCGCAGGCTCGCAGGACGCGCCACTCGACTTTGTAACCAAGGCCTGCGTGCAGGCGCGCCATCGGGAAATCAGCGCCGAGCGTCTCGTAAATCTCGTCGGTGTCCGGATGGTCTTTCGGCAGCCCTGTTGTGAGTGCCGCGACAAAGGCGCGGAACGTGCGACCCTTCTCAGCCTTGATCGGGCGTCCCTCGTCGTCCAGCGGGCCCCAGTCCTGAAATTCTTCGACATTCTCGAGTGCAATGCAGCGGGGCACCTGGAACGTCGCCCATTTCAGCGCGACCCATGCTAGACCGCGGATCTTCTGTTCACGCGGTTTGCCGCCCTTGGCTTTGCTGTGGTGCTTGCAGTCCGGGCTGAACCACGCGAGACCGATCGGCTGCTCGCCGGTGATGAAGCCCGGGTGCACGGCGAACACGTCTTCCGTGTAGTGCTTCGTGGTCGGATGGTTCGCTGCGTGCATCGCGAGCGCTTCGCCATCGTGGTTGATCGCGATATCGATCGCACGGCCAAACGCACGCTCGATGCCCGTGCTGGCTCCGCCGCCGCCGGCAAAGTTATCGACGATCAGTTCGTGACCGAGCGCCAACGAAAGAGAGTTCAAATCGCGTTTCATACGCGCGAGCCCCGATATGTTTTGGTGAGGTTGAAATTAACGGCGTGCCCTCGAGCACGTACGACGTTAGCCAGTGCTGCGCGGTCTTGATGGCTAGCGGTGGCTTGGCCAAGCAGCCCGAAATACGAATTGGCGACAGACAGGAACTCATCGGCCGGCACAGCAGCAACCCGGCGCAGCCCCTCATTGCGCGTGCGCTTACGCGTCGATCGGCACCACGGTTTGATGACCTGTCCGACGAAATCCACGCCACGGTCAATCGGCTGCAGGATGGTCTTGCGTGGATTGAGTTGGATGCCCAGATACTTCGGCAGGAAGGCAGTCACTTCGGCCAGAATCTCGTTCAGCCGCCTCGGCGACTCATCAAGGAAGATGAAGTCATCGACATACCGGATGTAGTGGCGCACGCGGAGCCCGTGCTTGACAAACTGGTCGAGCACATCGAGCAACACATTCGCCGCAAACTGGCTGATCAGATTGCCGATCGCGAGGCCGAAGTGCGGGCGCTGCTCAAACAACCTCTTGTGCGGCGGAACGAGTTCCATAAGCGCCGCATCGCCAAGGTAGTCGAAGTCGCCACGTGGATCGTGCATCAGCACGACCTCGGTCAACCACCGCCAGGACGGCTCGTCAATCTTCTTGAGAAACAATTCGAGCAGGAGCGGCTTCGGGATGCTGACGAAGAAATTGGCAATGTCGCACTTGAGGTAATACGCCCGGTGCGACCAATTTTCGGTGATCGATCGGATCTTCGCTTCGAGGCGCTGAGCGGCATATAGAGTGCCGCGTCCCTTGATGCAGGCGCAACTGTCAGCGATGAATGCACGCTCAAATCTCTCGCGGATATGGTTGTACAGATAATGCTGTACGACGCGGTCGGGAAACCCCGCAGCCCAGACTTCACGGGCCTTCGGCCGCGTGATGATGAAACATTTGGAGCGACCGGGCGCATATGTGCCGGCGGTCAGCTCGTCATGCAGGTTTGCTATGTTGCGTTCGAGATTCTCTTCGAACGCAAGGGCGCTCGCGCTATTACGCTTCGTGCGCCGGCAGTCACGGTAGGCCGTGACGAGTGCGGCACCGGAGAATTCCGCTTCTACGTTTCGATCTGCTGACGGCGACCGCGCGGAGCTCAGCGCTCTTGTGGTTGTTGTTCTGGTTGCCGTTGTTGTAGTTCTGATACCAGGCGAAAGCTGGACCATCGTGCTATCTACGTCGCCCGACCGATTGCTCAGTTGGGAAACTGCGCCGGACCGATCCACGCACCGGTGGTCGGT
Source organism: Paraburkholderia sp. (assembly GCA_036383775.1). Lineage (GTDB taxonomy): Bacteria > Pseudomonadota > Gammaproteobacteria > Burkholderiales > Burkholderiaceae > Paraburkholderia. The sequence continues at coordinate 10,075 of DASVNP010000048.1, read as the reverse complement.
ATCCTGATTGCGCATGGCGGTGGCCTCGTGGGCCAGCGGCACGACCAGATTGAAACGGTGCTCAGTCATGGCGGAGTGAACCTCCATGAGACGGGCGATTTGCGGACCACTCCCTCCACTTCACAGCTTGTTTGCTGATGCTCTCAGTGAGACGGATAACGGCCCAATATTGACGGTCCGTGATCTCATTCAGGTCCCACGCGAGACGGAATAGCGACTCGACGAGCTTTACGCGTTCGATCAACTGAGACAGGTGCGGCACCTTGTCATCGGCCACATTGGCGCGATAGACGAGAATCAGCAGCCGCTTCATCTCTTCGACGATATCCTCGCCGATCAATCGCTTGAATGATCGCTCCATGTTTTTGACGATGCCTGTGACCTTTTTGAAAAGATCAAAACCCGTCTTGTACACGTCGAGTTCGGTGTGGAGGGCCATAGTGGCTAAATCAATGAATGATTAAATGACTGAAGGAATGAATCTGCTGACGGCGACCGCGCGGAGCTCAGCGCTCTTGAGGCTGTAGCTCTGGATGCCGTGGCTGGAGCCCTGATACCAGGCGAAAGCTGCATCGCCTTCATAGTCATCTTCGAGCCACATACTCCCCTCTGCGCAAAACTCGGGGAATGCCGCCTGTAATAGGCGTCCTTCGCGACGGTTCGGCAACTTGAAGCCGCGGTCGGCGGCGTCCGCCTTCGCAGCCTCGTGCGAGCTGTTGTCTTCGCCAGCGTGCAAGATGAGGTAGTAGTCGAGCGAACCATCTTCCTTGAAGATCGGGCCGGCAACACGCGCGCCGGGCGGCAGGGGGATCACGGCACGCTCGATGACATATTCGGTTGTGGCCGACTGCTTCTCGTACTGCTCGATCAGCGCGCCGACGCGCGCATGTTCCGACTTGATGCGTTCCAACGTGACATCCGACATGGAAGGTCTCCGGACAAAACGAATGAGTAAATGAATCAATTAGTGAATCTGCTGACGGCGACCGCGCGGAGCTCAGCGCTCTTGCGGTAGCGGTCCTGGTAGCCGTCGTAGCCCTGATACCAGGCGAAAGCTGGGTCCCATTCGACGTCATCGTCGGTCCAGTACGCCTCGGGCTTCACGAGGTCGCGGTGCTCGTTGTAGATCACGAGTGCATCAATGCGGTTGTATAGAACGCCGCCAACGCTCTTTGCCCACTCGCGCTGCAGGTCGCGCGGCAGCCGCTCGTCGTTCACGGCCACGAGCACTGTGTGTTCGACGTCGCCATTCTTGTTGATGCGGCCGTGCAGATAGATTTGGCCTTCAGCAAGCGGCGGAAGTTGAATCTGTTGCATCACATCTCCTTAAATTGGAGCGCTCAAGCACGCTCGCTAACCCTTGAAATCCGAACCACGCTTGCTCTGATTGCATCCAGACGTATGTCTTATCTGGGAGCGCTGAGCGATCGAGAGGAAGTCCCTCGGAGACGGCCCATTGCTCGAACAGCACGCGGAGCTCGGCAAATTCCACGACTAGTCTTTGACTGCTGCGTCGAGCTCGTCCGACTCGCTGGCTTCGGCGTCGGCGGCTGCTCGAAAGGCCTCACCGAAACGGCGCAGTGCGGGCAGGGAACCGGAAACGCTGTGGTATTCCTCTCGTCCGATCTTTCCGTCGAGCAGAACGGTCAGGCCAGCGGCACGCGCCATTTCGATGATGTCCATGGGGTAGCTCCTCGCGACCGATTAGCCGGCGAACGGATCGCCGAAGAAGAACGGGTTGCCCGTCTTCTCGCGAATCACGCCGATGACGGTCTGAGCTGCAGCCTCGAGAATCTTGTCCGTACGCACGAGCTCGAACCAGAAGACGAGCTTGCCGTCGCGCACGCGGTAGCGAAGGCGCGCGTCGACCTGGTACGGGTCGCCGTTCCAGAAGACCGGGATACCGATCGCGAAGCGTTCGAACACAGCCATCTTCTGCAGCGTCTGGGCGTCGTCGTCCTGCACGAACGACAGATTGACGCCGCCGTTCTGCAAGCGGATCGCGCTCTTAAATCGCATGTCCTGAGTCGCCTCGAACGCGATCGCCATTTCAAGCATCGCCGAGCCCGTGGGCAGGCCAGATCCGTCGACGCTCGCTACGTCCTTGAGGTTGTCTTCAAGGAACGCTGCAAAGTCCGTTTGCGTCATCTGCTTCTTGTTCTGGGCGGTCCAGCGGCGCCACTCTTCACTGAACTCCGGCGCGAAGTAGGCCTTGTGATCGCGCCACGCCGCGGCGGCCGCGTCAGAGCCATGGTCATTGACGATCGCCTGGAAGGCGACTTTGCCTTCGACATAGTTCGCGCTGCACCAGATCGTGCAGTCGGTCAGCGAGCCGTGGCGCTTTACGTATTCGATGAAGCTGTCGGAGTCGCGAACGCGCACGGTGGCCGTCTTGCGAAGCGGTGCGGCCAGGTTGCGCTCTTCGTCGTGCTCTTCGAGCTTCCAGCCCGGCGGCAACGCGACGCGTCGAATTGCTGCAGCGGTGTTCGACGCGATCTCAATCGGCGCCTTCAGTTCGGTCGCCAAGGTTTCGGCGAGGTTCTTGGTTGTCTGTTCCATGACGGAGAGAAATTCCTTCAGGTGGGTAGGGTGTTAAACCGTCTTGAGTGCCGACGGCGGGGCGTCCGAAGCACCGACAACCTGCTTCAGATCGAGCTTTGCCTGACGCGGGTCGTCCGCGAGCAGGTTGCCTTCCGGGGTAGCGAAGAGGATCGCTTCCATCGGCTCCTCGGCCGGTTTCTTGAGCGAGGTCTTGCCGATGAGAAGCATTGCGCCGCCGCGCGTCGTCTTCTTGGCGGTGATCGTCAGCGTGAGGCTGCCGCTGCCGCCGGCGACGTCGATCGCGCGGATCAGCTCGGCCATCTGCTCGCTGGCGGTGTCAATGAAGACGCCTCCGCCAATGTGGCGTAGGGCGTCAGTGATGGGTCTTACGGACATGGTTTCCCCTGAGAGTTATGGGCGGTTGGCGTGCGGGCGCGCCGAATTCAGTGCTGCGCGACCGGCTGAAGATCGGTGGGCGCGCTCATGCCTGCGAACAGCATTTCGATGAAGTCGGCCTTGCGCTTCGTGAGCTTCGCCACAAGCGAGGCATGGTGAGCGCGAAGGGCATCAAGGCAGCCGGGATCCTGCATCGGCTGCTCGATCCACACCGCACGCCAGTTGCCGGCGCCGAAGCGATCGTTGAATTCGGCGTAGACCTCTGCATGCGTATCGTCGACTTTTGCGGCGAGGGCGCCGGTAGCATCGAAGTGCTCATCCACGCACATGACGAAACGGCTATGCGGGAACGTCCAGTCGTCGAAGCTGATCGAGGCAACTGAGACGCCGTCTTCGCTCAACGCCAAGACGTGGTGATCACGATCGGTGACGCGGGAATTGTCGAAAATGAAGATGTTTTTCATCGTGCTTTTCCTTTGCGTTTGCGTTCGCCGCGAAGCTCCGCGGCGCGAATGTGAGCGTTGGCCAGCCGGATCGCATCCGGTAATGCCAGGCTGCCGTTCTGGACGTCGGCGAGGATCTGCCGCATCGTCGGTACCGTCTCAGGCGTTTTCGCACCGGGGCGGGTCATCTGAAATCCTGAAAAAGCGGGGCGCTGAAAAAAGCCGCCCACCAAGAACCGCGTCGGCCGGGGACTGGCCGCGAGGAGACCACTGAAAAACCGTTATGTGCCCGTCGCGAGAGCTGCGTGGGGCGGAAACTGGCGCGAGGCACGCGCGACTTGCAGATCGAGTCCGCCAAGGGCGGCGTCACCGCTTTTCTTGGCGAGCTCGTAAAGGCCGGGAAGGCCTTCCTGCATCACGGTCGTGACCTCTTCGCGTGTTGCGGCACGGCCATCGGTGAACCAGAAGGCCTGCTCGGCGTCGCCGACTGCGAACACGTGGCCGGTTGCGGCGCTGCGCATGCCGTAGTCGCGAGTCACCCAGACGAGAGACACCTTGAGCGTTTTCGGTTGGAGCAGGCCAGTCACCGCCGCATACTTTGCGCAATCGTGATGCGCCGGCGGAGCGCGGGAAACTCGCGTGACCGAGGTCAGCGGCTCGCCGACGAAAGCGGCATAGCGGCCGAGCTGCTCACCACACAACCAGCAACGCTTTTGTGCGAACAGAGTCGTGAGCGCGAGATCCGGGCCCAGCATCGAATCGAACTTCGTCGCCACTTGGGTGAGCAAATACGGGATCGGTTGGCCGTCGGCGTCGCGCGGCAATGCGCACATCCGCGGCGGCAACGAGGGCAAGCCCTTCAGCAGCGCTGTCATGAGACGTCCCTTTGGAAGGCGTGCCGCGACCACACCTCCAAAAAAGCCCGATGCATCGTTCGCGGAGGCGGGGGTATCAAAACGGGAGTCGGCTGCATCAGCACGCGCGGCAACGCGGCACATCGTCCAGGCAGCAATTCCAGAAGTCAGAAACGTCGAACCCAAAACGCCGATGGTATTCACAGGTCACTCCTCGTCGAGATCGTTGGCGGCCAGGCACTTGGTGCTGATCACCGGCATGGTGGAAACAGGTTTGCTAGCAGTAGCGCGAGGGCGCGGCGCCGGGCGCAAGACCTTCGGATTCGGATGCAACTCGGCGCGAATGCGTGCCACCGCGATCGCGCGCAGTGCGCTGCAGATCTTGTTCGGCTCGCCGTCGATCCCGTACTCCGGGAGCTTGCTGGCAAGCATCGCGTCAGTGACAGGGATCTCGGCGTGCATGTCAGGCCTCAGTTGCTTTGGCGATCGCGGCGCGAAGCTTGAAAAGCGCGACCGCCTCGGGGTCGGTCGAACCTTCGACCCATCCACCGCGCGAAAGGGTGGCTTCTGCGGCACGAGCGGCCTCGAGCAGATCGGGCCCGGCTGCGCCAAGAAGCGCATCTTCTTCGGTTTCAAATTCCGCGATGACGCGCTTGCCGGTGACGATTGCCGCGTCGTCGACCAACACCGTGGTTTTCGCGTTACAGCGCCAGTACTCGGCGCGCCAAGGTCCGGGAGTGTGTTTGAGGGTCGTCATGATCAGGCGCAATGCGTCAGGGAGCACGTCACGTCACCGGCTGCGAGGCGATCCTCGTACTGCATATAGCCGGTCACAAGTAGATAGACGAAGCACATGCCGAGAACGGCGAGAACGTTGCGAACGATTCGGAATGCTGATCGAATCATGTTCGCGGGTCGCTTCTTGATGGTCGACATCACGGTGCTCCGACTTCTGGGTTAGAGTCCGCCCAAGGCGCTTCCGACGCCCGGGGCAATGAGATTGCATGCCACTTCACGAAGGAGATGCTGAATCAACGCACCCGCGCCACCTTGTGCAAGCCGGCGCAACTCAAGCAGATCACGTGCAAGAACGCTCATCTCGATCTCCAGCGGGGCTGCGCCCCATGGCAGTGTGAGATTCACCCTGAGTACAAGGCACTGAGGTTCAATGCGTTCCGCTCAGGGCGCTTCTCACAGGCGCTTGGTTTAGCGCTTGGATTGAAGTATAGAACGCTAAACTGTAGGCAGTCAAGAAACCTAAACCAAAAAGCCGAAAAAAATCGCCCCGAAGGGCGAGACGTGCATTTTGATCCTTATGAGAGGGCCGTTATGGCCACCGCGAGGTCGCGGGCGAGGATGTCCGCGAGCCACATGACGTTCTTCTGGATGTCGTCGCTCATTTCAAAGAAAGTCGCGTTCCCCCGCATCAGAGCCGTCAGGCTTTTAAGAAGAACTGCCTTGCTATGCACATCAAGGGTGACGGCACACCCGATTCCAGCATTCATTACAGACCCCACTGTTAGTTTGAGCGGCCCTCGGTGGCCGCGCCCAGAGGTGGTCGACTTCATGTCCGCTTTTTCCGTGTGCCTTCGTGTGCATCCTCGTCTACCTCGTCTGCGAGAAGCCCAATCGCGCGGAATCGTTCGCGCAAAATGGATATGATCTGACGGTTCATTGAACGGTGTGAATTGCGAGCGTCTGTCGCGAGGGCGTCCCGGATTTCGGTCGGAAGCCGTACCTGAAATTTAACCTCTGACTTCATTCTGTCCCCCAGCTGTACGCGTCAATCTAGTGAATTGCCATGGTAAATGCCTTCAATTTGAAGGCAATACTATTTTAGTGGCACTTTGATGGCACTGCTCGGTAAAATCGCGCGCATGGCAAAACAAGACGACTTCGTCAAGACAGCACTGAGGCTGCCGCGCGCGCTCCGGGATGAAATCAAGGAAGCCGCCGACGCGGCGGGCCATTCAATGAACGACGAGATCATCGACCGGATCCGGTTCAGCCCGGAGATTGCATCCGCGTCGACAATCCTCGCGAAACTCAGCGAATATGATGTCGCCCTCAGGGCGGCGGTGAAAAAGCAAGGGGATGCGCTATGGCGCGTCATCGAGCGCGCCGAGGCGGTCTGCGGTCAGGTGGATGAGCTTCTTAAATCCACTTTAGAGGCCGAGAGTTCGGCGGTCAGGCGGGAGTTGGAATTTCTGCGCGAGCTGATAGAAACAATCAAACTGCAGCGGTAGCTTCGCGGGCGCCCGATCGCAGGCGCCCCGCATCATCTTCATTCAGGGCGCCACGCCGACGGCCGGACGATAGCGCGCACGAAATGCATTTTTTCAATCTCGTCGTCTGAAAACGCGACTGGCGGATGCGCATCGTTGACGGAAATCAGGTGGGTGCGGCCAGCTCGCTTGTAGAGAAAACGCTTGACCATCACGCGACCATCTTTCGCCTTCAGCAGCACGTCATCGCCGGGCTCTACCGGCTGGCTGGGTTCGACAACGACAAATTCCCCCGCCTGAATGCGCGGCTTCATTGAGTCGCCCTCGCACTTGAGAGCGTATGCGTCCGGATCCTGCGTTGGGAAGTCGACATAGCCGTCGCCATGGCCCACCGGATATTCGAGATCTGCCCAGTGCCCGTTATCGCCTAGCTGCGCCATGCCCACCATCGGAATCGGTTTCCACTTTTTGATTGGAATCGTGTCGTAGGGATCCTCGTGGTGTATCCCCGGTACCTTTCTCGGCTCTTTGTCTAGCACGATCCACACCGCACTGTATCCATATCGCTCCTGGATGCCGACTGCGTACTCGAGCTTGATCGATTTGATGTCGCCGCTAAGCCATTGGTTGACTGTGCCCTTTGTAACGCCGGCAGCCGAGGCCAGATCAATCTGCTCGGCGTTGGTGTCGTCAATGATGACTTGGATGCGTTCGCTTAGGTTCATAGTTTAATAATCTAAACTAAACTCGGTATAGAAAGCTTGACCCAATGTGGTTTAGCGAACTATACTGAGCAATATGAACGCAAACCAAGTCATTGAGGTTATGGGTGGTCGCCAGGAGGTGATGCGAATCACCGGCCTGAGCAAAGGCCGCATTTCCCAGTGGATCAAGGGGAACCATATTCCCGCTTCGTGGCTTGTGGCGTTCCGCGCCTTGAAGCCCGAGGGTTTTCCGGGTGAGGTATCCAGCGACGCCACTGGCGAAGACGCCGAACTCGCAGAAGCGAAGGAGGGCGCCTGAATGAAGTCGCGTCTCCTGCACTCGGTCATCGACGACCTTCTCGACACCGTTGAACAGCGGCCCGAGCTTACTGAGCCCGTAATGCACTTCGTCTTCGACGAGGTCAATGCGATCCGTGCTGGCTTGGGTGAGGTTAAGAAGCGCGACGTTGGGAGCACTCTCCCAGATGGCTCGTTGAGCATCCGCATCGTTGGCGACGTGGTCGCGAGTCGCGAACTGATCCAGTTCGCGCACGCTGTAGCAAATGGAGTAGTGCCGCACATGCCGTTGCGCGGCGCGGCTGTGACGACCTGAACAAATGAGCAAGCGGGGGAGACGAGACCAATCGCTGCCGTAAGTACTGCTTATCAGAGTGGTGATTCTTGAGCCGTTGTTCATGTTTAACCTGTTGTTCAAAGGAGGTTTGTATGCGTCGCCGAGCTAGTTTTCGAAACGAAGTAAAGACCCGTTTGCCAGACCGCACCTACTGCGGCCTGCAGGCGTTCAAGAAACTGCATGGCATCGAGAGCGATTCCGCTGCTCTCTGCCGCCTGGCCGATCTGCAGCTGTTCGGCACGGTTGGAAATTTGCCATCGAACCTGATGGAGATCAGTGCCGAGTCGGGCCTCAACGGGGCGATGTTGGCCGCATGAGCGAAGACACGACCAGCCTATTGGTGGTCCTGCCTGGACCGGAGGCAGCAGATCTGGCGGTACGTGCGGCGCGCGAAGGTATCTCGACGCCTGACTTGTTGGGTTATCACGTTCTACGCAGTGCCTACGGGGCTTTGCACCCGATAGTGCAGGCATTTGAATCGCGGCCCAAATCGGGACAGCAAGGGAACGTTTAGCAGTAACCGGGGGTTCACCACTTCAGCTTCTCCACAAGCCGATTGGCCATTGCCAGTCTGTTTATGCGGCGGCTCAAGTTCATAGGGAGACTTCAATGGACACAATTCAGGTTGGCACGCTGGCGCTGCGTGCGTTCGCGATCGTAGGCCTCACGTCGGCGTTCTTCCCATCGCTCACGCGATCGCGCGGTGCGTTGGGCGTGACGTTCGTCATCGCGGTGATCGCCGTCGCAATCGTCTGGGGCAATTGAACGCATGTCCCATCACCTGACAAACCTCGCCTGGCGCATCGAGCTGCGCGGCATGCAGAAGCTGGTGCTGCTCGCGCTGTCGCACCTTGCGATCCAGTCGACGGGCGAGGCCAATTCGACCGTGCAGCGTCTGGCGTTCATGTGCGGCATCTCGGATAGCGGCGTGCGCGAGCAGCTCAAGCACCTCACCGAGGCGGGCTACGTCGACACCGTAACCGTCGATGGCAAACCGGCATATCGCGTGCTCGTCGCAACTTCCGGAGCAGCGGCATGAGCCCATACACCATTTATTGGATCTATGCGTCAGTGATGTGGCGCGCGCAATTCTGGTGGATTGCATGAGCGTCCTCCTAGCCTCTCTTGTGTGGAAACACAATCTCAAGCCGAGCGCCAAGCTAGTGTTGCTGTTCCTCGCTGGCCGCGCCGGTGATGACGAGCGCTGTTCGCCCACGATTCAAGTGATTGCGAAAGCCGTGGGCGTTTCTCCGGAAACCGTCTACACGGCGCTTGACACGCTAGAGAGGGCCGGGCTGATCGAACGGCAGTTGCGCCGCGCCGATTCGAATGTCTATCGCCTGCACTTGATGGAGCCGCTGCAAGCATGAGCGATAGCCCATTCGACCTGCGCTGCGGCGACTGTCGCTCGGTGTTGGCCGAGCTGCCCGACAATTCGGTCGACTCGATCGTGACGGATCCGCCGTATCACCTCACGAGCAATGCGCGCGGGTCGCATAAGGCCGGCGGCGCTACTACGCCGCATCTTCGCGCTCGCATCGGCGATCGCGGGTTCATGGGGCACACGTGGGACGGCGGCGACATCGCGCACAACGTCGAGATGTGGGCGGAGTGCCTGCGCGTGCTGAAGCCTGGCGGGCACCTGCTGGCGTTCTCGGCAACGCGCACGTCGCACCGCATGGTCTGCGCGATCGAGGATGCTGGGTTCGAGATACGCGACTCTATCCCTTGGATTTTTGGTTCGGGCTTCCCTAAGTCGATGGACGTGTCGAAAGCTATTGCGTCCATTGCCGACGAAACCCGTTTCGACGGCGAAGGAAACCCGCTTTGGTGCGAAGAATGCGGCGAGTCGCATGGAACGGTCGACATGACGCACGCGCTCTACTGCCGCTCGTGTGCGGCGCGCGAGTGGCAAGGCTGGGGCACCGCGCTCAAACCCGCGCACGAGCCGATCTGTATTGCGCGCAAGCCGTTTCCTAGCACTGTCGCGGCGAACGTGCTCGAGCACGGTACGGGCGCGCTCAATATCGATGCGTGCCGCGTGGCGGGGCAGGTAGAGGGACCTGGATCGACGCCTAAGTCGTCAGTTGATGGGCAGCGTGGGTCAATGGCCGGCGCGATGGATCGCGTCGAGTACGACGGCAGTAAGGGCCGCTGGCCCGCCAACATCATTCACGACGGATCGCCCGAAGTACTCGAAGCGTTTCCGGATGCGCCTGGTCAGATGGCCGACGCCAGAGCCGACGGTGCCGCGCAGGTGAACGCGGTGTTCGGGGCG
>DASVNP010000047.1:0-2562 GCA_036383775.1 Paraburkholderia sp. | reverse complement strand
ACACGCGCGAAGAGAAGGATCACCCTTATCCCGGTTCGCATTCGGGTATGACCGGCGTGCAGACGCTCGTGCCCATCATGCTCGACCACGTCAATGCCGGGCGCCTGTCGCTCGCGCGCTTCGTCGATCTCACCAGCCACGGCCCGCAGCGGCTGTTCAACCTCGCCGGCAAGGGCCGCATCATGTCGGGCTGGGATGCGGACCTGACGATCGTCGATCTCAAGCGCGAGGAAACCATCACCAACAAGTGGGTCGCCTCGCGCGCGGGATGGACGCCCTATGACGGCGTGAAGGTGAAGGGCTGGCCGGTCGGCACATTCGTGCGCGGCAAACGTGTGATGTGGCAGGGCGAACTCGCGACGCCATCGACCGGCGAGACGGTGCGGTTTCTTGAAACGCTGAAGGCGTGATCTGAAGAGTTGCCGAAGAACGCCCCGGTAGCGATGCCGGGGTTTTTATTGGGCGAGGTCCATCAGCTTGGATCGCAAGGAGCCTCACTCGACCTCGTCGGTCCAGACCTTGAAGCTGATCAGCTCATTTGGCCCGAAGGTCTGCGTGATCGGAACGTCGGAAGCGTCGCGGCCCTGCGCGATCAGCACGCGGCCGATGCGCGGCACGTTGTTGCGCGGATCGAACATCTGCCAGCGGCCGCCGATATAGGCTTCGAACCAGCCGGCGAAATCTCCCACCCAGGGTTTCGGCGTGCCGATGTCGCTGAGATAGCCGGTGCAGTATCGCGCCGGAATGTTCATGCAGCGGCAGAACGTAACGGCAAGGTGCGCGTAGTCGCGGCAGACGCCCTTGCCTTCGTGATAGACTTCATAGGCCGTCATGGTGGCCCGCGCGTGTTCGTAACCAAACTTGATATGGTTGTGAACGAAATCGCAGATCGCCTGCACGCGCGCCCAGCCCTGTGGCGTGTTCTCGAACAGCTTCCACGCAATATCCGACAGGCGATCCGTTTCGCAGTACCGGCTGCCCAGCAGATAGACCAGCGTATCCGGCGGCAGATCCTCCACCGCGTGCTGAACGGCGGACGTGACCACAACATCAGGCTGCCCGCTGTCGCGGACCAGGCCATCGGCGTAAAGACGCATCCGGCCTGGCTGCGCGACCATGCGGCTGCACCAGTTGCCGAACATGTCGCGATAGGGAAAAACCGGAACGGAGGGCGTGGTGGTGAGAAAATCCGGAGTGACGACATCGGACGCGCGCGTGAAATGCGTGCCCAGCACCATGATCATCGGTGTGGCCTGCGGAAAATCGTAGATCATCTCATAGCCGACGCGAATCTTGATACCGGTCACGTGCTTCCAATCATGTGTGCGAAGGTAAATCCCGGCATCAATGCCGGGATTGTCGTTCGACGCGAGCCGCGCTTTATCTCGAAAGACGCATGCTTTACGGTTTGCGCTTTGCAACAAGTGGAGGCGGCGGATTAAGTTCCACAATCTTGCGAAGAGCCTCCTCGTGGGTGGCGTGAGGGCCGGAGACGAACGTCCCGCTCATTTTTGTGGTGTACCATCCCGAAACGACGCCAAGCCGAAGCGCTTCTTCCGCCTTGACGTGCCGCGATGACAGCTCTTTCGTTGTCATATCAAGCATGCATAGTCCTCCCGCTCCCGCCGAACGTCTGGGTGAAGTTTCAGGATCAATCGTTTGCGGAAAACAATCGAGTTGGAAAACGTAGTCAGCTTTCGCTGTCGAGCCGTGCAAAGTCCTTGAGGACCGACGCGACGAGATCGCGGCGGTGCGAGTCATGCGCACCCAGCGTCGCGTAATAAAGATTCAGGATATAGCGTGCCTTCGCCGCAGCTTCAGGCCACGACATCGCAGGCGAATCGAGCAGCTCTGCCTCGATCTGAAGTTGCCGCTCGCGCAAGACGGCTGCGTGAGCTTCGGCGTCAGCAAGAATCCGCCGCAGCCCGGTTGCCTTCTGTGCGGCCATGCCACGACGGGAATCAAGTTCCACCGGGTCGTCAGACATTTGATGCCACCGCGTCGTGATGCTGCGCGTCCGCAAGATCGATCGAGCTGATCGCGAGCATTTCCATCGAGTGATGATGCGGTGGCACGCCGGGCACCATGATCAGGGTGGCAACGCGCCGGAAACTTGGAAAGGAAAGACCTTCGATCATTTCCTCGTCGGTGACCACTTCGTAGGCACCAGCCGGAAGCAGGCGTTCAATACCCTTGATCCGCGCCGGATGTTTGAATGTGACCGTCTCCCGCCGCGTTCTCATGGTCATGAGGGGCGCTGCGCGGTAACGCGAGGGTTGTGCATGGGATGACTGTGCGCCCTTCCAGAGCGGATAGCCATCGGTTTATTGCCTGCAAATCGCGGCAATTCGCGCGAATAAGGCAGCAGTAGCTGCGTTTTCAAAGTTCCTCGCCTCGCACGCGATGCCGGAAGCAAGCGTCGCCCGGATGGAACGCGGCGCAATCCATGCGGGCTAATGCTCATCGCGGATTTCGCTCTGCTTCATCCGGGCTACGGCACGTCTTCACGTCCGTCATTGCGAGCGGAGCGAAGCAGTTCAGTTTGTCCCACCCGTCATTCCG
>DASVNP010000046.1:0-54644 GCA_036383775.1 Paraburkholderia sp. | reverse complement strand
ATCCGGGTGCTCGTCACGAGCAGAGAACCGCTGCGCATCATGCCCGAAATGGTGTTCCGGGTCGAACCGCTGGACGTGCCGCCGCCTTGTTCCACCGATGCGGACGTCCTGCGGTGTTCGGCGGTAAATCTGTTTCTGCGGCTCGCCAACTCATTGCAGGTCAAGGTAGGCGGCGACAGCGCGGAGATCCAGCTCGCCGGCCAGATATGCCGCCGCCTCGACGGTATTCCGCTCGCAATCGAACTCGCGGCGGCGCGTGTCGCCGCGCTCGGCCTGGAAGGCGTGCATCGCCGGCTGGACGATCGCATGGCGATTCTGGCGGGCGGCTACCGGACCGCGCTGCCGCGCCATCAAACCTTGCGCGCGACGTTCGACTGGAGCTTCGCGCTGCTCAATCACAGCGCCAAGTCGCTGTTCCGGCGTCTTGCCGTATTCGCCGACGCCTTTACATTCGAGACGATGTGTACGGTCGTGTGCGACGACGAGTACACCGTGGCGCACGTGATCGGCAGCATTGGCGAGCTGGTGGCGAAGTCGCTGGTCAACGTCGAGTTCGAGGGTCCGGTGGCGAAATACCGCCTGTCCGAGTCGGCCCGCGCGTATGCGCTCGCCAAGCTCCAGGCGGAAGGCGAGCAGCAGCACATCACCGCGCGGCACGCGCGCCACGTTCCCGCTACGCTGCAATTGGCAAGCTGAAAACGAACGCCGTCCCGCGCGGGTAAGCGGTTTCGGCGGTCAACGTCCCGCCGTGCGCCTGAATGATGGACTTGCAGATGGCGAGTCCCATGCCCATGCCGGTTTCTTTCGTCGTAAAGAATGCGTCGAAGATGCGGGCCCCGATCTCCTGACTGATCCCGCTGCCGTTGTCCCGCACGGACACGACTACCGATCCCCGTTCGTTGACGCGCGACGTGACATTCAGCAAGCGCCACTTCGCGTCGAGATGACTCATCGCATCCGCGGCGTTCATGATGAGGTTGAACAGAACCTGCTGCAATTGCACCCGGTCCGCCATCACGGTACGGCCGGCCGCCAGATCCAGCCGCACGGCCAGCCCCCGCTGCTCGACTTCGGCAGCCGCGAGATCGAACACTTCACGAATAACGCCGTCTACTAGGGTGGGCGAGAGACTCGGTCTCGCTTCCTTCGCCAGCGACTGCAACGACCGGATGATGTCGCCGGCTCGCTTGCCGTCCTTCACGATATCGCGCAGGCCCGCCAGGGCTTCCGGAATATTCGGCACGGGACGGCCAAGCCAACGTAATCCCGCACTCGCATTCGACACGATCGACGCCAGCGGCTGATTGATCTCGTGTGCGATAGAAGCCGCCAGTTCGCCCATCGTGGTGGCCCGCGACGCTTTCGCCAGTTCGATCTTGGCGTTCTGCAAGGCCAGTTCAGTGGTGTGCCGGTCCGTGACGTCCGTGACGACGCCGACAAAATTGCTGACGCCCGAAGGCTCGCCGAGCACCTCGAGATATTTGATCGCGCCCTGCGGCGTCACGATCCGGTGCTTCTGCCGGAATGACGTGCGGTTGTGCGCGGCCCGCGTGATCGCCTGCTGGTAGCCGGCGAGGTCTTCCGGATGAATCCGCTCAAGCAAGGCCTGGGTGCTCGGGCTGCCTGCTTCGATGGGCAGGCCGAACACGTTGTAAAGCTCTTTCGACCAGTAGCGCTCCCCTGTCAGCGCGTTCCAGATATAGCTTCCCGAGCGGCTGATCCGTTGCCCCAGCGCGAGCGCCTCTTCGCTCATGCGCAACGCCGCCTCCGTTTCCTGGCGCCGTGTGTTTTCTTCCACGAGTTCCGCATAAAGGCGGGCTGTTTCAAGCGAAATAGCGGCTTGCGTAGCCAGCATTTCCAGCACCGATGTGCGGCTTGCCGTGAACACGCCCGCGGTCAGATTGTTCTCCAGATAGAGCACACCGACGACATTACCCTGCTTGACGAGCGGCAAACAGCACACGGAACGAACCAGACGGTTCGAGAAGGACGTCTCGAACGAGAACTGCGGATCGCATTGCGCGTCTTCCACCACGACCGGCTTGCGGGTACGCAACGCCGTGTACAGCACTGAAGCCGGCACACCCTCGCACGCCGCATGGTCCTGGCCCAACGTCACCTGTACGCCGCCCGGCCCGTCCCGACCGGTCGCCTCGACAACGGGGACATTGCCCTTCAACAGGATCAGCATGCCGCTTTGCGCGCCGGCGTGAACGATGGCAAGCGTCACGAGCGTGCGGATCAGTTTGTCGAGCACGATCTCCTCGGAGAGCGCCTGCGACGACTTCAATGCGGACACGAGGTCGAACTGCTGCTGCGCGTCGGGTATTTCGATGGAAGGCCGCGACGCCGCGAGCCGTTCGAGCGAAGGCTGGGCAGACCGTTGGCCGCGTTCGAGCTGCGCGGCTTTGGCCTGCGCGCCCCAGCGCATGTACCCTTCGATCGCGCAACGGCTGTGATGGCCCGCGGCACTGAAGAGGCCGTTCGCCTCGCAACATGCCGACGCGAGTTCGTGAGCCAGCGCGTTGCAATGATTGAAGCCGTTTTGCGCCGCCGCCTCGGCGGCCCGCTCGTACAGCGACAGCGCCACGAGCGGCGAGCCGCTGAGCCGCGCCACTTCGGCCTCGACCAACAGAAGCTTGTCCCTGAACGTGGCCGGATTGAGCTGCGCCCAGTGGCGCAGTTTCGCCAGATGCGGCTCGACGCTCGCGACCGTGGCGGACGCATCCTGTTCGTTGCCGTGCACCTTCGCGAGATTGAGTGCCGCGTAGAAGTGATAGTCGAGCAGATGGATGTGAGCCGGTGTCGACCACTTCAACTCACCGGCCTCGTCCAGACAATACCGGGCGTTCTCGTAGTCGCCATGCAAATAGCAGGAGACGCCCTTCAGCAGCCAGATCCAGAAACGCAGCGTGGTCATCTGGGTATCGAGCAGCCCGGCGTCGAAAGTCATTCTGCCGTCGGCCACGACGCCGAAGTTGCCCGGCAAGGCGGGGCCGCCCGTCAAACTGTGAACGAAGCGCTTCTGCAGTTCCAGGATGCCTTCGACGTCCTTGAAACGCATACGCCGTGCGAACGACAAACCCAGCTCGATTTCCTCGTCGACCTGTTCCAGCGGCACGCCCTGAATCAGCAGGTCCGACACGATGTGATTGCACGCGTAGCAGCTCATGGTCAGGTCGCCACTCGGGCGAGCCGACTCGAAGGCGGCGCGGGCGCATTCCAGCGCGTATGACAGGGGTTGGGTCCACACAGCGACCTGATCGAGCGCGACCAGTGTACTCGTGGCCATCGCATGATAGCCGCGCTGCGCAACCAGGGTTCGCGCCAGCCGCGAGAATTCGAAACCTTCCGCATACTGGCCGAAGGTTTCCGCCACGTACACGCCGAACCACGCGAAGCAATGCGCCGAGGCTGCCGTGATACCGTGGTCGATGGTCAACTGCACCATATGGCACAGGTGCAGGAAGCCAAGCCTCTCATTGACGAACGATGCAGGCGCAAAGACACTCGCCAGCAGATTCATTTCCGATTCGATCGCCGCATTGCTCAAAGGCGGCAGATCGGCGAGCGAGGCAATGGTGCGCGTGCCAAGCGATTCGTTGAGCCGCCCGTAAGCGGCCTCGAGATCCGCGGCGTCTGGATAGCGCGGCAGGCTGGTGCCGAACAGCTTGAGGCCTTCGAGAACGGTGTCGACGGCCGCTTCGTAGTCCGACAGATGCTGCTGCATGTCGGCTTTCAGCTTGTACACCGAGGCGCGCGCGATGATCGACAGATTCTGGCTCAGCAGCTTCTCGATCTGGGCGCCGGCGGCGTCGAAGTTCGCATCGCAAATGTGGCATTGCACCCGCAGAATGCCAATGTCATAACCGAGCGATTGCGAATAATCTTCTCCACTGGCGTCGAGCAGTTTCTGCCCGACGTCCAGGTAGTTCAGCGCTGACTGGATCGCAATCGCTTCTTTGGCGTGACGTGCCGCCTGCAGACAGATTCGCGCGAAAGCAGCCGTTTCGTGCGCGTTCAGTTCGCACAAAGTCCCCGCTGCCTGGGCGCGCTCAATATGGTGAGCAATGTCGAATGCGGGCTTTCGCGCATCGCGCTCGTCGAAATCTTCCAGCAGAATGCGCGCGATACGGGCATGGCCGCAGCCTCGATCCTCCTCGGCGATCAGTGCGTACGCCGCCTCCTGAACCCGGTCGTGCGCGAAGGCATAACCCGTGCGGTCCGAGACGATCAGCCCCGTTTCCAACGCGGGAAGCAGACGCTGTTCCAGGTCCGCGCCGCCGGCAAGATCGATCCGCGCCAGGGTCGCCTTGTCGAGCCGCCTGCCCATCGCCGCAAGCAGCTTGAGAACGGTTAGCACTTGCGCGGGCAGTCTCGACAGGCGCGCCACCATCAGGTCGACGACGTTATCGGAAGACGCGTATTCGCTGATGGAATCGATATCCCACGTCCAGCGGCCGGTCACGCCGTCATAGCGGATCAACCGGGTGTCGGCGAGCGCAAGCAGCAATTGTTTGACGAACAGAGGATTGCCGCCCGTCTTCTCGTGAACGACCGCGGCCAGCGGATACACATGCGCGGAACCGCAATGCAGCGCATCCGCCAGCAACGCCGTGACGTTCGCGATATCGAGCGGCTCTACCTCGATCGTGGAGATACGTGTATTGCCATTGCCGCTTGGCAAGCCATTCAGGAAAGCCTTGAACCTCGGCGACCGGTCGACTTCGTTGACCCGATACGCGCAGATCAGCAGCACATGCCGGTCTTCGACCGTCGTCAGGAAACTGGCGATGAAATTCAGCGTGGCGTCGTCGAACCAGTGAACGTCGTCGAAAAAGAGTATCAGTGGGTGCGCCTCGTTCGCGAAGACGGACAAGAGGCGCGTGATCAGCGCCTGAAAACGCAGCTGCGCTTCCACCGGCGGCAGATCCGGCACGTCCGGCTGCACGCCGAGCACCGGTTCCAGTTCAGGGATATAGCTGACGAGCAGTTTGCCTTGCAGCCCGACGGCTGCGCGCAGTTCGTCTCGCCAGCGGTCCAGTTCACTATCGATCTCGCCCAGAATGCGCTGGAAGAGCGACCGTATCGCCTGCATCAGCGGCGCATACGGCGCGTTCTGGCCGTACTGTTCGAGTTTTCCCGAAGCGAACAGCGCAGGTGTCTGCGCGGTCGCGCGGTGCACGCTGCGCACGAGTTCCGATTTGCCCGCACCCGAGTAGCCGGACACGAAGATCAGTTCCGCCTTGCCCTGCTGCGCATTGCGCTCGAATGCCTCGAGCAGCGTATTGTATTCGCGCGTGCGGCCAAACAGGCGATGCGTGATGGCGAGGTTTCTGACGTTGTCCTCCGCGGCCGGCTCGAAGGGAACGATATGCTGCATCTCGTTCCAGCCCGCCAGACAACGGCGCAGATCGGCTTCGAGACTCGAGGCGCTTTGATAGCGCTCCGCGGGATTTTTGGCCAGCAGCTTGAGGACGATCGAGCCCAGCACGGCGGGAACAGTATGGCGGTGTTGCCGCGGGTCGGCGGGTTGACGCGCCACATGGGCATACACCCACTCGACCGGATCCGCTGCCTCGAACGGCAACTGCCCGGTGAGCAACTCATAGATCGTCACGCCGAGCGAATACAGATCGCTTCGTTCATCGGCATGCCCTTCCGCTCGCCGCGCCTGTTCCGGCGACATATAGGCGAGCGTCCCATACAAGGTATCCGGCGCTTCGGCGAGCGGATCGCCGACGATTCTGAACGCGTCACGGAAACCCAGCAACCGGATTGTGCCGTCGCGATCTTCCAGCAGGTTGGATGGCTTGAGGTCGCGATGCAGGATGCCGCACGCGTGCGCGCGACGCAGCGCATGCGCTGCGCCTACCGCGATGCGCAGCAGCCGGTTGACCGCGATCCTCCCGTCGGCGGAGGGCAGAACCAACGTGCCGCCGTTGTCTTCGTAGACGAGCACGGGACCACGCGATAGACGTACGAGTGCCAGCGGCCGCACGGCCCAGCTCGAATCGAGCCGGCCGGCCAGCGCGAATTCCTGCTGCAGGCGCCGCAACACCGCTTCCGAGGGCAGATCGGTCGGCACCGCGATCAGCCACGACTGGGTGGCGTCCTGCGACCTCGCGCGATAACGTACGATGTTTCCATCGACCAGCAGCGCTTCGAGCGAGAGCCGATCGAACCACGCCTGGTCGAAATGCATCGTTACACCGAAGTCCGGCGACGCTCCCTGAACGCCCTCGATGAATGCCCCCCCGCTCACGTCACTTCTCCCGTCCGGCCAATGGAACGAAGTATCGCACGCTGCGCCTGCAGCTCGATTGCGTGAGCACGACTGAGCTACACGGTGGCAGTCTTCAACTGGCCCAGGTATGCATGTATCTGAGCGACCACGGCCGCGCCGTCCCCCACCGCCGCGGCCACCCGTTTCGCCGACTCCGAACGCACGTCGCCAACGGCAAACATGCCCGGCAAGCTGGTCTCTAGCGGATAGCGCTCACCTCCTTCGGGCAGGCCATGCTCGTTGCGGGCAAAGCCCGTGACGACAAACCCTCTGTTATCGAGCTCCACGCCGCTCGATTCGAGCCAGTCGGTCTTCGGGTTCGCGCCGACGAAGAGAAACAGATGCCGGGTCGCGATGACCTCGTCATCATCCTCGCCCTCGTGACGGACGCGAACATGGGTGAGCCCGGCTTCGTCGCCGTCGAGCGCATGCAGCGCGCAGCGCGTGCACAGCGTCACGTTGGGCAAGGAGCCGATCCGGTCGATCAGGTACTTCGACATGCTGGCCTCGAGATCCTTGCCACGAATCAGCACGCGGATGCTGCGCGCGAAATTGGCGAGAAACACGATCGCTTGCCCGGCGGAATTACCCCCGCCGATCAACACGATGTCCTGCCCTTTCACCAGCTTGGCCTCGATCGTCGACGCCCAGTAGAACGTGCCGCGTCCGTCGAAGCGCTCGAAGCCATCCACCGACGGCTTGCGATACGCGGCGCCGCTCGCGACCACCACCGTGCGGGCGCTGATGCGCTGCCCGTCGAGCAGCGACAGCAGAAAGATGCCGTCGTGACGGCTCACGCACGTGACTTTGCCGGGAATCGCCAGATGCGCGCCGAACTTCAGCGCCTGCTGGAACGCCCGCGCGGCGAGTGCCTGGCCCGAAATGCCGGTCGGAAAGCCCAGGTAGTTCTCGATGCGCGAGCTGGCGCCGGCCTGGCCGCCCGGCGCACGTTGATCGAACACGGCAACCGACAGGCCTTCCGTCGCCGCATAGACGGACGCCGCCAGCCCGGCGGGCCCGGCGCCGACAATGGCGACGTCATAGATGTGCGACTGCTCGAAGGTCGGTACGAGTCCCAGGCACGAGGCGAGCTGGACCTCGTCCGGCGCGCGCAGCACGTTGCCGTTCGGACAGAACACCAGCGGAAAGTCGTCGGGGCCGGTCGTCATGCCGCTCAGGAGCGTGATCGCTTCGGGATCGCTGCGCGCGTCGACGACCGTCGCCGGGTAGGCATTGCGCCGCAGAAAACCCTGCAGCCCCATCAGCTTCGAGCAGTCGCCGTCGCCCACGATGATCGGCCCGAGCCCCTGCTCGATCAGCCCAAGCCGCCGCAGGATCAGCGCGCGCATGATGTGCTCGCCCAGTTGCGCATCGGCCACGATCAGCGCGCGCAGCTTGTCCGGCGCGATCATGAGCGTCTCGACGTCGGTCAGCGCGATGCCGTCGATCAGGGCCGGCTTGCCGGAGAGTTGCGCCATCTCGGCCATGAAGTGCCCGTCTTCATGTTCGGTGACGAGCGTCGAGCGGCCGAAACTGTCGAGCGAATAGATCCTCACGCGCCCGCTCAGCAACACGAACAGGCCGAGCGCGACTTCCCCCGTCTTGAAGATCAGTTCGCCGGACTTGAACGACATGGGCCGCGCGAAGCGCCGCAAACTTTGAATCTCCGCCGCTGAAAGGCGGGGAAACATCTGATGCCGGCGGTACTCCAACGAGGAGTTCGGCATATCGGGTTCCGACGCTGTCCTCGCGTCGGCGGATAAATCGGAAGTGCTCATAACATGACCTCATCTGGCACGGCGGGCAGATCGTGCGTCTACCAGCCGAATTTGAGTTCCGCGCCAATGTAGTCGGAATTGCGGGCGCCCAGTTCGCGCAGCGACGGTCCAACCTGGAAATGCACGGCTTCAAGCGCGGCCGCAAGATTCGCGGCAACCGCCCAGTCGGCGCGAAGCTGCGTATAGAAACCCGTCCAACGGCTGCCGTGTCCCGCCGTGCCCGGCACCACCGCCGAGCCTTGCTGATAGACCGCGTCAGCGGTGGTCTCGCGCCATTGCAGCCCCACGCCGGCCAGCAGCGACAGCTTGCTGTTCGGTTTGAGGATGAGCGATGGCTTGACGTGAATCAGGTTCGAGTAGCCGGTGTAGCCTGCCAGCGCGAAGTAGTAACCGTTCGGGAAGAGCGGATTGAACGTGCCGACGCGGCCGTCGCCCGGATGAGTGTCGCCCGACGCGGCATCGACCTGAAGGCCGATCCGCGGCGTCCATGGCACGGCCTTCAGCGTATAGCCGGCGAGCGAGCCCACCGCCCACGCGCCGATCGTGCTGCTGCCGACATGGCCCGTCTGATACATCCCCTCGGCGTCCCAGTCGATAGCGTTGACGTTGCCGGAATAGCGCACATCGAATACGTCGCGATGCTCGCCGCCGATCGCGTCGAGAAAGCGCGCGTTGCTGCGGTTGTAGCGGGAGTAATACGCGGACAGATCGCCCGGGCCCACGCCCTTGCGCTCCACGCGCACGCCGCTGAACGTCAGGTCGCGATTGGAGATGTCGTCGAAATCGGAATTGTCGCGATACTGCACCGGCTGCGTCGCGTAAGCGATCCAGCGCCACGGACCGGTTTCATAGTCGGCCCATACCGCGTCGAATGCCTGTCGCACGTTCGGGCCGTCGCGAACCGAAACGAAGCGCTGCAAGTCGAACGCCATTTCCTGCCGGCCGACGCGGAACTTGAACGTACCCGGCCCAAGCGGCTCGGTAATGGCGACGAACGCCTGACGCAAGTCCAGCGGGTTCTTGTCGACCGGCGTGACGTTGTCCTTGCCGTAGGGGCGGGCGTCTTCGAATTGCGTGAAGATCTGCACGTGAGGGCCGAGGCGGACATCCGCATGAACCTCGAGCCGTTGCAGCAGATACGTATCGTCGTGCCCCGAGCCGAGACCGAACAGCGGCGCGTCGTTCACCTCCAGGCGTTCCCGGAGCACCACGCCAAGCGAGATGTACGCGTCGGGATTGCCGAACAGCGGAATGTACTTCAGCGAATCGAGCGGCCGTTTCGGCACGCAAGGATTCGCGAGGACCGACCAGTTCTCCTGCCAGCGGTTGAACATGATGGCAGGCCGCGCACACGACGCACTCGTGGAAGCCGCTGCCGTTGCGGTGCTTGCCGCGGAGGTATCGTCGGCGCCGCCGAGCGCGGTGTCCGCGGCCGAAGCAGGCAGCGCCGCCGCGAGACCCGTGCTGATCAGCAAGGCATGGGCGGCGCGCCGTGCGAAAACCCGCGCTACGCGCTTACGTCCCTTCAGTGACCTCAACGGCTTTGCGACGGTTGCTTCACTTGCCATCGTGCACTTCGGCGATATACCGGCCCGGGAACTCCAGCATAGCGGTCGTGCCCGTCGCGCTGTGGTACGGCTGGGACAGCACCTTCGCGCCGGCCGCTTGTGCGCGCTCGATCGTCTGGGCGACATCGTCCACGCTATAGCCGGTCGTTTCGGTTCCGAACGGCACCGGCAGCTTGCCGTCAGTCACGAACACGATCATCTGGCCGAAGCCCGAATTGATGCGGATCACGCGGATCGTCTCACCCGGCCGGCCGATCACACCGGCATCGGCATTCTTGTCGTCCGACACCACCTTGCCGTGCGAGAAGCGCACCCAGCGGTGCACGAAGTTGTCCGCTTCGTAGCGCGACACGTACACGCGGTTGTCCGGAACGCTCTGCAGCGGCGCATAGTTCGGCGCCTTGGTGTGCCAGTAGAGCTGCATCGTCAGACCGCCCGGCCATTGAATGATCGCGTCCTTGCCGATCGGATCGTCGAACGGCTCGACGACGACGTCGGCGCCGGCCGCGCGCGCGGCTTGCACCGCCTTGTTGATATCCGTGACCAGATACCCGGTTCGCTCATTGCCGAACGGGTACGGAATCGCCGTTTCGAAACCGAACACCGACAGCATGCCGACCGGCGTTTGCACATACTGCGACGCGGTCTTGCTCGGCGTGGGCGTCACCGTGAAAACCGCACGCGGCGACGCCTTGCCGCCAAAGGTGGCGAGAAAGCTGGTCACGAACGCGTCGAGATCGGCCGAAGCCACATACACGTGAGTCGTGTCGTACTGCGCACCAACCGATACGTCGGGGTGCCGCGCGACGGCGGCTGCCGCGGGTTTTCCGGCCGATACCTCCGGTTGCCCGTTATCGGCGTATGCGGATGCAGCCGGTGTCAATCCAATCAGTACCACGGCGCAGACAGACGCCAGTGCGCGGAGACGATAAAGCGGTTTAAACATGGTATTACTCAAATAAATTAGCAATGTTTGAAGGGTCCAACTCAGATCGACCGAGGTGTCGGGTCAGCTACCCTGCTTCGCCGCATCCTGCGCCGCCGGTGCTTTCGGTGCTGCGGCCGGCGCCGGTGCGGCGCTCTGAACGGTCGTCTGCGCAAACAGCTGCGATTTGACGACCGGTATGGCGTGTTCGCCCAACACCATGCCGAGCAAGCCGGCCAGTGCAATCAGCGGCGGCGCCGGCGACTGCACCTTGAGCAGCCAATAGAGGAGCCCAACGCCGAAGCCGACTCCGAGAGAAATGATGTAGCCCATGCTTTCCGTCCTTTCTTGAAACACTCTTCAACTTTCAATTCGGCCAGTCCGATCCCAGCACCAGTCCGCAAAAATTCAGGCGTCGATAATTCGGATCCCACCTGTCCAGAATGTCGGCATTCACCGTGCCGAACGTGGTCCCCGGACGATGCTCCATGCCACGCGCGTAAGCTTCGATGATCTTCTTCTTGAAGCCCGATTCGCGCGGACAGGCCTGCACGATTTCATCGCGCTGCTGCGCGGTGAATGCGTCGTGGCTGGCTCCCCGGACATCCATTTGCACGCCGGCGCTGAGCAGCGCAACCAGCGGCGACAGATGTTCCGGAATGCCTGGTGTCGTGTGCAAAGCGATCGCCAGGCGCACTTCGTCGATCGAATGATCAGCGACGTCGTACTGGCGCAGAAAATCGCGCGCGGCATTCGCGCCGTCCACCTCGAAGCGGTGCGGCGAGCGCTGATACTTCGCGTTCAGACCGGCGTTGTGAAACATGGCGGCGACATACAGCAGCTCGGCGTCGAACGTCAGGTTCTCGCGATACCCGGTCAGGGCGCCGAACAGAAATGCTCTCAGCGCATGCTGGAACATCAACTCGGACTCCGTGCCCCGAATCTGTTCGGTCGCCGCCTGAGCCATGACGCCGTCGGGAATCTCGACGCCGGCAATGGTCTTCCTCATCTCAACTCCTCCAAGGAGCCTCTTTCCAATGCAGCGTATCGGATTAAAGCCATTAAGACTTTGGCGAATTCTTAAAAACACTTAATTGACGCAAGAACTCCATGAACCCGCTCAAAACGACAGTTCGTGGAAACGCCGCACGCCATCGCGAATCCATTGCAGAAAGCCGCCGGCGCTCTCCTCCACGCTGCTCGGCGTGGCAAGCACCATTTCCTCGGTGGCATGGTGTTCCGACAGCAAGCGGCACATTTCCTTCACCACCTCCGGGCGCTGCGCGAGCACCGGTGTCAACGCGCTCTTGTCCAGCCGGAACACCGTGGCGCGGGTCATCGCACGCACCACGATCGCGGTCCGCACGCCGGCGAGAACGCCCGACTGGCCGATCGAATCACCCGGCGCAAGCCTGCGCAGTTCGATCTCGCGGCCGCCCTTCGCCACGACCGCCTTCGCGACGCCCTGCGCCAGGATATGCAGCTCGTGGCCGCCCTCATCCGCCGCGGTGTAGATGACGTCGTCGGCATCGAACTCGTGCTTCGTCAATTGCACCGCGAGATGCGCGATCTCGTCGCGCTCCAGCGTCTGGAAGATCAGCACGTTGCGCAGCAGGCGATGTTTTTCGTCCGCCGGGTCGAGAATCGGCTCGGGCACCGAGAGCGGCCGCAACACCACGCCGTGGGACAGCAGATGGCGGTGCGCGAGATCGAACAGGTCGTTGCGCACGCCGATCTTTTTGCTCAGGGCGTCGACATAGCAGACAATCTCGTACTCGATCGCGTCGTTGGTGGCGCGGCGCACGCTGACGAGCGGCTTGGGATCGGTCAGCACGTCGCCCGAACTGGCCGCGGCATTGGTGAGCGCCTCGAGTACCTGCGCGGGCCGGTGGGTCGGCTTGATCGGCAGCACGATGCTGATGCCGTGCGTATGCGACGGTTCATTGGCGTTGACGATATTGGTGCGCGCCGCCACGCTGTTCGGAATCACGACGATATTGCCCTGGCTGTTCAGCAGGCTCGTCGCGCGCCAGTTGCTTTCAACCACTTTGCCTTCCACGTCGCCAATCGTCACCCAGTCGCCGATCTGAAACGGCTCCGTGGCGTTCAGCACGACGCCGGAAAACACATCGTTGAGCGTGCTCTGGATCGCGAGGCCGAGCACCACCGCGAGCGCGCCGGAGGTGGCGAGCAGGCCCTTCACCGGCAGTTGCAGCACGAACGCGATCGCTCCCACCGCGGCGGCCATGAACACCAGCGCGCCCAGCACGTCCTGAAACAGGCGCTCCTTGTGCCACGTCTCGGGCAGCACCACGCGATCGAGCACGATGATCACGAGGCGCGCACCCTGCAGCCACCACACCACCTCCAGAAACTGTGCGAGCAGATGGCGCAGCGGCTCGTCCGGCCAGGGCGCCGCTCGCAGCGGATACATCCCCGAGCGGAACAGCACGTAGGTCGACAGACCGAACATGAGAGCCCGCAGGGCGAGCCGCATCTGGCCGCTCTTGCGGTCCATGAAGCGCCACGCAAGGAAATCGAGGACCAGGATGCCCAGCCCAAACAGCACACCGTCGGTCAGGGTCGGCATCATGGTCCTCGCTTGCGTGGTGGCACGCGTGATGGCAAAAACGCGTACCGGTCAGAATGCGAAACAGCTACATCCCAACGCGCCCCAGAAGCCGTTCGAATCGCTGACCGGCACGTTCTTGCGCCATGCCCAGCCATGGGCGTGGGCATGCACGCCGCACAGATTCACGCAGCCATCCACGCACGCCACCGCCGTCGGCTTGTAACGGCTGTAGCCGCCGAATTCCGCGACCGGCGACCACGACGGGCTGACCGGCAGATCGGGCGGTGCGAGCGGCGCGAATTCGTCGTCGGCGTACACGATCTTGCCGCCCACCACCGTCATCGCGGACGTGAGGAACTTGATGCGGTCTTCGTCGACGGTGAAGTAGTCATCGCTCAGCACCGCGAAGTCCGCGAACTGTCCGGGCACCAGCGCGCCTTTGCGATCGTCTTCGTTCGAGAACCATGCACTGCCCACCGTATAGCGGCGCAATGCTTCCATCCGGTCCAGACGGTTTTCGCTGGCATACATCGCCGTGCCGCCAACCGTCTTGCCCGACACCATCCAGTACAGCGACACGAACGGATTGAAGCTCGCGACGCGCGTGGCGTCCGTGCCCGCGCCGACCGGCAGTCCGGCATCCAGCATGGTGCGGATAGGCGGCGTGCGCTTGACGGCCTCTTCGCCGTAGCGCTGAATGAAGTACTCGCCCTGAAACGCCATCCGATGCTGGATCGCGATGCCGCCACCCAGCGCGCGCACCCGCTCGATGTTCTTCGGCGTGATGGTCTCGCAGTGATCGAAGAACCAGCGCAGCCCGTCGAACGGAATCTCGGCGTTCACGCGCTCGAACACATTGAGGAAGCGCTCGATGGATTCGTTATACGTGGCGTGCAGGCGGAACGGCCAGCGGTTCGCCACCAGCAGTTTGACGACCGCTTCCAGCTCGACTTCCAGCGTATCCGGCAGGTCCGGGCGCGGCTCGAGAAAGTCTTCGAAATCCGCTGCCGAGAACACCAGCATTTCGCCCGCGCCGTTGACGCGCAGGAAATCGTCGCCGTCGCCGGGCTTGGTCACCTTCACCCATTTCGCGAAATCTTCGATTTCCTTCTTGGCGTTCTGCGTGAACAGGTTGTACGCGATACGCACGGTCAATTCGTTGCGCTTCGCGAGATCCATGATGACCGCGTAGTCATCCGGATAAGCCTGATAGCCGCCGCCCGCGTCGATCGCGCTCGTCACGCCGAGACGGTTCAGTTCGCGCATGAAGTGCAGCGTGGAATTGCGCTGATCTTCCGGTGCGAGCTTCGGCCCTTTGGCGAGCGTCGCATACAGAAGGCCGGCGTTCGGACGGGCGATCAGCATGCCGGTCGGGTTGCCGCGCTTGTCGCGCTGGATCTCGCCGCCGGGCGGGTTCGGCGTGTCCTTGGTGTAGCCGACCGCGCGCAGCGCCGCTGCGTTCAGGAGCGCGCTGTCGTACAGATGCAGAATGAACACCGGCGTATCCGGCGCAATCGCATTGATTTCTTCGAGCGTCGGTCCACGGCGCTCGGCAAACTGGAATTCGTTCCATCCGCCCACCACGCGCACCCATTGCGGCGCCGGCGTGCGGGCTACCTGCTTCTTCAGCATGTCGAGCGCATCGGCGAGCGACGGCACGCCGTCCCAACGCAGCTCCATGTTGAAGTTCAGGCCGCCTCGAATGATGTGCAGGTGGGAGTCGTTCAGACCGGGGATGACCGTGCGCCCTTTGAGGTCAACCTGACGCGTCGAGCCGTTCACGTGACGCATCACGACTTCGCGCGATCCCGACGCGATAATGCGGCCGTTCGCGACGGCGAGCGCGTCGGCGAATGACCGTTTGTCATCCTGCGTCGCGATCTTGCCGTTGAAGAACACGACCTCGGCCGGTGTTGGCTGGGAAGTATTGGAATTCATGGTGATCCTCATAGGGAGCGCTGCGCGCTCGAATGCCGCGGCGTCCGCCTGCACGCTGGTGCAGACGGACGCTCGATAGATCCGGGGTCAACGCGGCCCGCACAGGGTTCGGGCCGCACCCGCAAACGATATGTGCGACTGCTTAGATCTTGGCAGGCACCGGTGCGTGCACTTCGTGCGAACCCGAAGTGCGCTGCGCAGCCTTGTGCACCATCGTGTAGGCATAGTCCACGCCCATGCCGTAGGCACCCGAATGCTCCTTGGCAATCGCCATCACTTCGTTGTACGTCTCTTTGTGCGCCCAATCGCGCTGCCATTCGAGCAGGACCTGTTGCCAGGTCATCGGCACCACGCCGGCCTGAATCATGCGCTGCATCGCGTAGTCGTGCGCGTCCTTCGACGTGCCGCCCGACGCGTCGGCAACCATGTAGATTTCGTAGTCGCCTTCGGCCATCGCGCACAGGGCGAAGGTGTTGTTGCACACTTCGGTCCACAGACCAGCGACCACCACCTTCTTGCGGCCGTTCGCAGCGAGCGAATCACGAACTTTCTGGTCGTCCCACGAATTCATGGACGAGCGCTCGAGGATCTTGTGACCCGGGAACACGTCCAGCAACTCCGGATACGTGTAGCCCGAGAAGCTTTCCGATTCCACCGTCGTAATCGTGGTCGGAATGTTGAACACCTTCGCGGCCTTCGCGAGGCCAACTACGTTGTTCTTGAGAACTTGACGGTCGATGGATTGGACACCAAATGCCATTTGCGGCTGGTGGTCGATGAAGATGATCTGCGAGTTGGCAGGCGTGAGAACTTCGAGCTTCGGATTTGCCATGGCTATGTACGTCCTGGAGAATGAGTGAACACGGGCCACATACCGCACTTAACGGGAGTGCGAGAAGAGCTGGAATTCATTCTATCGACGGCCTTCTAAAGAGTCCTTTCCGGAAACCTTAATAGTTCTTAAAAATCGATTACGGCTAGCCGGCCCCCCGACTCATCCCGACCCGGCCCCTCGCCGCTGGCGTCTCAGAACATTTCATATTTTCTGCAGGACTTTATGGACAGGGCGTTCCTACACTGCGATCAGGCGCAGTGACGTACGCAAACCATACAAGGACCCGCCGTGATCGAAGCAACCCAAGCGGGCGTGCTGCCGTTCAGCCTTCGGGTGAGGTGTGAAGCCGTGCTTCGAGAAACTGAACGAGCGCGCGCACTTTGCTCGAGTGCCGGCGATTGGGCAAATAGGCAGCATAGACAACTGCATCACCTTGATGAGGGCTCGCCTCGAAGGTTTCGAACAGGCGCATCAGGCGCCCTGCGCGAATCTCGGCGCCGACCAGCCATTCGGGCAACAACGCAATGCCGCATCCCGCCATCGCGGCCTCGAGCAGCATGTCCAGACTGTTCGACAACAGATGGCCGCGCACCTCGACGCACTGCTCGGCGCCGTCCTGGCGAAAAGCCCAGATCTGCCGGGTGCGGTAGCCGCCGCCATACGCGACCCGCAGGCACTGGTGGGATTCGAGCGCTTGCGGTGTTTCAGGCGTGCCGCTGCGTTCGAGGTAATCGTGGCTTGCCACCACGTAACGTGGATTGTCCGCGAGCTTTCTGACGATCAGATTGGCGTCGCGATCAGGCCGGCCGATCCGGATCGCGACGTCGATCCGGTCGAGCGCGAGATCGGCAAAGTTATCGGCCACGACAACGTCGAGAAAGACGCGCGGATGAGCGGAAAGAAAGGCCGCGAGGTGCGGCGCGAGCCGCAGGCGGTTGTAGGTGGACGGAACGGAAATTCTGAACGAGCCGACCGGCGACGCGCCGCTGTCGAAGACACTTTCGTCCGCCTCGGCCAGATCGTCGAGCACCTTGCTGACCTGCTCGACGTAGGCAATACCGGCGTCCGTGAGGCTGACCTTGCGCGGCGTGCGGGTCAGCAGCGCGGTGCCGAGAGCGCTCTCCAGCGAATCCATCAGACGCGTAACCGAGGAGGTGGCGACCCCGAGACGTTGGGCGGCCTTTGAGAAACCCCCGGCGTCGGCCACTTCCAGCAACGTATTCAGGGCGAGGATTTTGTCCATGACTGGCCTTATCGATCGTTTGGTTGCGATTGACGCAACGTCGCATTGCATCTTAGACCAATTACACCAAATCAACGCAACATATATTCTGCATCCATGTCCGTAGTCTCTTTATTCAAGGAGTTCACATGTCACCTCAGGCATCCACCACGGCGGGCGGCAAAGGCCAACCCGGCCAACCCGGCCACCTCAGCCACGTCAAGATGACGCGCAGTCTGATCGCGCTGTTCGCGTTCTGTTGCGGCGCGATCGTCGCGAACCTGTACTACGCGCAGCCGATCACCGAACTGATCGCACCGGACATTCACATGTCCGGCAATACCGCCAGCATGATCGTGTCGCTCACGCAGATCGGCTACGCATTCGGCCTGTTCTTTCTGGTGCCGCTCGGCGACCTGCTGGAAAACCGCAAGCTGATGATCACCACCGCGCTGGTCTCGATCGTGAGTCTCGGCGCGGCGGCTTTCGCGCAGCAGCCGGGCTGGTTCCTCGCGATCTCGTTGCTGGTCGGCTTCAGTTCCGTGGCCGTGCAGATTCTGATTCCGCTCGCCGCGCATCTCGCGCCGGACGAGTCGCGCGGCAAGGTGGTCGGCACCATCATGAGCGGCCTGCTGCTCGGCATTCTGCTGTCGCGTCCGCTCTCGAGCCTCGTGGCCGGGCACTTCGGCTGGCGCGCGGTGTTCGGTTCCGCGGCCGTGCTGATGGCGATCGTCACCAGCGTGCTGGCGCTGACTATTCCGCCGCGCCAGCCGGAACACAAGGCCACCTATTTCCAACTGATCGGCTCGCTCGGCCATCTGATTCGCACCATGCCCGTTCTGCGCCACCGCTCGTTCTATCAGGGGCTGATGTTCGCTTCGTTCAGTCTGTTCTGGACCGCGATCCCGGTCGAGCTGACGCGGCATTACGGGCTCTCGCAAACCGCCATCGCCGTCTTCGCGCTGGTCGGTGCGATCGGCGCAACTTCGGCGCCGGTGGCCGGACATCTGGCCGATGCGGGCCACACCGTGCGCGCGACGCTGATTGCGCTCGTGGTGGGCGCCCTCGCCTACATGCCGGCGTTGATCCATCCGGCGTGGGGTGTGGCCGGGCTCATCGTGACCGGCATCGTTCTCGACTTCGGCGTGCAGATGAACATGGTGCTCGGCCAGCGTGAAATCTATGCGTTGCATGCGGCGAGCAGAAACCGTCTGAACGCGCTGTATATGACCAGCATCTTCGTCGGGGGCGCTTTCGGTTCCGCGCTCGCCAGCCCGCTCTATGAACACGGTGGCTGGCCGCTCGTCGCCGGCGTCGCTACGGCCTTCCCGCTGATTGCACTGATGCACTACCTCGCGATCGGCCGTGCGCACGCGGCCAGCATTGCGTAACGGCATCTTCGCCCGGACAACGCGCTGTCCGGGTTTTCACGGGTGTTCCCGCGTTTTTCCTGCGTTTGCCCGCGTCTTCCCGTTAATAACAATTCAGAGTGGATTCAGGAAATTCCATGACGTTGGCGATACGCTAATCGGCATCGTCATTTATCACATAGTCATTTATCGGAATGACGCACGGGGGGTCGTGTTCGTGTTCGCGCCCGTGTTCTTTAAATCAGAATTTCTCGACCAGGTGCAGGAATGACTCGCAAGTCTCGATTGCTCGGGATGGGCGGTGTGCTCATCGTGGCCGCGGCGATCGTCGCCGCATGGCTGATGTGGCGGCCCGCAATCGCCCCGATCAGCCCGCCGGCGGCATCGTCGTTCGACGCGCAGACGAAGCTCGCCGGCGCGCGCGTGGTGGCGCTCGGCGACTGTATCGTGTGCCACACCGCGAAGGGCGGCCAGCCGTTCGCAGGCGGCCTGCCGCTCGCCACGCCGTTCGGCACCATTTACGCGACCAATATCACGCCCGATGTCGAAACCGGCATCGGCAGTTGGTCGCTCGAAGCCTTCACGCGTGCGGTGCGCTACGGCGTCTCCCGCGACGGCCACCTGCTCTATCCCGCGTTTCCTTATATTCACTTCACGCGCATGTCCGATCACGACGTTGCCGCGGCCTACGCGTATCTGATGTCGCGCGAGCCGGTCAACGCGGTTGCGCCTCCGAATGACCTGATTTTCCCGCTAAACTTCCGGCCTCCGCTGGCCTTCTGGAACATCCTGTTCCTGCACCCCGGCGCGCGCGCCGCGGATACCACGCAAGACGCCGAGTGGAATCGCGGCAAGCTGCTGGTGGACGGCCTCGGTCACTGCGCGTCGTGTCATTCGCCGCTCAATGCGATTGGCGGCGAAAAGATGGGACATGCCTTCGACGGCGGCATCGTCGACGGTTGGGAAGCTCCGCCGCTCAATGCACTCGGCGCGGCGCCGAAGCCCTGGACCAAGGAACAGCTCGTCACGTATCTGCGCAGCGGCCGGGCCAGCGAACATGGCGCCGCGGCCGGCCCGATGCTGCCGGTCACGCGCGATCTCGCCACGGTGCCTGAAGAAGACGTGCAGGCGATCGCCACCTACATCCTGTCGATTCAGAAACCGCAACCGGCCACCTTGAACGCTGCAGCCGGGAGCGCGGATCACGCCGATCCGTCGCCCGCGGCGCAACGCGGCGCGGTCCTGTTCGCCGCCTCGTGCGCGCAGTGCCACGGCCCCGCCGCGCCGATGCAATCGATCGGCGAGCGCCCGACGCTCGCGTTCAGCACCGCCGTCAACGCAACCACCCCACGCAACGCCGCCCAGATGATTCTCAGCGGCAACGGCTGGCATGGCGAGGACCGCATGAACTACATGCCCGTCTTCAGCGAAATCTACAGCGACCAGGAGATCGCCGATCTCGTGTACTACATTCGCGCGACCTATTCGCAGCGCGGCGAGTGGAAGGACGTCGAAGAGATGGTGGCCAAGGTCAGAAAGGAGAACAACGCGCGATGATCAACCTTACCGTCAACGGCGTGAAGCACGCGCTGGATATCGATCCGTCGACGCCGCTGCTTTACGCACTGCGTAACGACCTGCATCTGCACGGCGCCAAGTTCGGCTGCGGCCTTGGACAATGCGGTGCGTGCACGGTGATCGTGGGCGACCAGCCCGCCTTTTCCTGTCTCATGCCCGTGTCGTCGATCGGCAACCGCCCCGTGCGCACGATCGAGAGTCTTGGCACCGCCGAGCATCCCGGCCCGCTGCAGAAGTCGTTTATCGAGCATCAGGCGGCGCAATGCGGGTATTGCATCGCCGGCATGATCATGCGCGCCCAGGCGCTGCTTGAACGCAATCCGCGACCGACCGAAACCGAGCTGCGCGAACACATGGAGCCGAATCTTTGTCGTTGCGGCACGCACATGCGCATTCTCGCCGCGATCCGCAAGGTGGCGAACCTGCCTGCACCCGACGCTGCGGCCGCTTCTCAGCGCGCCTCTCAGCACGCTTCGGCGCCCCACGGAGGCACGCAATGAGCGTCACGGAAGACGATATCAACGAGGGACGCCGCCGCTTCATGATGTCCGGCGCGCTGGTGGTGAGCTTCAGCCTGTTCCCCGGCATCAAGGCGATGGCCCAGCAAGTGATCGCCGACGAAGGCGCCGCGGTGCACGTCGCCAAGGAAACCCAGACGCTCGCGGGCAGCCTGAAGACCAATCCGTTCCTCGATGCCTGGATCAAGATCGACCCCGCGGGCAAGGTGACCGTCTACACCGGCAAGGTGGAGTTGGGCACCGGCGTGCGCACTGCCCTGCTGCAGATCGCCGCCGAAGAGCTGAACATGGCGCCTTCGCTGATCACCTTCCTGACCGCCGATACCGGCGCCTCGCCGGACGAGGGACTGACGGCCGGCAGCCACACCATCGTCGACAGCGGCAGCGCCTTGCTGAACGCGTCCGCCCAGGTGCGCGGCCTGCTCGTCGATGCGGCGGCCAAACACTTCGGCGTCGACAGCAGCGTGCTGATCGTTCAGGACGCGGTCATCAAGGCGCCCGACGGCCGCACGATGACCTACGGCGAGGCCGTCGGCGCAGTGGACCTGCATCGCATGGCGACGCCGGTCTCGCCGTTGAAAGACCCCGCGAAGTTCGTCACGATCGGCACCTCGCTCCCGCGCCTGGACATTCCGGGCAAGGTGACCGGCGGCGCGAGCTACGTGCAGGACATGTCGATGCCCGGCATGCTGCACGCGCGCGTGGTGCTGCCGCCTGTGTACGACGCGAAGCTGCTGCAGACCAACACGCCCGAGATTCTGAAGATGCCCGGCGTGGTCAAGGTGATCAAGGACGGCAGCATGCTGGCGGTGGTCGCCAAAGGCGAATGGCAGGCGGTGCAGGCGCAACGCGCGCTGGCCGCGGGCAGCCAGTGGAGCCCCGGACGCAAGCTGCCCGACCCGGCTAACGTGCATCGCGATCTGAAGACGATTTCCACGCAGCACATCGAGATCGCCAACACGCACAACGCGGCCGGCGCACCCGTCAAAACGCTGAGCGCGAAGTACAGCAAGCACTACATGCTGCACGGCTCGATCGGGCCGTCCTGCTCGGTGGCGCAGTTCAAGGACGGCACCATGACGGTCTGGACGCACTCGCAAGGCGTCTATCCGCTGCGCGATGCGCTCGCGGAGATGCTGTCAATGCCGAAAGAGAATGTGCGCTGCGTTCACGTCGAGGGATCAGGCTGCTACGGCCACAACGCCGCGGACGACGCGGCCACGCACGCCGCCCTGATCGCGCGCGAGATGCCGGGCCAGCCGATTCGCGTGCAGTGGATGCGCGAGCAGGAACATACCTGGGACCACTTCGCGCCCGCCATGGTCACCGAAGTGAGCGCGTCGCTCGACGCGGGCGGCAACATCGTCAACTGGGACTACGCGCTGTGGAGTAGTTCGCACAACGAGCGGATCGTGAACGCGGGCCGCCTACTTCCGGCGCAAATGCTGGAGAAACCGTTCGTGCCTGCACCCTCCACGCCGATGGTGCAACCGGAAGGCGGCGGCGACCGCAACGCGATTCCACTGTACGCGCTCCCCAATATGCACGTGATGAACAATTTCTCGCCGACCATGCCGCTGCAAACGTCGGCCATGCGTTCGCTCGGCGCGCACATGAACGTCTACACGATCGAGACCTTCATGGACGAACTGAGCGCCGCGGCCGGCGCCGACCCGGTCGCGTTCCGGCTCAAGCATATGCAGGATCCGCGCGCGCGCGATGTGATCAAGCTCGCGGCCGAGAAATTCGGCTGGCCGCGCGGGCCGCGCAAGGCGAATCACGGTGTCGGTTTTGCGTTCGGCAAGTACAAGAACCTGATGTCTTATGTCGCGATAGCCGTGGAGGTTTCCGTGGTGCGCGAGACGGGCCAGGTGATTCTCGAACACGCGGAAGTGGCGGTCGACGCTGGGCAGATCGTCAGCCCCGACGGCATTCGCAACCAGATCGAAGGCGGCGTGATTCAATCCGCCAGTTGGACGCTCTATGAAGAATTGCAGTTCGACACGACGCGAATCCGCAGCTTCGACTGGAGCAGCTATCCGATCCTGCGGTATTCCGCCGTGCCGCGCAGCTTGAACGTGCATCTGCTCAACCGGCCGGGTGCGCCGTTTCTCGGCGCGGCTGAAGCGTCGATGGGCCCAACGGCCGGCGCGCTCGGCAACGCATTGTTCGATGCGACCGGCAAGCGCCTGCGCGACATGCCCTTGGGCGGGGAAAACCTGCGGCGGCAGATCGACGTATAGTGGAGCAAACAATGTTGTATCGCGCCTGGCACGGCTTGCGGCTGGTCGGGTGCGTACTCCTTAAAAGGCGAAGACCCCAGCGCGGGGCCGGGCCTTGCCATAATCACGAAGCACTTTTTCTCCAGCAAATCCGCCATATTTTCATTACCAGTGCATAAAAAACGATTGCCACAACCAGGTCTATAGCCGTCATTGCACCGATGTAAAGCAGTTCATAATCGGCCACTCCGAGCTTATCGGAGATTTCGATCAATATTTGCTGCTGCTCCAGGGTCATAGGTAACGGGTAGGTGTGAACATACCGAACCGATAACAAAAACAAAGCAAAGAAGAGAAATAACTTGCAAAGCCTACGGGCAAGTTTCGCCAATTGTCGTTACCTCAATCCATCCGTAAGCACGTATCCCTGAATTGCCGGCTGGAACAGTCGGTGTATGCAGGAGCGCTTGTCGTAGCCTACTAAAATCTGCGGCGCTTTTCAGTGTGATACATCCGAATGGAACTCCGGCCCCACTAGCAGGATGCAATCGGAAGTTACCACGCTTGACGCCACTTACCCAGGTCCAGTCATCTATTTGGTCATCGTCACGATAAAGAGCAAACCACTCGTCATGATGAGATGGACTTCCGCGGACAGCATTCCATGCATCTTTGACCGATGCCTCCAATCGAGAACCGATTCCACCACTCGGTCGCGCCACTATCCAATACTTCCCGGCGGGTAATGGTCCTTTTCCTACGACCGCCGTACACCCGCCCCGGTTGCGATAAGTGTCATCCCCCGAGAAAGCCGGGAACGCCCCTACACCAAGCATTACTAGCGTCAAGGTCGGAGCATTATCGACTACAAATTTACCTTGTAGTGCCATGATCAGGACCGTTCATTCCAACTGTCCGTGAACTTGATGTTGCCGTCGGTATAGTGCCAGGTGATACGCTCATACAATAGCCCGACTGATTCAACATGGTTGAGTTGTGACATTGCGGCGAGTTTGGTGTTTGCCATTCCGGGGTTGACACCGACAACCTTCACGCCCTCCAGCAGCATGATGAAATAGATCTCTTCCTGCCCCGCGTCGTTGATTCGATACCACTTCAATTCCGCGGATTGCAATGATTGCCCCGTGGCAACGGCTTTGTACAGATAAGGGCTGGAGGCGTCAAACTCCTTTTCAAGATTCATCGGGGAATGGTTGCGCGATCCGGTAATTGCGCCACTCCTGCTATCAACAGGAAGATTTACGCCGTGACCAAATCCGATTATCTCAATACTTCCCTCACGTCCCTGCACCGTAACGGATCCTTTGATATCTGCCCCACCATCGTCTTTGAGCCACATGTATGCTGGAATTGGCACTTGCGAGTCCTTAGGTGAATTGTATAGTCCAGAGGCCCATTTCTCCTCTGCCTCTACGACAGGCTGGATAATAACGGACTTTTTGCACTCCGAATTTTTGATATAACATCTTTTCCATAGGATGACTTCAGACCTCACCAATCTCCGGCCTCTAACCGCAAGCGCCCTTCGCTCCACGCTTTCCGACATCAGCCTCGACAATCGCAGTCGTTTTGGGGCGACTATCCCTTGTAAATCAGCGCAGCCGCTATACAACCAGCTCGTTCCAGTTTCCAGCTAACTGAAAAATTCTTGCGAATCACCGATACTGCTATATAACTTTATTTTCCTTCCACACTGCGTCGCGCACCAACGTAACGCCTCTACAAGGAGCTAGTCAGTGATCATCGACCTATCGGGCAAGACCGCCATTGTCAGTGCATCCACGGCGGGCATCGGTTTCGCGATCGCCAAGGGAATCGCGGCGGCCGGTGCGGACACCGTTATCAATGGACGCAAGCAGGACGCGGTGGACCGCGCCATCGACGGTATTCTCAAGACGGTTCCCGCTGCCAAGCTACGCGGCTTCGCCGGCGACCTCAGCACGCGCGAGGGCTGCGACGCGCTGGCGAAAGCCGTGCCGCAAGCGGACATTCTCGTGAACAACCTGGGCGTGTTCGGCCCCGGCGACCTCTTCACCACCACCGACGATGACTGGGAGCGCTATTTCCAGGTCAATGTGATGTCCGGCGTCAGACTGACGCGCGGCTATCTCGAAGGGATGATCACGCGCAAATGGGGACGTGTCGTGTTCATCTCGTCGGAGTCGGGGCTGAACATTCCGCCGGATATGCTCGCGTACGGCTTCTCGAAGACCGCGCAATTGAGCATCGCCCGCGGCATCGCGAAACAGGTCGCCGGCACGGGCGTGACGGTGAATGCCGTGCTGCCTGGCCCCACGTTGTCCGACGGTTTCCGCGCGATGGTGGAAGAGACAGCGAAGGCGCAAGGCAAAACCGTCGAACAGGTCGGCATCGACTTTGTGCGCGCGCACCGTCGCAGTTCGATCATCCAGCGGCCGGCGAGCACCGAGGAAATCGCCAACATGGTCGTGTATGTGTGCTCGCCGCAGGCTTCGGCGACCACGGGCGCGGCGCTGCGTGTGGACGGCGGCGTGGTGGATACGATTGCTTGACGGAGTGAGATGAGCGGGTGCAGGGAGCGCACGAGGGTGCGCTCCCGTCCTCAGAAACTCGTCCGCAAGCCCACGCGCGCGAGCGTCTGCGAGCGGTTGCTCGCTGCGCCGTCAGGCTGGAGCAAACCGTTGATCCACGCGCGCGTCACTGCCGCGTCGCCACTCGCGCGCTGATAAATCGCCTCGACGTAAGCCACCGTGCGCTTCGAGAACGCGTATTGCACCGCCGTAGTGATCTGCTGCGCCTTGTTGTTCAGCAGCACGTCGTTGCCCTTCATGTACGTATAGTCGAGACCGAGCGTCCACGGCCCGGAGATCGTCCACGACGCGCCGCCCTTGTACACATCGATCTTC
The DNA here is from genome assembly GCA_036383775.1 of Paraburkholderia sp. Lineage (GTDB taxonomy): Bacteria > Pseudomonadota > Gammaproteobacteria > Burkholderiales > Burkholderiaceae > Paraburkholderia. The sequence goes on along the minus strand of DASVNP010000046.1, from coordinate 28,926 downwards.
GCGCCGCTGGCCGTGTTCTTCGTGTTCGTGTACAGCAGCATGGCCAGCACGCTGCCGAAGTTGTAGTGCGCGCCCACGCCGAAATTGCGGATGCTGTCGTGGCCGTTGCCCAGCTGCGGATACTTCACGTCCACATACGCCGCACCCACGCCGAATGGACCATTCGCGTAGTTCGCGCCGAAGCTCATCGTTGAGTCCGAGGAGAACGAGCCGGGCACGCCACCGAATCCGTATAGCGCGCCAAACGTGAATCCCGCAATATCCGGGCTGCGATATTTGACCGAGTTCGCCACGCGCGTCGCGCCGGCCATGCGGTCGAAGTCGAATGATCCGGTCGGATTGTTCGGCACACCCAGCGCGGTGAACGGCCCCTGGCGGAAATCGTAAATGCCGCCGAACAGGAACGCGCCGTCGTACAGTCCGAGTGTCAGCGTCTCGAACATGAAGTCGTACTGATTGCCGAACAGCAACGAGCCGAAGCGGTCGTTGGTGAGGCCGACCAGCGCCGTGCGGTTGAAAATCTGTCCCGCGCCAGGAATCGTCGCGCCGCTGCCCAGATCGAATTGCGACGTCAGTTCGAAAATCGCCTTGTTTCCGCCCCCCAGGTCTTCGGTGCCTTTGAAAGTCAGCAAATCCGGCGACAGCACGCCGCTGTCGAACAGCGTCGCGGCGCCTCCGTGCTGGTTGTTGACGTACGTTACGCCCGCATCGATCACGCCTTGCAGCGTCACGCTGCTTTGAGCGCCGGCGATGCCTGGCACAATCGCCGGTGCGATGCACGCAAACGTGCAGCCCGCCATTGCCAGCCGCCTCGGTCTGGTTCTTTTCATGTCTATCTCCTCCAGTCGTTATTGAATATCTGTCGTCGTTCGATACGAATCTCGACTGCCGTGAGCGCCGCGCCCTCGCACGGTCCATCGACGCACATGCCATCCTCGAAACGGAACATCGCGCTGTGATGCGCGCACATCAGCAATTCGGCGTCGTAGGCCCAGAACGTGTTCGGTTCGTAGTTGAGCGGAATCGAAAAGTGCGGGCACACGTTGCGGTAGGCCCATGCGTTGTCGCCGCGGCGCAAGACCACGACGCCGGGTGCGCCTGGCTGATCAGCGGGAATTTCAAGCGCGCCGCCATCGGGAATGTCGTCGAGCGCGCAGAGAAATCCCTCAGCAGAATCGGGACTCGCCTCGTTCATGGCCGGCCTCATGCGCGGTGGGGAGCGGAAGGCGCATCGACTGAATCCGTCGCTGCGTCGTGCTGCGCCGTTGGCTGTGAAAGTTGCTGAGAAGGACCTGCATCGGTAAATACGACGCGCCGTCCCACCGGAAACAGTTGCAGACCGTAGCGGCGCGAGACGAAGCCCCACAGCCCTTGCGGAAAGAACATCGTCACGACGATGGCAAGCGCGCCGAGTCCGATCAGATACCAGGTGCCGAAGTCGGACAGGAACTGGTTCAGCACGAAGAAAATCAACGCGCCGACAATCGGCCCTTCAAGCGTGCCCAGGCCGCCGATCATCACGATGAAAATGCCGAACGCGGTCCAGTTCACCGAGAATGCGGCATCCGGCGAGATACGGAGATTGCCGACGAAATACAGACCACCGGCCAGCGCCGTGCCGCACGCGGACAGCAGATAGACGAGCAGCCGGGCCCGCTTCACATCGACGCCCTGACTGCTGGCCGCCACCGCGTTGTCGCGCATCGCGGTCAATGCGAGGCCGGCCTTCGAGCGCAGGAACAGATACAACAAGCCGATCGCCGCCGCGACAATCGCCAAAGCAAGCCATAACGTCAGCGATTCGCGCAGCGCACGCGGCACGTCCTGCAACGCGGTCAGGCTCGTGCCCGAGCCGCCGCCGAGCACCGCCACGTTCGCCACCGTGAGCCGGAACACTTCCGCGATCACCCAGGTGCCGATAGCGAAATAGCCGCCTTCCAGCCGGAACGCCACCATCGAGACCGGAATCGCGACGACCGTGGCTATGGCCGCCGCAATCGGCACCGCGATGAACGGCGAGACGCCGCAATAGTTGGCGAGAATCAGCATGCCGTAGCCGCCGATCCCGAAGAACGCCTGCTGGCCGATCGACACCATCCCGCCATAGCCCGCCAGCAGATTCCACATCAACGCGAACACCAGATACGACGCAAGCTGCACGAAGTCGCGCATCGCATCGCGCCCCGCCCACCATGGCGCGCTCGCCACCGCCAGCGCGACGATCAGCAGCGCGATCATCGCCACGCGGCTCGCACGGGTCGCGCGCCGCACTTCAAAGCCCCCTGCGGGCCGGTTCATATGCATCGTCATGTCGAGCCCCTATGCGGTTTTGGGCAGCAAGCCCTGCGGCCGCGCTACCAGCACGCCCAGAAACACCACGTGGCCAAGCCAGATGCCCCAGCCCGGATCGAAATAGAAACCCACCTGCTGCGCCACACCGAGCGCCATGCCGCCGACGAAGGTGCCCCAGAACGAGCCCATCCCGCCGATGATCACCGCCTCGAAGGCATACAGCAGCAACGCCGGGCCATCGGTCGGCGACACCGCGGTGCGCATCGAATACAGCGCGGCGGCAACCGCGATCAGCACGAACGCGATGCCCATGGCCAACGCATAGGTGCGGCGATAGGAGACGCCCATCAGCTGGACGATTTCGCGATCGTCCGAAGTGGCGCGAAATGCGCGACCAAGCGGCGTGCGGCCGAACAGCCACTGCATCGCGAAGGCGAGCGCCACCGTCGCCGCCAGCGTGACGAGCGGCAGATAGCCCAGCGTGACGCCGCCCGCGAGCGTGATGCTCTGCGACTCGAAGCTGCCGGTTGCAATGGAGCGCGGGTCCGCGGAGAACACCTGTTGCAGCACGTTCTGGATCACGATCGACAAGCCGAACGTGACGATCAGCGAAGGCAGCGGATCGCGGCTGCTCACCCGGTTGAGGATCGAATACTGCACCGCATAGCCCGCGCCGAACGCGACTATGAGCAGCAGAATCAGCGACACGGCGAGCGGCAAATGCGCATAGTTCGTCAACGCGAACAGCACGAACACCAGCAGCACGATGAAATCGCCGTGCGCGGTATTGGTGAGCCGCATCACGCCGAACACCAGCGATTGCCCCATCGCGAAGAGTCCATACAGCGCACCGAGCAGCACGCCCTGGACGACGATATTGATGAACGTGTTCATGCGGCTACTCCAAAATAAGCCTGCGTGATCGCCTCGTCGGTCACCTCGGCTGAGACACCCGAAAGCGACACCCGCCCTTCCTGGAGGCAATAGAAGCGCGACGACACGCGGCGCGCCAGTTGCACGTCCTGTTCGACGATGATCGCGCTCATGCCGCCGGCGACGATCGCGGGCAACGCCGCGTAGATCTCGCGCACGATCACCGGCGCGAGGCCGAGCGAGAGTTCGTCGCACATCAGCAGATCGGGATTGCTCATCAGCGCACGGCCGATCGCCACCATCTGCTGCTGCCCGCCCGATAGCGCGGTGCCCGCATGGTGACGGCGCTCCCGCAAGGCCGGGAACAACTCATAGACGCTCTGCAGATTCCAGCGGCCCGGCCGTTTGGAGAACGCGCCGAGCAGCAGGTTTTCTTCCACGCTCAGGCTCGCGAACAGACGCCGCCCTTCCGGCACCAGCGCAATACCTTTGCCGACGATGCGCGCCGCAGCCGTGCCGCCAATCGGCTCGCCGCGATAGAGGATTTGCTCCGGGGCACGCGGACGCAGCAGGCCCGCCACCGATTTCAGAAAGGTCGACTTGCCCGCGCCGTTCGAGCCGATCAGCGCGATCACCTCGCCGGGCGCGACCGTCACGTCGATGCCGAACAGTGCCTGGAAGTCGCCGTAAAACGCGCTCAATGCGCGGGTCTCGAGTAATGCCGACATGGTCACGCCTCCAGTCCGAGGTACACGCGCCGCACTTCGGGGTCGTCCATCACGGCGGCGGGCAGGCCTTCGGCAAGCCGTTTGCCGAAGTTGATGACGAGCAGCCGGTCGGCCACCGCGAGCAGTGCATGCACGACGTGTTCGATCCACACGATCGTCACGCCCGCCTCCTTGACGCGGCGAATCTCGTCGACGAGTTCGTGCGTTTCGGGTTCGGTCAGGCCGCCCGCTATTTCATCGAGCAGCAGCAGTTGCGGCCGCGTGGCCAACGCGCGGGCCAGCTCGAGCCGCTTGCGGTCCAGCAAACCCAGCGTGCCGGCCAACTGGTTGGCGCGCGCTTTGAGACCCGTGCGTTCGAGCACATCCATGCAGACCTCGTAGGCGGCATGCTCGGCCAGTTCACCGCCGAAGGTCGCGCCGACCAGCAGATTTTCGAATACCGTCATGCCGCCGAACGGCCGCGGCACCTGATATGAGCGGCCGATTCCCGCCGCACAGCGCCGATGCGGCGGCAAGTGGTTCACATCCGCGCCGTCGAACTCGACGCTGCCCCGATCGGGCCGCACGTCGCCGCTGACCAGGTTGAACAGCGTGGTCTTGCCCGCGCCGTTCGGGCCGAGAATGCCGTACGTTTCGCCGCGTTCAACCGCGAAGCTGATGTCGTCGGTCACCTGTAGCGCGCCATAACGCTTCGACACGCCGGTCAATCTGAGAACTGGATTCATCGCTGCTCTCCGCTATGCGTTCACGCGATCAGCTTGAGCGGGCCCGACAGCGGCACGCCCGGCGCGAGCTGGTTGTTGACGATGGCGAGATCAAAGCGATGCTTCTGTCCTTTCACCCACTGCCCGCCAACGAGCGGCGTTTTCGCCACGTTCTTAACCGGCCCGCTGCCCCACGCGACATGACCGACCAGGGTGTCGAGCTTCGTCGATGCCACGGCGTCGCGGATCGCTTCATTCGAGTCGATGTCTTTCGCGCGCTTTAGCGAATCGACGGCGATTTCGAATAGCGCGTGAGCGAAGCCGATCGGCTGGGTCCATTGCTTCGACGTGACGCGCTCGTAGTCGTCGGCGACTTGCCGTGCGCTTTGCCCCGTCAACGACGACTTGAACGGATGCGACGGCGACCACCACACTTCGGTGGAGAGTCCGTCGCCGAGATCGCCGAGCGCTTCAATCGAGGTCGGAAACAGCAGCGCCTTGCCAATCGAAATGACTTTGGGCTTCAATCCCTGCTGACGCGCCTGAACGAGGAAGTTCTTCGCATCCGGCGGAATCACGACGCCCGTGACGATCTGCGCGTTCGCCTGCTTGAACGACGAGATCTGCGCGGAGAAGTCCTGCGTCATGCTCTGGAAGCGGCCCGGGTCTTTGAGCGCGAAGCCCTTCTGCGCAAGCACAGGGGGAAAGCCGAGCTTCGCGTCGCCCCAGGCGTTGCCGTCGCCGTCGTTCGGAAACAGGCCGCCCACGCTGTGATTGGTCTGCACCGATTGCCACATGCCGGTGAAGACCGAAATCACATCTTCCAGCCCCCAGAAGAAGTGATACGTGAAGCGGAAGCCCTTCTTCGGATCGCCCTTTCTGCCGAAAAACCACGGCTGCCACGGCACCACGGTCGACACGCACGGCGTCTCGTTCAGCTCGCACATGTCGCAGACCGGATTCGCCGTTTCGGGCGTGCCGGACACGAGCATGATGTCGATCTTGTCCTTCAGGATGAGATCGTTGGCGACTTCGCCGGCGCGATTCGGATTCGACTGGCTGTCCTTGACGACGATCGACACCGGATAGGTTTTGCCGCCGATCACGATGCCGTTTTTCAGCGCCGACTGCATCTGCTGGATCGTGTAGCGGTCGGCTTCTCCGAACGGCGCGAGCGGGCCGGTTTGCGGCGACACGTAGCCGATTTTCAGCGTGCGCGGTCCGGCGGAGAAAACAAGCGGCGAGAACGCCGAGGTTGACGCGGCGAGCGCGCCGCCCGCCGCGAGTGTGACGAAGCGGCGGCGCTTCGCATCGAAGGAATGGGTGTCCATGGCTGTCTCCTGAGTTTTCTTGTATGAGTGGGGGCGTTTCGCGCTAACTCGGCCGTCGGCCTTCGAAGGCCGCTTCCAGCAGCGCGCGTAGCGGTATTCGCTCGACCGGCCGCGGATTCCAGTACGGATTCTTCAGCGCAAGATCGAGCGCGACGTCGAGATCGGTCTCGCTCAGGCCGATGTCTTTCAGCGCGGTCGGCGCGCCGTGATCGCGCGCGAGATCGAATACGCCCTGCGCGGCGTCGTCGGAATGCAGCGCGCGCGCGATACGCTGCATCGCCTCGGGCGCGGCCTCGCGGTTATAGGCGAGCACGTGCGGCAGCACGATGGTGTGCGTTTCCGCATGCGGCAGATTGAACGTGCCGCCGAGCGTATGGCACAGCTTGTGATGCAAGGCCATGCCGACGTTGCCGAGCACCGCGCCGCACAGCCATGCGCCATACAGGCAGTCGCCGCGTGCCGCGAGATCGCCGGGCTGCCGCATCACACGCGGCAAACCTTGGCCTAGTGCGCGGATACCCTCTTCCGCCATCAGCGCGATGACCGGGTTCGCGTCCTGCGCGTAAAGCCCTTCGGCCGCGTGCGCAATAGCGTTGATGCCGCTTGTCAGCGATAACGCGGGCGGCAGCGAGGTGGTCAACGACGGGTCGTAGATCACCGTCTTCGGCAACACGCGCGGATCGCGGCCGGTCTTCTTGACGCCGCCTTCGGTCAAACCGTAAATCGGCGTCATTTCCGAACCGGCATAGGTGGTCGGAATCGCGATGATTGGCAGCGAGGACTCAAGCGCGATAGCCTTACCGAGCCCGGTCGTCGAACCACCGCCGAGCGCGATCGCGCAATCGGCGCCGACCTGTGCGGCAAAATCGCGGGCCGCGCGGGCGGTGTCGATTGGCACGTGCATTACGGCTTCGGCGTAGACGCCCGCCGCCCGCGAACCCAGGCTTGCCGCCAGCGCTTCGGCCTGGGGCCGCTGCTGCGGCGTGGAGAGCACGATCGCCCGCTTCGCGCCGAGCAAGCCGATCTCGCGATCGAGCTGGTCGAGACTGCCCGCGCCGAAGATCACGCGAGACGGCAAGCCGTTATAGATAAACGAGTCCATGACGGATCAGCGCGGGTAGTAAGGCGGAATCTGCGCATCCACGTTGACCCAGATCGACTTGGGCTGCGTGTATTCGCGCATCGCTTCGAAACCCATCTCGCGGCCATAACCGCTTGCGCCGACACCGCCGAATGGTGACCCGGGGCTCACGCGCTTGTAGCAGTTGATCCACACCATGCCGGCGCGAATCTCGCGCGCCACGAGGTGCGCGCGTTGCAGGTCGCGCGTCCAGAGACCCGCGCCGAGACCGTATTCGGTACCGTTGGCAATCGCCAGCGCTTCTTCGTCGGTGCGAAATGTGGTGACGGTCATGAACGGACCGAACACTTCTTCCTGCGATACGCGATGCTCCGGTTTCGCTTCGACGATAGTCGGCTCCACATAGCAGCCATTCGCCAGCGCGGCGTTATCCGGCGCCTTGCCTCCTGCCAGCACGCGGCCACCCTGCTCGCGTGCGACGTCGACGAACGACAGCACGCGGTCGCGATGCTGGCGCGAAGTCAGCGGGCCCATTTCGGTGAGCGGATCGAGCGGGTTGCCGATCCGGATCGTGCGGCTCAACGCGCTGAACTTTTCAAGCACTTCGTCCGCGATCGATTCATGCACGATCATGCGCGAGCCGGCAATGCACGCCTGCCCCTGGTTATGGAAGATCGCGAACGCGGAGCCCTGCACAACGGCATCGATATTCGCGTCGCCGAACACGATGTTCGCGCCCTTGCCGCCGAGTTCGAGCTGCACCTTCTTCAGATTGCCGCTCGACGCCTGCACGATCTTGCGGCCCACCGCGGTCGAGCCGGTGAAGGCGACCTTGCTGATCTCCGGATGCTCGGCAATGTACTGCCCCGCCACATGACCCAGGCCCGGCAGGATGTTGACGACACCCTCGGGAAAGCCCACTTCCGCCATCAGTTCCGCAATGGCGAGGCTCGACAGCGGCGTGAGTTCGGCGGGCTTCATGATCACGCAGTTGCCCGCGGCGAGCGCGGGCGCCATCTTCCAGCTGGTGAACATCAACGGGAAATTCCACGGCACCACCTGGCCGACAATGCCGACCGGCTCGCGTGTCATGTAATTCAGAAAGCCCTGCTCGACCGGAATCACCGAGCCTTCGAACTTGTCGGCCATGCCGCCGAAATAGCGAAACGTGGCTGCCGTGCGCGGAACGTCGAGATTGCGTGTGTCGCGAATCGGGTGGCCGGTATCGAGCGATTCGAGACGCGCAAGCGCATCGGCGTTTGCTTCGATCGCGTCGGCGAGCTTGAGCAGCAGGCGGCCCCGCTCCGCTGCGGCGAGATTGCTCCACTTCGGAAACGCCGCCTTCGCTGCCGCCACGGCGCGATCGACGTCGGCGGGACCGGCCATCGCGACTTCGGCGATCACCGAGTTGTCGTGCGGATTGAGGGAAGCGAGCGTCTCGCCGTTCGCAGCCGGCACGAAGCGGCCGCCGATGAAGAGTTGCGTTTGCATGTCAGTCCTAAGCAGGTAAAAACGGGGCGTGAGTTTCCCCACGGCGCCAGCGGTCTGGCGCCGTTCGATCGACTATCGGGGGGAATGCCGGAGCGTTACATCTGGATCGGATACGGCGGGAGTTCGCCGCTTTCGTAACGCTTGGGCAGATCAGGCGTGGCGTTCTCCCACACCAGCAGCATGGAACGCTTCTGCGAGTAGCCCTTGTGACGGATATCGGCCGGCATGGCGGCGATATCGCCCGCGTTCATCGTGATGCGTGCGCGGGGCTCGCCGGTGTCTTTGTCGGCGACGTCCCAGATGATCTGGTCGGACAGTTGCAGGAACCACTCGACGCGGTCGTTGCCATGAAACACCGGCAGCACGAATTCCTCGGTGGTCGGGCAGAACAGGCTCTGCTGGCAGACCGACGTAACCGACGGATTCCACGTCACGTCCGAGCGCGACAGGTACTTGAAGAGACTGAACGCATGCAACGCGCCCTCGAAGCCAGGTTCGGCGTGAATCTCAGGTTCGTCCTGGCCTACGTCGGCGAACTGGCGGTTGACCGGCAAGTCGTCGCGCAACGGCGAATCGCCTTCGAGACCCGGCATGCGCTTGGTGGCGATACGCGTGCGCTCGATCGCGGCGATGTTGTCGCCATGCTTCGTGCCGAACGCGGAGCCGGTTTCTTCAGGCGCGGCAAACGGATCGAAGCCTTCGTTGACCCAGTCGCGCAGAATCGCCTTGAAGGTTGCCATGATGAGCGGCGTGTCGAACTGCTGCATATGATCGATGCCGGCTTCCTTGAAGCTCGCGTTGTACGCGCCGGCGTACATGTCGACCTTGCCGTAGTGATTGCGCGTGCCGATCACTTCGTCGAAATTGACCCAGCCGTAGAAGAAGCCCCACGCCACGTCGCGCATCATGGCGCGCAGGAAGTCGTCGGCGTGCATCTGGTGTGAGCGGATCTGGCCTTTGGCCGGCCATTTGACGGTGGCGAAATAAGCGTCGCGGCTGAATTCGAAATCACCGAGGCGGAATGTTCGATATCCGGTCACCGCGTCGGCCTCGCTCGCGGTGATGTTTTGCAGGGTGCTGGCTGTGTTCATGATGGGCTCCGGAAGAGGATCGTTCGTGTAGTGGGAATCAGTGGATGCAGATGTCGGCCCACTTTTCGACCGAATAGCGTCCGAGAATCGTCTGCACGAGCAGCACGCCCTTTGTCCTCGCTTCGAAGCGATACGCTGCGCCCGCGGGCAGCAGCGCCTGATGGCCGCGACGCAGCCGCACATAACCCATCGACTGGCCGGCCGGCTGGCCTTCGAGCCGCACGCTGCCTTCGGTCTGCGCGTCGACCAGCGGTCCGTCCGACGGCTTGATGAAATAGATGTCGATCTCGCCGTCGAGCGCGACCGCGAATTCATCGTGCGAAGCGGTGAACCACGGCGACGAGCCTTCCGCGCGCAGCGTCTCGATCACGTACTTGAGATTCTTGCCGACGACGATTTTTTCGTAAGGCGCTGCGCGGCTCGCCACGTCGAACACGTTCGACATCGCGAAATGCTCCGGTTTGCCCTTGATGATTTCGATGGAGCCTTTGCGGAAATTATCCAGGCTGCCGAACCAGGTCTCTTGCATGTCTGCCTCCAGTTGATCTGCGAATCCAAGTTTGCGTTTGCTTGGATCGAAGATTAAGTGGCGGCAGGCGCAACAGCAATGATCTGAGGGTCGGGAAACGCGAACCATGAGTGCAGCAAATTCGCGCCAGGGAAACTACCTGGTGGAGAACCCCGAGGGTTCTCCGGTGGGCGCTCAGTCTTCGGCCAGTTCCTCGCCGACGCTTTTGGTCTCGTCGTCCGGCGGCGCAATGCCGAGCGCCCTGTCCCACTGCGGTTCGCGCAGATAGCGGTCGCGCAGGAAGTCGACGAAAGCCTTGACCTTGGTGGTCGAGCGGTGCGAGGCGGGATAGACCGCCGAGAGCCATAGCGGCGGCGCCGCGTACTCCGGCAGCACCCTCTCGAGCCGCCGTTCGAGCAGATCGGCCGCGGCAACCATGGTCGGCAGATAAACCACGCCCGCGCCGGCCCGGGCGAACTCGAGCAGCAGGTGCACGCTATTGGTTTTAAGCACGGGGTTCAAGGCGATTTCGAAGCACTCGTTGCCGCGCATCAGGGGCCACTTGTCGCCCCAAGGGTAGTACGAATAGCGGGCGAAATCGTGCCGCAACAGGTCGAGCGGCGTTTCGATCACCGGCTCTTCCTTCAGATAACCGGGCGCGGCGCACAATACGCCACGCACCGGAAAGAGACGCCGCTCCACCAGCAGATTCGACGCCGGAGGATAGATCTGCAACGCCAGATCGAAGCCTTCCTGCACCGGATCGATCACCCGGTCGTTGACCGTCACGACGAACTCGACGCGCGGGTAAGTCGCGCGGAATTCGATCAGCGTTTGCGAAAAATGGCCCAGCGCGAAGCCCGGCAGAACATGGATATTGAGTGTGCCGGCGAGCGCCTGCGGATCGCCGCGCGAGCGGCCGGAAAGATCGTGGACCTTGTTGACCAGTTCCGCGCATTCGCGGTAGTAAGTCTCGCCGAGTTCAGACAGGCGCACCGCTCGCGTCGAACGATGAAAGAGCGGCACACCGAAATGGTCTTCGAGCTGCTTGACGCGCGAGGTCACTACCGACTTGGCAACGCCCAGCTGGCGCGCGGCACCGGCAAAGCTCTGCGCCTCCGCGGCCCGCACGAAGGCCTCCATCGACATGAACAGATCCATCCTGTCTCCTGTGGTCGTTATGTTTGCAGCCCGTCCTTCCCGATCAAAGTGTAATCCGTTTCAGGACCATGGCTGGAAAGTGAGTGCGCGCTGAACAGCCCGCGCGTTCAGCAGAATTTATGATTTGCTCAGGACTTTTAAGGCTGCCGTGCGGCATGATCGGCTGGCAATGCTCGTACTCGTGAAGCATCCATTCCATGCCTTACGATCCGTTTTCGCCACCGTGTGCACGTGATCGTGACCGTGGAATCGCAATACTGAGGTAACCAGCCATGAAGGCCGAGTCCACATCCACGTGGCGCCTGCCAGGGGCGATCTTTGCAACCCTGCTTGGCGTGGCGTTCTTCTTCGTCATCATCGGCGTGTTCGGTTTGCCTGCGTCGATCATCGCGCTCGCACTGTTCCTCGCGCTGGCCGTGGCGATCTCACGACGCCCGCAAACCGAACGGAAACAGCCGTGAACCTCGATCCCGCCATCCTCGCGCGCGTTCAGTTCGCGTTCACCGTCAGCTTCCACATTATTTTCCCGACGATCTCGATCGGGCTCGCCGCCTTTCTGGCGATCATGGAAGGCCTGTGGCTGAAGACCAAAGACCCTCTCTATCTGCAGATTTACCGCTTCTGGCTCGGCATCTTCGCGATGGGCTTCGGAGTCGGCGTGGTCACCGGGATCGTGCTCTCGTTCGAATTCGGTCTTGGCTTCGCCAGGTTCGGGCAGATGGCAGGCCCGGCAATCGGACCGATGATCGGACTGGAAGTGCTGACCTCCTTTTTCCTCGAAGCCGGGTTTCTCGGCATCATGCTGTTCGGTTTCAACCGGGTCGGACCGAAGCTGCACTTCCTCGCCACCTGCATGGTCGCACTTGGCACGCTACTGTCGGCCTCGTGGATTCTGTCGGCCAACAGCTGGATGCAAACGCCTGACGGCGTGGTGATCGAACATGGCCGGGTCGTGGTCACCGACTGGCTGAAGGTCATCGTCAACCCATCGTGGCCGTACCGCCTGCCGCACATGCTGATGGCGGCCTATATCACCGGCTCGTTCCTCGTGGCCGGGGTCGGCGCCTGGTATCTGCTGCGCGGCGAACACGAAGCGTTCGGACGCCGGACGGTCTCGATCGGCCTCACGTTTGCCACGATCCTGATCGGCTGCCAGGTCTTCGTCGGCGACATGCTGTACGGGAAAATGCTCGAGTATCAGCCGGCCAAGATGCAGGCTGCCGAAGGCTTTTGGGAAAAGCAGTCGCAATCGCCCGCGCCCTACTACTGGTTCATCATTCCCGATCAGCAAAACCAGCGTAATCGCTTCGCGCTCGGCACACCGTACCTCGGCAGCATCTGGCTCACGCATAGCCTGAACGGCCGGATCGAAGGATTGACCAACACGCCGCGCGACCGGCAGCCGCTCATGGGCTGGGTCTTCTACGGCTTTCGCACGATGTACGGCCTGGCCATCATCATGTTCGGCGTCTGCATTGCATCGCTGTGGTTGCGCTGGCAAGGGCGGCTCTTCACCACCCGCTGGTTCCTGCGAACGCTGGTCGTGATGACGCCATCCGGCGTGATCGCGACGCTCGGCGGATGGTATCTCGCGGAGACCGGGCGCCAGCCCTGGGTGATCTACAACATCCTGCGCACGGCCGACGCTGTCTCGCCGGTCCCGGCAGGCGTACTGCTGTCGACGCTGATCGCGTTCGTCTGCATCTACTCGCTATTCATGACGGCGTTCCTGATCTTCACCTTCCGCATGATCCGGCGCGGCCCTCAGGCGGCACAGTCCGAACCGGCGGCCACCGGCTCGCTCAAGCATGCGCTCAAGCCCGCCGTGATGGACGACCCTGCCGGCCGCAACCCGGCTCACGTGGAGTAGCCCGTCATGACCCTGCCGCTGCTCTCCGCGCTGTTCACCGCCTTTGCGTTGTCGCTGTACGTCCTGCTTGACGGCTTCGATCTGGGCGTGGGCGCCCTCCTGCTTGGGCAAGCCGACGAACGGCTGCGCGACCGCATGGTCGATTCGATCATGCCCACCTGGGACGGCAACGAGACCTGGCTGATCATGGCCGGCGTCGCGCTGCTCGCCGCGTTTCCCATCGCTTACGGCGTGCTGCTGCCGGCGTTCTATATCCCGCTGATCGTCATGTTGCTGGCGCTCGGACTACGTGGCGTTTCGTTCGAATTCCGCTATCAGATCGAGCAGGGGCGGCGCTTCTGGGACGCGGCGTTCGGCGTGGGCTCGATCGTGGCCGCGCTCATGCAGGGGCTGATTGTCGGTGGACTCATTCAGGGCGTGAACGTGAGTGTCAACAGCGGCGGCGAGGGCTTCGGCGGCAGCGTCTTCGATGTGTTCCGGCCGTTCCCCGCGCTGACCGCGATCACCGTGTTCGCGGGTTATGTCGTTCTCGGCGCGGGCTGGCTGCATCTGAAGGCAACCGCGGCATTGCGTGCCTACGCGGAGTGCAGCCTGCGTCTGGCCGTACCGGTCTTCGTGTGTCTCGCCGCCGCAACCTGCGCCGCCGCGGCGTGGGTCCAACCCGGCATACGCGCCGCGTGGGCCGCGCATACGTACGCCCTCGTGGTGATCGCGGTTCTCTTTCTCGGTGTGAGCGCAGCCCTGCTGCGCGCGATTGGCGGCCGCGCCGACGGGCGTCCGTTCTGTCTGGCACTGGCGCTCTTCGTGCTCGGCGTGGCCGGGCTTGGCTTCGGTATCTTCCCGGACATCGTGCCGTTCCGCCTCACGCTCTGGGCCGCGGCATCGTCGACCCTCAGCCATGTCTTCCTCCTGATCGGCGCGGCGGTTGTCACGCCGGTCGTCCTCGCTTATTCTGCGTTCGCGTACCGCACCTTTCGCGGCAAGACGCCTGAGAAGGGATGGGAAGCATGAGTCCGCGCGGCCGCCGGCTGTGCTGGTTCGGCGGTCTCTATCTGGCGGCCGTCGCCACGCTGCTTTTCGTCAGCGCGGCGATGCATGCCGTCTTGCGGCTCCTTACGTGATCATCGCCTGTCAAATACGGATCGACCCCTGCCATGAGTGACACCGCCCTGCCGGAGGCGATGCCCGCGTCACCTCCACCGGCGCTCATGCTGTCGCCGGCCCATACGCGCCTGCTGCTCATCGGGCTCGGCCTCGCCACCGGGATGGAGTTTTATACCTTCGACAGCATGAACCTAGTGCTGGCGGATCTGACCGGCACGTTGGGCGTGTCCGCGGACGAAGCCAGCTGGCTGCTGACCGTCTATAGCTGCGCACTGTTTCTCGGCGTGCCTGTCTCGATCTGGATGGCCGGGCACTTTGGCTACAAGCGCTTTCTGATCTCGACCATCGTCGTGTTCGCCATTGCCTCGATGGGCTGCGCGATCTCCCCCGATCTCAGCACGATGCTGCTCTGGCGCGCAGTTCAAGGGCTGGCCGGGGCCGGCCTGGTCGTCTGGTGGCGCGCGAGCATCTATGTGCTGATGCCCAAGCCGCAGCGCAGCCCGTCGCTGATGAAGGCGTCCACCTTGCTCTATCTGTCGAGCGCGGCCGGGCTGCTGGTGAGCGGCTATATCACGGACCAGTTCAACTGGCGCCTGATCTTTCTGCCGAATCTGCTCTATGCCGCCGCCGCGATATGGTTGCTGGCCCGCTACTTTCCGACACTCCCGCCGCCCGCCTCCGAGCGCGTGATCAGCACCGACTGGCTCGGCATCGTGCTGCTGGCGACGGCGCTGATCTCGCTGCAGATCGTTCTCAATCGCGGCGAAATCGACGACTGGTTCGGATCGCTGCATATTCGCGTGCTCGCCTGGACAAGCGGCGCCGCGCTGCTGCTTTTCGTGCTCTGGCAGGCGAGCCCTGCGAATCGAACGCCGCTGCTCTGGCTCGGTCTGTTGCGCGACCGTTACGTGTTGTCATCCGCGTTGATCGGCATCTTCACCGGCATGATTCTGTCGGGCAGCCTGTTCGTGCTGCCGGAGTTTCTGCGCAATCTCTCGACGCATACGCATAGCGCGACCCAGACCGGGCAGATCATCTGCATCTATGCGCTGACCGCAGCCGCCATCCGGCCGCTCATGGTCGGCCTCATCGCGCGGATCGGCCAACGCAAGACGATCGTGATTGCGCTCGTCATGCTGATCGCGTCGATGGTGCTGTTCAATCGCCTGCTGACCACGGACACGCCCGGTTACTACTATGTGGCGCCGCTGATTCTTTACGCCTGCTGCCTGTCCCCGCTGCTGCCGGCGGTAGGCAGCGGCACAGTGGCGCGCATCGAACAGAACAAGCTGCTCGACGGCGTCTCGCTTTACATGACTTTCCGGCAGTTCGGCGCTTCGCTTGGCGTTGCGCTGCTGACCATTCTGATCGGGCATCGCGAGACGCTTCATTCATCACGCCTGTTCGAGCACCTTCGCCTCGACAATCCGGTGACGCGGGACTGGCTCTCTTCGGTAAGCTCGACGCTGGTCACGCGCGGTGGCTACTCTTCAGTCGAGGGCCAGCGCGCGGCGCTAAGAACGCTCGCCGAAGCCGGCGCGCATCAGGCTGCCACGCTCGCCAATGCGGACGCTTTCGCCTTCATGGCGGCAGTCGGTGTCATCGCGCTATGTCTCGTCCCCATCATTCCGCCGACCCCGGTAGCCAAAAAATAAGGAGTGCGGCCATGCCAACGCTGCCTGTTTCCAACCCGATCCATCCGCTCTGCCGGAGGCCGCGATGAGCGAAACGCCACCGGCTCAGAAACCGGCCACCCCGCCACCTCCGGCAAGTGCGCCTGCCGCGCCCGCGCCGCCTGACAATCGACGCTGGTTGCTCCTCGGCCTGCTGGCGGCGATCATCCTGCTCGTGATCGCCGCGTACTTCCTGCTGCCCGGCCTTTACGAAAAGCAGACCGACGACGCCTATGTCGACGCCCATCTGGTCACGGTCATTCCCAAAGTCCCCGCTTACGTGCAGACCCTTCACGTCAACGACAACAGCAAGGTCACCGCAGGCGACCTCCTCGTCGAACTCGACCCGCGCGACTATCTCGTGCAGGTGGATGTGGCGCGCGCCAATGTCGCGGCTGCCGCGGGCAAGCTGGAGGAAGCGTGTAACCAGGTCGCGGTGGCCGACGCCAATATCGGCCAGCAAAAGGCCGAGCTCGACGTCGCGCGCGCCAATGCGAAACTTGCCGGCGCCAATCTGGCGCGGCTGCAATCCGTCTCCGACGTGCGGGCCGTTTCATCGGAACGCGTCGATGAAGGCAAGGCAGCCGCAGACGGAACGCGCGCTTCGGTGACGGCGGCCCAGGTCAAGGTCGATGCATTGCAGGCGCAGGCGACGCTCGCGCGCGCCCAGGTGAAAACCGCGGAGGCGTCGGTGGCCCAGGCCAACGCGACGCTGGAGCAGGCAATGCTCAACCTTTCGTACACCAAAATCTACGCAACCGAGTCCGGCAGTGTCGCGAACAAAAGCGTCGAGAAGGGCAACTACGTCCAGCCCGGTCAAACGCTGCTATCGGTCGTCCCGGACAAGCTGTATGTGACCGCGAACTACAAGGAGACGCAGCTGACTCACGTCAGACCGGGCCAGCAGGTCACGATTTTCGTCGACGCGTTTCCGGACCTGCGGCTGCGCGGTCACGTCGACAGCATTCAGCGCGGAACCGGTTCACACTTCGCGCTCCTGCCGCCCGAAAACGCAACGGGCAACTTCGTGAAAGTGGTGCAACGAGTGCCGGTGAAAATCGAACTCGACAACCCTGGAGAAGCACTTAAATTGATCTCGCCGGGCATGTCCGTCGAAACGGAAATCTTCGTGAAGGAACGACCGACATGGCTTGGTTTCTGGAACTAGCCGCAGCGCGGCCGGCGGCGCCTGCTCATTTCCAGCGGCGGCGGCACGTGGCTGCTATCGCCGCGGCATGGGCGACGCTCGTCGCGGGTTGCACCGTGGGGCCCGACTATGTGCCGCCGAAGCCGGCCATGCCGGCGGGTTTTACCGAACAGACCGGCGCCGGCATCGGCACAGGCGCCAGCACCGGCTTGGTGACAGGTACCGCGCAGGCGCAGCAAATATCGAACGATGCCTGGTGGCAAGCCTTCGGCGACACCACGCTCAACTCGCTCATGGCCGAAGCGTTGCACTCCGCTCCGGACCTGGCGGTTGCCGAAGCACGCATACGTGAAGCACGGGCCTTGCGTGGTATCGCCGGCGCGGATCAATATCCATCGGTCGATGTAGGCGCCAAATACGATCGGACCCATGGCAGCGCCAATGTGCCGGTCGGCGTGCCGCCAGGCGGTCTCGGCCCGGGCGCCAACGGTAATTTATGGCAGACCGGCTTCGACGCTTCGTGGGAAATCGACGTGTTCGGCGGCAAGCGGCGCGGCGTCGAGTCTGCTGACGCAAACTACCAGGCGGTCGTCTCCGAGCGTGGCGATGTCGAGCTGACGCTGCTCGCGGAGGTCGCGCGCAACTACATCGAGTTGCGCGGCGTGCAACGCCAGCTTGCCGTCGCGCGCAGCAATCTGTCGATCCAGCAGGACTCGCTCGCGCTAACCCGCTCGCAATTCGATGCAGGGCTAGCCTCGCGTCTCGACGTGCTGCGCGCGCAGGCGCAAGTTTCGGATACCGAAGCAACCATTCCGACCTTCGAAGCGAATGAACGCGCGTCCATTTATCGAATCGGCGCGCTGATCGGCCAACCGCCGGAGCAACTGCTTACCCAACTGGATAGCCCGCAGGCAATTCCTTCGACGACGACAGACGTGCCGGTGGGTTTGCCCTCAGACCTTCTGCGCCGCCGGCCGGATATCCGCGCCGCCGAACGCCGGATCGC
Organism: Paraburkholderia sp.; assembly: GCA_036383775.1. Lineage (GTDB taxonomy): Bacteria > Pseudomonadota > Gammaproteobacteria > Burkholderiales > Burkholderiaceae > Paraburkholderia. The sequence continues at coordinate 10,866 of DASVNP010000046.1, read as the reverse complement.
CGCTGCGAATGCTCGCATCGGCATCGCGCAAGCGGATCTTTATCCGCACTTTTCGCTAACCGGGGTGGCGGGTCTGGAGAGCCTGAATGCGTCGACGTTTCTCACTGCGCCGAGCCGCTATTTCTCGATTGGCCCGAGCATCAACTGGCTGATCTTCGATGCCGGCAAGGTTCGTTTCGAAATGCACGCTGAAGAAGCGCGGACCGATCAGGCCGCGGCAGCCTACCAGAAGACCGTTCTCGGTGCGCTGCGCGATGTCGAGACCGCGCTTGTGTCCTATGCGCAGTCCAGGGTGCGGCATGAAAAGCTGGCAGCCGAAGTCACTGCCGACCGCGAAGCGGTGACCATCGCGACGCGACTGTACAAGCAAGGTCTTAATGACTTCCTCTCCGTGCTCGATGCCGAACGTTCGCTGTACTCGGCCGACGACAAACTGGCACAGAGCGAGCGTGATACGGCGCTCGAACTGGTGGCGCTATACAAGGCGCTAGGCGGGGGCTGGCAGACAGAAGGCCATGCCGCCAATAGTCAGGGAACGTAGCAACGCGGCCGGCGCAGAACGCCGGCCGCATCACTCTGCTTAAGCTCGATCGCCTTCGCTAAGCCTCAGGCTTACGACTGGAGGAAGGCGAGCAGATCGGCGTTGACGCGATCCGCTTCCGTCGTGCACATGCCATGCGGTGCGCCCGGGTAGACCTTGAGCGTGGCGTTCTTGACGATCTCTGCCGACTTACGGCCTGAATCGTCCAACGGCACGATCTGATCGTCGTCACCGTGCAGGATCAGCGTCGGCACATCGATCTTCTTCAGATCCGGCGTGTAGTCGACCTCGGAGAACTGCTTGATGCACTCGTATTGGCCGAGCACCGAACCCATCATGCCTTCGCGCCAGAATTCGTCGATCACGCCTTGCTGGACCTTTGCGTTCGGCCGGTTGTAGCCATAGAAAGGCACCGCAAGGTCTTTGAAAAACTGCGAGCGATTGTTCGCGGTATTGGCGCGAATACCGTCGAATACGGACATGGGCAGGCCCGTCGGATTGGCTTCGGTCTTCAGCATGATCGGCGGCACGGCACCGATCAGGACCATCTTCGCGACACGCTTCGTACCATGGCGGCCAACGTAGTGTGCGATTTCTCCACCGCCTGTCGAGTGGCCGACCAAGGTCGCACCCTTCAGATCTAGCGCATCGATGACGGCGGCCAGATCGTCAGCGTAGGTGTCCATGTCGTTACCATGCGCAGTCTGGCTCGAACGGCCGTGCCCGCGGCGATCGTGAGCGATCACGCGATAGCCCTTCTGCACGAGAAACAGCATCTGCGCGTCCCATGCATCGGCATCGAGCGGCCAGCCATGCGAGAACACGACTGGGTGGCCCGAGCCCCAATCCTTGTAGAAAATCTGCGCGCCGTCCCTGGTGGTGACGTAGTTCATGGATCGTGCTCCTGTATGTGCAAGATGATTGGTGGTTTTGCCGCCCGATGCGGTGCCCGCGGCGATGGAAACCGCTGGGACGACCGCTGCCGCAACCGCGCCGGCTCCGGCCATCAGCATGTTGCGTCGCGACGCAGAAGAGATTTCCTTATCTGTTCCATTACTCATTGTTGTTCCCCTATCGTTCACGGCGACCTTGCCATTTTTGTTCGCGTCCACGACGAACCGCGCCGGTCCCGGACCGGCGCGGCATCATGACTAACAGCAGATTAGGGGGATAAGGCACTAAAAGTCCTGACGGCGGACTTAAACGTTCTTAAAGGTGGCGCATCTGATCGATTGCGGACTCGTTGACGGCTACCATGGCTGTTTGTTCTGCAAACTTGCGATAGCATATTTGCCCGGCGTTGCTATCCGTGGACCATGGCCAATTCGCCGCACCATGAAAAGCAGAAGAATCGCGAATGCGCCATACTAGCTTCGCCGAATTGGATCCCGTGTGTGGGGACCCCGTATCTTTCACATCCCTTAGCCCATGAAAATTGTCATCGCTGGTGGATCAATCGCGGGGCTGTCGAGCGCACTCACGCTCGGTTGCATCGGACACGACGTGCACGTGTACGAACGCTCCGAGGTCCCGCTGCGCGGCAAAGGCGGTGGCGTGGCCGTGCTGCGCCACATGATGAAATTCCTCGAACAGCATGGCCAATACACGCAGAAAATGATCAGCGTGCCAACGGTCATGCGCAGACGTATAGACATCAATGGCGACGTGCTGACGGAGGAGCCCGAGAAACTGCCGTTTTCCTCGTGGGATACCGTCTATCGGTCGCTCTGCGCCATGCTGCCGAAACACAGGATCTCGTACGGACGGGAAGTGGTCGGCTTTACAGAGCATGACGACGCAATCGAGATCGAGCTCGAAGGTGGAGAACGCATCAGCGCGGACGTTCTCCTTGCGGCGGACGGCATCGGCTCCCGCACGCGGGCGAGGCTCTTCCCCGACTATGAATCGCGTTTCGCGGGATACGTCGCCTGGCGTGGCATTGTGGATGAATCCCTCTTCTCGCCGCGCGAAGTCGAAGAGCTCGTGAATAACTTCACGATGTTCCAGGATCCCGGACATATGTTTATGGCATTTCTGATTCCCGGCCTCGACGGCGCATTGGAGCCGGGTAAAAGGCGTTTCAACTGGCTTTGGTATCGGAACGAAGCCGATGTTGCTGCACTGCACAGACACCTAACGGACGCCCAGGGGCATCGGCATCACTCGTCGATCAGCCCCGGCCAGCTATCCGCCGCGTCTTTCGAGGAACTGTGCGAACTGGCAAGCCGGCATCTTCCTGCTGTATTGCAGCAACTTGTGCGCGAGACGCGGGCGCCGTTCTTTCAATCGATATTCGACGCGCTAAGCCCTGACTTTTCCGTCGGACGAGTCGCGTTGATTGGGGACGCTGCCTGCACGGTGCGCCCCCATACGGCATCGGGCACGTCGAAAGCGGCGGATGACGCAGTTGCGTTGGCCGAAGCCCTATCGGTTCATACTGAACTGCACGTCAAGGAAGTACTGTCATTGTGGGCAGCGAATCGCCGCGAGGCAGTCAGCCGTTTGCTGGCGAAAGGGCCGGAGCTGGCCGCGTCGTTCGGGTTAGGAAGCACCAGTATGTGAAATGGCAGGGCGAGCTCATTTCCGCCCTCGGTTGAAACGCAATAGTATTAAAAGGCGGCGCCCGGACTCCAAACGGGCCACGTCATCAAGTGCAACCCTCCTAGGAGAACTACACATGACGACCGAATCAAAGTGTCCTTTCAACCACGCCGCGGGAAGCGGCCCGGCGAACCAGGACTGGTGGCCCAATCAGCTCAAGCTGAACATCCTCCACCAGCACTCGTCGCTGTCCGACCCCATGGGCGAAGACTTCGACTACGCCAAAGAGTTCAAGAGCCTTGATCTCGCGGCCGTCAAGAATGACCTGCGGGCACTGATGACGACCTCACAGGACTGGTGGCCGGCGGACTTTGGCCATTACGGACCGTTATTTATTCGTATGGCATGGCACGCCGCCGGCACGTATCGCATCGGCGACGGCCGCGGCGGCGCCGGTGCGGGCCAGCAGCGCTTCGCCCCGCTCAACAGCTGGCCCGACAACGGCAACCTCGACAAGGCACGCCGGCTGATCTGGCCGATCAAGCAGAAATATGGCCGGAAGATTTCATGGGCCGACCTCATCATTCTCACGGGCAACGTCGCTCTGGAGTCGATGGGCTTCAAGGTCTTCGGCTTCGGCGGCGGGCGTCAGGATGTCTGGGAGCCGGACCAGGACGTCTACTGGGGTACCGAAACCACGTGGCTGGGCGACAAACGCTATACCGGCGATCGTGACCTCGAAAACCCGCTCGGCGCCGTTCAGATGGGCCTGATTTACGTCAACCCGGAAGGCCCGAACGGCAACCCGGACCCGCTGGCTGCCGCACGGGATATCCGCGAAACCTTCGCGCGCATGGCGATGAACGACGAAGAAACCGTCGCGCTCATCGCGGGCGGCCATACGGTCGGCAAGACGCACGGCGCCGGTGATGCAGCCCTCGTCGGCCGCGAGCCGGAAGCGGCCGGCATCGAGGAGCAAGGCCTCGGCTGGAAGAGCAGCTACGCTACCGGCAAGGGCGGAGACGCTATCACCAGCGGCCTGGAAGTGATCTGGACCACCACGCCTACCAAGTGGAGCAATGGCTTCTTCACGAACCTGTTCGGCTACGAATGGGAACTGACGAAGAGCCCGGCCGGCGCGCATCAATGGAAGCCGAAGGGTGATGCCGGCGCGGACACGGTGCCGGATCCGCATGACCCGTCCAAGCGCCGCGCGCCCTCCATGCTGACCACCGACCTCGCCCTGCGATTCGACCCGGCATACGAGAAAATTTCCCGGCGCTTCTACGAGAACCCGGATGAGTTTGCCGAGGCGTATTCCCGGGCGTGGTTCAAGCTCACGCATCGCGATATGGGACCGCGCGCACGCTATCTTGGCCCCGAAGTTCCGGCGGAAGAACTGCTCTGGCAAGACCCGATTCCCGCGGTGAATCATCCACTGGTCAATGAGCAGGACGTTGCCGCGCTCAAAGCCAAGATCCTCGCTTCGGGGCTGTCCGTCTCGCAGCTGGTGTCGACCGCCTGGGCGTCCGCATCGACCTTCCGCGGATCCGACAAGCGTGGCGGCGCCAACGGTGCGCGCATTCGCCTCGCGCCGCAAAAGGATTGGGAAGTCAACCAGCCCGCGCAACTGGCGAAAGTGCTCGAGACCCTCGAGGGTATCCAGAAGGGGTTCAACAGCGCTCAGTCGGGCGGCAAGCAGGTCTCACTCGCCGACCTTATCGTATTGGCCGGTTGTGCAGGCGTCGAGCAAGCGGCGAAAAATGCCGGACACACGGTGACGGTTCCGTTCACACCGGGACGTATGGATGCCTCGCAAGAGCAAACCGATGTGGTCTCCGTGGCGGTGCTCGAACCGATCGCAGACGGTTTCCGCAACTACGAAAAGGGCAAATACCCGGTAGCGGCCGAGGCGTTGCTGATCGATCGGGCGCAATTGCTGACGCTGACCGCGCCGGAGTTGACCGTGCTCATAGGCGGCATGCGCGTGCTGAACACCAACTTCGGGCAGACCAGTCACGGTGTCTTTACGGCGCGGCCGGAAGCGTTGACCAACGACTTCTTCACGAACCTGCTCGACATGAGCACGGAGTGGAAGCCGGTATCCGACGCCAAGGACGTCTTCGAAGGACGCGATCGCAAAACGGGCGCTGTCAAGTGGACCGGCACACGTGTCGATCTTGTCTTCGGCTCGAACTCCCAGCTTCGCGCTCTCGCTGAAGTTTATGCAGAGTCGGACGCTCAGGAGAAATTTGTCCGTGACTTCGTGGCAGTCTGGAACAAGGTGATGAACCTCGATCGCTTCGACCTCAAGTGATTTTCAATAGACGATAAGGGTTTTACGCCAGCAAAGAACGGCCGGTCACACAATGACCGGCCGTTCTTTTACCAGTCGTCATTAAGGAAGCTATGGACAAGCTGTTAGCCCTGCGAGCGTTCGTAGAAGTGGCGGAGACAGGTGGATTTTCGAGCGCGGCGCGACGCCTCGATTTGGTCACGTCTTCCGTCACACGCTCGGTGGATTCGCTCGAGAAAGAACTGGGTACGGTACTGCTCAACCGAACCACCCGCCAGGTGACGCTATCGGACGCGGGAACGACGTACTACGCCAAGGCAAAGAAGCTGCTGGAAGACATGGCCGACGCGGACGCGTCGGTTTCGGACCGAAGCGGAGAAGCGTCGGGGCCTTTGCGCGTTTCCGTTCCCGTCGCGTTCGGTTCCCGGAAGATTGCCCCCTCCCTCGCCGCGTTCTTGCGCAAGTACCCCAAGCTGGACCTGGATGTGCGGCTTAGCGATTCTCTCGTCGATCTGGTGACCGATCGAATCGATGTCGCGATTCGCCTGGGTGAGGTCGCGCCCACCGCGGATGTCGTCAGCAGACGCATTGGGGTGTTTGCGCGTTTTCTGGTCGCGAGTGGTGAATACCTCGACCGGGCGGGTTATCCGGACTCTCCCGCCGCATTGACGGACCATGAGTGCCTTCGGTTCACCTACGCTGCCGAAGCTCAGGTCTGGACCTTCAGCCGTCAGCAGGAAGAAACGCGCGTCATGGTCACCGGCCGGCTGAAGGCCAACAGCTCCGAGGTATTACGCGAGGCAGCGATAGACGGCGCGGGGATTGCGCTGCTTCCGGACTGGCTGGTCGCCGCCGATGTTCAGGCCGGCACCCTCACCCGGCTACTTTCGAACTTCGACATAGCCCCGAACGATGCCCGATCTGTCGTGAGCGCCGTGTATTTGCCTAATCAGCGAGGCTCCCGAAGAGTCAACGCGTTTATCGATTTCATCTCCGAATTGACGAACGGCACAGCGTAATTTAACGCGTGTGACGTTGATTCACGCGGCGCGGTTTTTCTGTCTGCGCGAACTTGCGGGTCTGGATCGTTACGCAAAGCAGCGTTGCATGGAGAGGTGATGCCAGTGCATCGCGCACTTTCTGATCGTCCCAGGCAGTCGCTCAATATCATCGGAAGCACGACAGCAGGATTAGCGTTGTTTACCACGGGATAAATACTGGCGTCGCAACCCTTCCGGCTTGATAAGGCTTTGAATCGCTATCTCGTCGCAACCGCTGACAACCGGTGGAAACCGGTCGACGGAGCGTCAATCGGCCTCGACAGGCAATGCGGGCATTCCGGAAACCACCGAAGCCAGAATCATCGCGGCGGCGTTGGAGGGTGCCGCGCTACGCACCCTCGGTTTGTAGACCAGATCACCTCGGCGGATGACCGCGCCGCTCAACGCGCAACGTCCCTTGGTGCGGGCACGGCAGACAATCCAGACCTGATCGCCGTAGCGGCCGCGTGTAGCATCCCGCCACAGCACCGCGACCGAGCTTTCAGACAGACGCTCCATGACGTCAATCCGCGTGTGCCGCGACGGCGCATACTTTTCCATGCAACGTGCCGGCGGCGCGAGGTACGCTTCGCCCTGACCTTCATCGCGACAGGTCTTGAGCGCGTTGATCACGTGATCCCACACGAAGGCGTGGCCACCGTCCGTCCTCGCATCCATTGTGTCGAACGGCGAGAAGGACGCTTCCTGCCTGAAGCGTCTTTCATCCCGACGCGTTTCGATGCCTTGTTTCAAGAGACCCTCGTTATGCACCTTACCCTCCTGATCAATCAACAGTGGAGTGTCCAGTTCTGCCGATCAAGCCATTGAATGTGCAATTTCAACCTCCGACACGCGATTGCGGGTGGGTCCAACGGCGGTTCGCCAGACAAGGTCGAGACGATTCCTGGAGCACGACGACGGCAGGGGCCGGCTCGTGGCTGGGACGCGCCACGTAAGCTGAAAAGGACCCGTCCGGAACCTTGACGTTGAGAATTTCACTCATTGCGAACTCCGCTGTAAGTTCAGCCGAGTGTATGCGCAGTCAAGGTCCCGGGTCCTTTGGGCGGGGTGAAACGTTCTTAATTTTTCTGTTTCCGCACCCAGCAGGTCAGCCGCCGGGATACTCTGCCAGCACGCCAACGCGCGCGCGGAGTCACGTGAGGCGGTTACTTGCCGACGCGCGCCTGCAAATGAGCGGGGTAGCGCTCGCCTTGCACCTGGATGTTCGCAAGCTGCGCATCGATGTCGCTCAGGTTGGCGGGCGTCAGCTCAATAGCCGCACCGCCGACGTTTTCCTTCAGTCGATGCAGCTTCGTCGTGCCGGGAATCGGCGCGATCCACGGCTTTTGCGCAAGCAGCCACGCGAGCGCGACTTGCGCCGGTGTCGCGTTCAGACCAGCGGCAATCTGCTTGAGCACGTCGACCAGCGCCTGATTGGTCTTGCGGTTCTCTTCAGAGAAGCGCGGCACGACATTGCGGAAGTCTGATTTGTCGAAGCCGGTGCTTGCGTCGATCGCGCCGGTCAGAAATCCCTTGCCGAGCGGGCTGAACGGCACGAAGCCGATGCCGAGTTCTTCGAGCAGCGGCAGGATCTCTTTCTCCGGTTCACGCCACCACAAGGAATATTCGCTTTGCAGCGCCGCGACCGGTTGCACCGCATGCGCACGGCGAATCGACTCAGCACCCGCTTCCGACATGCCGAAATGCTTGACCTTGCCCTGCTGAATCAGGTCTTTGACCGTGCCGGCGACATCCTCCATCGGCACATCAGGATCGACGCGATGCTGATAAAGCAGATCGATGCGATCCGTGCGCAGACGTTTGAGCGCGGCGTCCGTGACGGCGCGAATGTTGGCCGGCTTGCTGTTGACGCCCTTCTGAACGTCGCCGCCTTCGAAACCGAACTTGGTCGCGACCACAACCTGATCGCGGAACGGCGCAAGCGCCTCGCCCAGCAATTCCTCATTCGCGCCCTGCGCGTACGCTTCGGCGGTGTCGAAGAAGGTCACGCCTTGCTCGAAGGCGGACCGGATCAGTTTGATCGCGTCGGCCCGCTCCGTTGCCGGCCCATAGCCAAAGCTCAGCCCCATGCAGCCGAGGCCGATTGCGGAGACTTCCAGTCCGCTCTTTCCAAGAATACGTTTTTCCATCATCTGACTCCTTGACCGCTTACTGTCACGCGGCCCTGGTACTGCTCGTCCGCGACCTTCTCCATCCAGTTGACCGGACTGCCGTTCAGCTTTTCAGCAATGGCAATATGCGTCATCGCCGTGGTGGCGGTCGCACCGTGCCAGTGCTTCTCCCCGGGCGCGATCCAGACGACGTCACCCGAGCTGATTTCCTCGACCGGTCCACCATCGCGCTGTACCCAACCGCGGCCCGCGGTCACGATCAGCGTCTGACCGAGCGGGTGCGTATGCCATGCCGTCCGTGCCCCCGGTTCGAATGTCACGGTTGCCCCACCAATCCGGGCGGGCTCCTCGCCCGCAAATGGCGTGTCGATCCTGACCGTCCCGGTGAAGTAGTCAGCCGGACCAGGCGCGGAGGGTTGCGCGCCGCATCGGGTGATCCACATGAGTGTTCCTTGCAATGGTTGCCAGGAGTTCAATGTAGCAACGCCGCTTTCTGCGATAAAGAGCTAAAATCTTCTTGAAGTTAGAAGGTGGACTTATAAATGGCACGTTCCGATCTATCCGATATCACGGCATTTCTTTCCGTCGCGCGCGAAGGCAGCTTCACCAAGGCAGCCGCGAAGCTTGGGGTGTCCCAGTCAGCGCTGAGCCAGACGGTGCGCAATCTGGAGGCGCGGCTCGGACTCCGCCTTCTGGCGAGGACAACACGCAATATCTCGCCCACGGAAGCGGGCGAACGGCTGATCCAGTCGGTCGGCCCCCGGCTCGATGAGATCGAGGCCGAGCTCAGTGCGCTCACCGCTTTGCGCGATACGCCGGCGGGCACTGTGCGCATTGCCGCCGGCGAGCACTCGGCGGAACTGGTGCTGTGGCCGGTGATCGAACGGCTTCTGCCCGACTATCCGGACATCACGATCGAAATCGTCATCGACAACGGACTCACGGACATCGTCGAACAGCGGCTCGATGCAGGCGTGCGGCTCGGCGAGCAGGTTGCCAAGGACATGGTTGCCGTTCGCATCAGCCCCGACGTGCGCATGGCCGTTGTCGGCGCACCCGGCTATTTCGCCACTCATCCAAAGCCGAAGACTCCGCAAGACTTGACGGCGCATAACTGCATCAACATCCGGCTGCCCACGGCCGGTGGCATTTACGCGTGGGAGTTCAAGAAAGGGGGACACGAATTAAACGTCCGCGTCGAAGGGCAACTAGTCTTCAACACCGCGACGATGGCCACGAAAGCCGCGCTTGCCGGCGTCGGCCTCGCCTTCGTTCCAGAACAACGGGTCTTGTCGCAGCTTGAAAGCGGGGAGCTATTGCGTGTGCTGTCCGACTGGTGTCCGTCGTTTTCTGGCTTTCATCTGTACTATCCCAGTCGCCGCCAGCCGACTCCCGCGTTCGTCGTCGTAGCTAATGCGCTGCGTCAAGGGGCGTAGCCGCTTTCATCGCCCCGGGAATAATTAACTCCCTTAGCGATTGAGCTCTTCGAGCCGTACACCGTTGGTCCTCGGACCAAACACGCCGATGATCAATGCCACGAGGATCATGAAGACCGTGATCCCGGTGAAGACGCCAGGCACACCGAAGTCCTTCAGAAGCGACGCGATAATGAAGCCCGACATCATGGCTCCGATGCGACTGGCTGAATACGCGATGCCACTCGCACGGGCCCGGACTTCGGTCGGAAAAAGCTCGCACTGGTATGCGTGAAACGACACGGAAACCGTCTGCCCCGCAAGGCTGATCATCACGCCGAGAATGATGAGCGGCACCACTTCCTTCATCTGCCCGAAGGCGAGTCCGCAGACGATCACCGCCAGGGCTCCGCCGACAATCAGATGCTTGCGCTGGATCCTGTCCGCGTAGAGCATTGCGAGCAACGGTCCGGCCGGCATGGCGAAGGCGATGATGAATGAGTACAGGAGGCTCTTTGTGACAGTGATGCCCTGACCGATCAGCAGCGTCGGCACCCAGTTCGCGAATCCGTAGTAACCGATTGCCTGGCAAAAGTTGAAGACAATCAGCATGAGAAGACGGGAGCGATAAGGCGCGCGCCATAACTCCGCCAGGGCCGCGCGCCGGAGTGCGGGCTGCTCGTATGCCGGCACGGGAGGCGGCAGGCTCGCGCCCGATTGGCGCTCGACGATCGTCTCGATCCGGCTCACGATCTGCTCGCTCTTTTCGATGTTTCCCTGTGCAGCCAGCCACCTTGGGCTTTCCGGCACCGCACGGCGGATGAACCAGACGATGATCGCGCCCACCGAGCCGGCCAGCACCACGACACGCCAGCCGTCGAGCCCGAACACCGTCTCAGGG
>DASVNP010000045.1:0-6351 GCA_036383775.1 Paraburkholderia sp. | reverse complement strand
GATGAATATCTGGCGATGACGGTCGATCAAGGTCTTGATTTCCTCCTCGCTGGCGCTGGGGCCGAGGATCTCACTCGCCGGGAATCCGACGAATTGCAACAGGCGTGCGCCGTGCAACATACCGGTGATTTGCATGGAATTTTCTCCTCAAGGTCATTGCGATAGAAAAGAAACAGGCCGATCGGCGGTGTCGAATGGACGCTGACGCGCTTCGGTCGTAAGCGATAGGTGTGAAACGCCGCCGTAACGCCATTGGGGTTCGCGTTGGAGGGGCTCTGCCGTGCTTTATGTTGTTCGATGCCTGAATCGGCTGGACCGCGAAACTGCACGGCCCAACAAGGCGCATCGCAGGAATGTCTTGCAGCGCGTTAGCCGCGCAAGTTGCGCAGTACGTTGTGCATAGTTGTGTCTCCGATGCGTTTTACTTTCGTTCCAATGTCGCTGGAATCTTGAGTACAGATACTCACGCAAAAGGACCTACGCGATAAGTGCATTTTTTTTAAGCATTGATGTTCAGGTGTTATCAATGCTGTTGGATGAAACGTGGCATCGCCGCCATGTTCCGCAGTCTGTCTGGGCAGACGTGTCGGCAGTCCAAGCTCTGAGGAGACTTCAGTTGATGGTCAGTTGTCGGCGAATGAAGGAACATTCGATATTGGCCGGCGACCGACCGCTCAGGGTCGAGGGTGGCCGATGGCCAGTCTGTGACTAGCCAGCAATAACCCTAGCCTGATTCGAGAAGGCCGACCCACCAGTGAGATTTAAGGCCCGCCCCCTCCCCCAATAGAGCAAGCCGTCACGTGGATCTATACTGGGCCACCTGGAGACTCCAATGACTAATCACGACCGGCTGCATCCGCTACGTCCGCTCCTGAAAAATTGGGTTTGGGAGCATGGCCGAATCGGCACTCGATATCTGGACTGCACCGATGGCGAAATCAAGTTTGACGAAGGGAAGAAGTCGCGCTTCGCGGCCGAAGAATACATTTACGTGCCGCTAGACAAGGATGCTAACGACGATGCGTCGGTGGATGGTCCTGCGATCCAGGAGGCGGGGCTTGCCCGGTTTTTGAGGGCAGCGCAGTTAGGTAAGCCCGAGGACGCCGGCACTATCGTGGAGGTCCAGCGCGCTGCGCGGGACTGCATGGAACTCGGCCTGTTCAGCGCATATCAGTTGAGTGCCCAGGAAGCCTTCGCGCGCTATGCACAGGAACCCATGTTCGAGGATGAAATCCGCGCTGCGGTTGTCGACGATATCCGGCGTATCTACACCGGCATGCGCGAGCAATTGGCGCTGTACGATTTCAGTGTGCTTTACGGCCTACCTATGCCCTTGCTCATTAGCGAGGCGCCGTTCATCGACTGGCGCGTGCGCGCTAGTCCGGCCCTTCCGTTTGTCTCGCTTCCTCTCGGGCCATATTGCCTGCTGGTGGGTGCGCCGTCGGGCAGGAGCAGCCGAATTGGCCCCGTGGTCTGGAAGTCCGCTGCGGCAATGGGCCCGCTGAAGGACCACAACCGCCAAATCGCGGAGCACGCACGGTTGTGGCTAGTGGCAACCACCGATGACCAACTCGTCGCGGTACAAAGCCGCTTTGCTGATGCCAAGGGCCACAAGCCAGAGGATGCCAGGCCCGACTAAAGCAGGCATGATTCGCGCGGTGGGCAACGCGCGAATCATGCGAGGTAGATGTGTCGTAAGCAGGGACGAGACCGCCCGAGTGTTCGTGCTGGCCGAACTACCACGATGCGGCAACGTCTCGGTGCGGCCAGTTTGATTCCTTCGTGCCTGTGGCTGGATTGCTGACAATTGCCGAAGACGGCCGCCGCGTCCACTCAGCGTTGCCAAATTGGCGAACGGCACGCGGCTGCTTCCATGACCATCCATCGCCCTCAAACGGTCGGCGAACCTAATCGTTATTTCCTGGATTCGTATGCCATCCGCACCGCCAGGCCTGTGAGGACGCTTCCCATCATCCAGCGCTGTACCAATAGCCAAAGGGGGCGTCCCGATAGGAAGGTCGATATTGATCCGGCCATCACGGCGATCAGCGCATTCACAGCGAGGCTGATGGAAATCTGAACGCCGCCGAGCGCCAACGATTGGGTAAGAACACTGCCATGTCCTGGCGTAATAAACTGAGGAAGCAGAGACAGATACATGATGGCGATTTTGGGATTCGCCAGGTTAGTGATAAATCCCATGCTAAAGAGCTTTCGCGGAGTATCGACCGGTAAGTCGCGCACTGCAAACGCGGACCGTCCGCCCGGTTTGACGGCCTGCCAGGCGAGATATAGAAGATACAAAGCGCCGCCGAAGCGAAGCGCGTCATATGCGTACGGGACCGCGAATATGAAAGCCGTGATACCGAATGCCGCGCAGAGCATATAGAACACAAAGCCAAGCGCAACGCCTCCCAACGAAATGAGGCCTGCGCGTCTACCTTGGCAAATTGAGCGGGAAACTAGATAGATCATGTTCGGCCCCGGCGTCAAAACCATTCCCAAGGCCACAAGAGCGAACATGAGCAAATGTGCAAAATCAGGCATAACCCATCTCCAGAGATAGTAGGTAATGCCCAGGCGCGCGGCGGCTAGCGACCCCATGCTCCCCGATAGTGCTCTATCTGTATGCGCCAGTCACATGGGAGTGGAGATTATTGCACAGGAGAAAAATACATTGCGGTCGGAGGCGCCGTGGTTTGCACTTACAGATAACCAGCGATCTCTGTTGCGTTGGGTTACCCACCGAAGACGATCTGCGGATCGCAACGTCGAGCGGCTACCATGTGCAAATCCGAGCGTGCGTGGACGACCGGCATCGGCACGCCGACCGCAGCCTCCTTCGCGCCAACAACATCGAAAAAAGCCGTTTGCGACGCGCCAGGACACAGTGCGACGACCCGGATGCCGCGATGCCGGTTCTCGGCCACCCTTATAATCCGGCATGACTCCATCCATCTCCCATGCAGCAAGCTTACGGCCGCCAGCACCGGCTGCTCGATTCATCGGTTTGTTGGTCGCGCATACCCCAGCGGGCCATTCACCATCCACGCGCGTGGAATGCATGTTCCTCGAGCTGCCGCCGACGATCTTATGAAAATACCCAAACGACTTGCACCGCTTCTCGAAGAAGGACTTATCGACGAGGTCATCGGCCAGTTGATGAGCGGCAAGGAGGCAACAGTCTACGTCGTGCGTTGCGGCGAATCGACGCGTTGCGCCAAGGTCTACAAGGACGCGAAGCAGCGCAGTTTTCGGCAAGCCGCGTCTTATCGGGACGGTCGCAAGGTCAAGAACAGCCGGCAGGCGCGGGCGATGGAAAAAGGTACGCGCTACGGCCGTCAGATGCAGGAAGCGTCATGGCAGAACGCTGAAGTGGACGCGCTGTTCCGGCTCGCCAACGCAGGTGTGCGCGTGCCGCAACCCTATATTTGTACTGACGGCGTGTTGCTGATGGAGCTGGTGATCGACGAGGCGGGTGACGTCGCACCACGGCTCAACGACGTCGATCTGACCGAAGCCCGCGCCCTCGAACTGCACGCGCTGCTGCTGAACCAGGTTGTCCGCATGCTCTGCGCGGGCGTAATTCACGGCGACCTGTCGGAATACAACATCCTGCTGGCAGCGGATGGGCCGGTGATCATTGATCTGCCACAGGCTGTCGACGCAGCCGGCAACAACGAAGCCGCCTCGATGCTCAAGCGAGACGTCGACAACCTGACCGCGTACTTCGGACGGTTTGCACCGCAAATACTCACCACGAGTTATGGCACGGAGATCTGGGCGCTCTTCGAAGCAGGGCGGCTGCATGTCGATGCCGAACTGACTGGTCGCATCGAAGTCGACACGCGACCTGTGGACCTCGATGGCGTGCTACTGGAACTCGAAGAGACACGTCTTGAGGAAGACGCGCGAGCGCGGCGACAGCAGGAACTGAGCGCAAGCCGCTAACCGTGCTCGATGTCCCCCGAAGATCGCCCGAAAGTGAAGGTCTTCGAGGATGTCGCCGCTCGCCTAGGCTATTCGCGCCGCACATCGTCCGACTCACAGAAGCCATCACGGTTCGAAAGCCGCGCTGCACCCATCGAACGGACAGCCTATTGGGTCCAGCTGCACCCCGGAATTTCCCGCTATCAATGGACGGTCTTCAGTTGCGTCCACAGCCGGTTTTCGAGCCGAATAATCTCGACAGGCTTCGGTTTCATCAACGTCATTTTCTTGAACACATCGTCCGGCGGATAGACTGACAGATCCTGCGCGATCGTAGGTGTCACGAATTTGCGCGCCGGCACGTTTGCGGTCGGGTAATACACTTCGTTGGTGATTGCGGCATTCACCTTCGGATCCTCGATGTAGTTGATCCACTGGAGCGCCGCCTCCGGATGCGGCGCGTCTTTCGGAATCGCCATCATGTCAAAGGCCACCAGGCCGCCCTCCTTGACGTTCGAGAATCTGATGTCATACGGACGTTTCGCATCCACACTGCGCCGATGCGCGATGCCGACATCGCCGGCAAAACCGATGGAGACGCAAACGTCATTGTTGGCGAGATCGTTGATGTAGCCGGACGAGTTGAACTCGGTCACGTAGGGCCGGACTTTCTTCAGCATTTCAAATGCGGCCTGATAATCGGCCGGATTCGTGCTGTTCGGATCCTTGTGCATGTATTGCAGCGCCGCCGCGAAGACGTCGATCGATTCGTCGAGGAAAGAAACGCCGCAGCCTTTGAGCTTCGCGAGATTCGCAGGATCGAACACCAGTGCCCAGCTGTCGACGGGCGCGTTTGCACCGAGCGCCTTCTGCACCGCCTGCGCGTTGTAGCCGATACCGATTACCGCAAACGCCCAAGGCACGCCGTACTGATTGCCCGGGTCGGCGCCCGCGACCATCTGCATCAGCGTCGGGCTCAGATTCTTCAGGTTCGGCAGCTTCGACTTGTCGAGCTTCTGATACACGCCGGCCTGGATCTGCGCGCCCATGTAGTTCGACGTCGGCACGACGATATCGTAGCCGGAGTTGCCAGTGAGCAATTTCGCCTGCAATGTGTCGTTGCTGTCATAGTTGTCGTATCGAACGTGAACGCCGGTCTGCTTCTCGAAGTTCGGGATCGTGTCTTTCGCAATGTAGTCCGACCAGTTGTACACATTCAGCTCGGCATCCGCCGCGCGAGCGAGCGGCGCCGTCCATGCGGCCACGGTAGCCGTCATGAAGAGGCTCGCGAAGACCGCTCGCCTGAATCGAGGTCCAGAGTGGGAAAGGCTCATCATGCTGTCCTTTTTTGGGGCAGGTTACGGGGGTAGAGAAAGGGGTTCGTACGAGACAACCGTTGCGCTCAGGATTCGGTTTTAGCGCGATGCGCTTCGTACTGCAAACGGATTGCAGCACCGATATCGAAGAACGGGCTCGGGGGTACCCAGCCTGGCCTGGCGTGGTCGAGGACGGCCGTCAGCAACGCCGACTGGCCTCCCGACGCCATTTCTGCCAGCAGTCGTCCCCACAGGGTGCCGCGCGCCACGCCGGAACCATTGCATCCGGCAGCGGCATAGATGCCGCGTTCGAGCTTCGCGAACCGCGGCTCCCCGGATCGTGTCGCGCTCAGGTGGCCGGTCCAGGTGAATTGCAGGTGTTCGCTGGTGACCCACGAGAACCGGCGCTGCAATCCCCGCAGGTGACGGCCCCGCCGAATTTCGAGCGAGCGACCCGCGAGATCTCGATGGCGATACTCCACCGTGTTGCGAATCATGAGGCGCTGGTCGGGAGTCAGACGCACCGTGGCGCCGGCAACCCGGGTCGACAGCACGCCCCACGAGGCCGCGCTTCCCAGCCGGGCCTGCTCCTCTTCGTTCAGCGGCCGGGTGAGCGATGCACTCAGCTCGAGCGGGAACACCGCGCGGTCTCTCACCCCGACTCTTGGCAGAAAGGCACCAACACAAATGATGACCCGCCCGGCTTCGATGTCCCCGTCGTGCGTGCACGCGCGAATCTTGCCGCCATGCATCCGCTCCAGGCTGACGATCTCCGTGTTCTCACGGAGCCATACATTCCCGGGCAACGTGTCCCGCAACCCTTTGGCGTACCTGGCCGGTTGCAGCAGGCCGTTACCGCCGCCGCACCATATTCCGGTCTGGTAGAAAGACGTCCCCAATCGCTGCGACAACGCCGGGCCATCCAGTAGTTCGGCACTCGCCCCGGCTTCCCGCAGGGTTCGCACCTGGGCCTCCGCCTGTTCGAGTTTCGCCGGATCATGCACGGCAAAGAAGTAGCCGTCGCGGTTCAGGTCGCACTCGATGCCGAGGGTCGTCACGCGCCGGCTTACCTCGTCGCTCGCCGCTTTGCCGATTGCCGTCACGT
>DASVNP010000044.1:0-3678 GCA_036383775.1 Paraburkholderia sp. | reverse complement strand
GTCATCGCGCAAGATCGCGGTGTCCCGCGCCAGCAGATTGCTCAACTGGATGCGCACACTGCGCCATACATCGCGGCCAAGCGAGATGAAATCGTTGAGGCTGTCCTGCTCGAAGGCCCGATCTTTCGTCGCAATGGATTGGCCGGCCGAGGCAGCCGGTAGCGTGAGCAAGCCGGCTGACTTGAGCACGCTCAGATCGACGATCTCATCGCCAATCGCGACACCCACGCGGCGCGCGTCGTTGTTCCTATCGCTGAAAATACCGAACGGCAGGTTCTGGATCGAAAAATCGTTGGTCGAATCGTTGGCCGACTCGACCCAGCTCTTACGCGACGGATCGAGCGTCGCCTGAAGATCGCTCAATGCGCTCATCGTTGCTCCGGGTTGAAATGTTTCTTGAGACCTTGCCAGCACTCGTAGTAATGCGCCTGCAGTTGCGCGGTTTCGAGCGCGAAACGGGTCGGCTTGATCAGCGTGCGCGTTTCGAACATGAAGGCCATCGTGTCGCCGACTTTCTTCGGCGTGGACGTATCGCCATGCGACGCTTTCTCGAAGGTGTCCGCGTCCGGCCCATGACCCGACATGCAGTTATGCAGACTCGCGCCACCCGGCACGAAGCCCTCGGCCTTCGCGTCGTACACGCCATGCACGAGGCCCATGAATTCGCTCGCGACGTTGCGATGGAACCAGGGCGGCCGGAACGTATCTTCGGCTGCGAGCCAGCGCGGGGGGAAGATCACGAAGTCGATCGTGTCGACGCCCGGCGTATCGCTTTGCGAATGCAGCACGAGAAAGATCGACGGGTCCGGATGGTCGAAGCTGATCGAACCGATCGTGTTGAAGCGGCGCAGATCGTATTTGTATGGCGCGTAATTGCCGTGCCAAGCCACCACGTCGAGCGGTGAATGGCCGATGTCCGCGCGCCACAGGTTGCCGTTCATCTTGGCGACGAGTTCGAAGTCGCCTTCGCGGTCTTCGTAAGCTGCATGCGGCGTGAGGAAATCGCGCGGATTGGCGAGGCCGTTCGAGCCGATCGGGCCGAGGTCCGGCAGACGCAGCAGCGCGCCGAAGTTCTCGCAGATATAGCCGCGCGCGTTGCCGTCCGGCAGGCTCACCGCGAAGCGTACGCCGCGCGGGATCACCACGATCTCGAACGGCTCGACATCGAGTCGGCCCATTTCGGTGGCGATATGCAGGCGGCCTTCTTGCGGCACGATCAGCAATTCGCCGTCGGCACTGTAGAAGAAGCGATCCTTCATCGAGCGGTTCGCCGCGTACAGGTGGATCGCGCAGCCGTTCATCGCTTCGGCCGAGCCATTGCCCGCCATCGTTATCCAGCCGTCGATGAAATCGGTCGGCTCGGAGGGCATCGGCAATGCGTCCCAGCGCAACTGGTTAGGCGGCGTGGGCGGCACCTCGGCGAAGTTGGCGACGAGCCGCTCCGAGGGCAGCAGCGTGAACGGCTTGTGAACCGCCGCCGGACGAATCCGGTATAGCCACGAACGGCGGTTATGGCCACGCGGCGCAGTGAACGCGGTGCCCGACAGTTGCTCGGCGTACAAGCCATAAGCCGCGCGTTGCGGCGAATTGCGGCCTTCGGGCAGCGCGCCCGGCAAAGCCTCCGTAGCAAATTCGTTCCCGAAGCCCGACTGATAACCCGGCTCGATTTCGAGTCGCGAGCTAGCGGTATTCGGTGTGCGGGTTGAGGTATCCATGCAAGGTTCTCCGTTGATACTTGATCTGTCGACGTGCGCCGTGTGTCTCAGGCCGTGCGCGGCTCGGATGGGCTGCCGCGTTGCCGCGTGGCAGCGGCCAGCGCGATCACCAGCAACGCGGAGCACAGCACCGGTACCGCAGCCGCATGAAACAACGATTCATTCGACCAGTTCAGCGCGATCAGTTGTCCGCCGACCAGCGGTCCGATCACCGAGCCGATACGGCCGATGCCGAGGCTCCAGCCGATTCCTGTGGAACGCAGCGTGGTCGGATAAAAATGGCCGGCCAGCGCGTTGACTGCCGGCTGTCCGCCGACCACGCAGAAGCCGCCCGCGAATACGACAAGTAATAGCCACGGCAGCGCGTGCGCAACCGTTCCGATGGTGCCGACCGCCAACGCCGCGCCCGCGAAACACACGAACAGCACGCGCACAAAACCAAAGCGCTCGATGAACCAGCCCAGCAACAAGGTGCCCACCACGCCGCCCGTCTGCAATACCGTGCCGACAATCACCGCCGTGCTCGGCGAATAACCGGCATCGCGCATCACGGTGGGCAGCCAGTTCGACAGGAAGTAAAGATCGATCAGGTTCATGAAGCTGATCGCCCACAAAATCAGCGTGACCGGGCCACGGCCCGCGCGGAACAGTTCGGCGACGGGCGCGCCGCCGTTGCCCTTCTCACGTACAACGATACGTGTATTCGCGTCGATCGGCAGCGCCGGATTGAACTTCGCGAGCCAGCGCAACGCGCGATCGCTGCGCCCTTTGAGGACCAGAAACTGCAGCGACTCGGGCAATGCCGCCAGCATCGCGAACGCGAGCAGCAAAGGCACCGCGCCGCCCACCCAGAACACCGCACGCCAGCCGTACGCGGGGATCAGCGCGGCGCTGATGAAACCACCCAAAGCTGCGCCCAACGTGAAGCCGCACGACACCAGCATCATGCGCTTGACGCGATGCGCGGGGGTCGAGAATTCGCCGACGAGCGCCATCGCATTCGGCATGATGCAGCCGAGCCCGAGGCCGGTGATGAAGCGCAGCGTGATCAATGCGGGGATCGTCGTGACGAAGGGCGTGGCCAGCATCGAGAGCGCGAAGAAAAACGTCGCGCCAATCAATACCGGGCGCCGGCCAATTCGGTCGGCCAGCACCGACAAGCCCAACGCGCCCAGCAGCATCCCGAACAGACTGGCGCTGAACACAGGCCCGAGCGCCGCCTTCGAGACATGCCATTCGCCGATCACGCTCGGCGCGACGTAGCCCATCGCTTGTGCGTCGAAGCCGTCGATCACGAGGCACAGCCCGCATAGCGCGAGCAGCATCAACTGGAATGCCGGGTGATGCGTTTCGCCGAGCACGCGCTCGACTTCGATCACATTGGCGGCGGCTGCGGCCGGTTTAGCGCTCATTGGGTCGTCCCCTCGTCCTGACTGGATTGCTCGGTCGCGGCGCGCGCTCGGTCAGTGGGTCGGTGATCAGAAGCCACGCCGTTTCCCGCAGGGGAGACACAAACACGCCCGCCATCGCAGCCGCGCTGCAATTTACGTATAGTAAAACGAATTACGTATAGTGAAATTAACGTATACCCTGGAAGCTCGCCGCGAAAGCCGCAGCGGCCCGCAGCAACACGCGTTCGGCCGATAACGTTATGAGCATTTTGTTCAAGTGCGCGCGGCGCGGACTGCTACCATCAATGGATGCGGCAACCGAGTCGCGTTGCCGAGCGCCGAGTGCGCACTTATCGCCATCCATTTGCCTACATGAGTCCGCCGACCATCCCCAACCTGATTGCACGCGCCGCCGATCACCCATTTCTCGGCGAACATCTGGTGATGGGGAGCGGCGTGCACAGCGATGTCGCGCTGGCGCAGTTCGACGGCTTCGAGCTCGCCAGTGCCTATGAGCCGATCTTCGATATCAGCGTGCATGCGTTGGCGCAGTCGTTGTCGTCGGGTGCAGA
>DASVNP010000043.1:0-39398 GCA_036383775.1 Paraburkholderia sp. | reverse complement strand
AGCAATAACCAGCATGACAACAAGTGCGGCAAGCCATTTCACCCAGACGGCAAGCCTTCCCAGTTTCTTGTCGAGCATCTGAACCGCACCCGGTTCCTGAAGGCCATCACGCCCGGAAGACGTAGCATCGTTGCCAGAGGGGTCTCCTTCACGATGACCAAGCCTGATCCTGGCGAGGTCGAATGCCATGTGCGTCACATATCCGCTCGCCACTTCGGGTAAATCCATTGCGTTGACACTGTCGGGCCTGAGAAACACGCACGCGTCGCCGGGCACTTCTGCGACTTGAGTGGTCATCGAATAAAGATCCTTCAGGGACAGCGCGAGCCTGACATCCGTGAGCCGCGCAGCATCGATTGCTTCGATGAGGCCCTGCATGCTGGTGGCCGGCACATGGCACGACGCCCACCACTGACCGGGTTCCCGCATCTCATGGTCAGCAGCGTTGTAGCCAAGTCTGGCCGTGCCGAGGGGGATGTCGGAAAACGTGATACCCAAGGCATCCTGCCATTCGCGAAGGCCCCGATGATCGCCGTCGTTGAGTTCGCGCGGCGCAAACGTGACGCTGATGGCCTGCTGCCTGGTCGAGGGCTCGCCCATCACACACAGATAGCCGTCGTCCAGATGCGCGGTGCCCTGAATGTACGTCCCCAGCGTCGATGCTGTCTTTCCGGCAGCGGGTTCCGCCTGCCGCACTATACGGAGGTCCTGAAGTGTCAGCCAGACTGATCGGGCTGCCCCGTACCGCAGAACCACACCGTCGGCGGTGGTGCTTTCAAGCACGTGCTGCCCGCATTCACGAATCCTGACGCTGTTGTCCGTCTTTTTCGTGTCGTGAATCGCCGGCCCTGATTGCGCATCGGTTCGCCTCGGGTCTTCTCCATACCGGAGCGCGTCGCGTGACGGCGGCCGTTCCCTCCCGTTGAAACCGACGCTATCCAGCAGATCGTTGCGCTGATGGGCGACTCTCCTGGGAACCGGGGCGTTTTCCCGCAGACGCTGACGGACCTCGAGCAACAGTTCGCCTGGGTCGGCCTTGAGGCGCGATGCCGGACGCGTTGCGCCTTGGGGCGCATCCTGCGGAACCGGCATGCCGCTCTGCTCGCCATAAAACGGGCCGGGCGGGTCAGTGACCTTGATGAACGCCGGCATCAACTGGCCGAGGAAGTTTCCGTACGGAGTCAATAGTGGCAGGAACAGCCCGGCCAGGACCATATTGAATAGCGTATGGAAGTCGGCTACCACCCTTGCGTTGTCGGGTTCCAAGGTGACCATGAACCGCCCGATCGGCCCGAGTGTAACCAGCGCCAGCGTGACGCCGGTCGCCAGGATGAGAAGATTCCCAACTGGAGGTCGCCTTGTTGCAGGGTCGTCAGGCCCGACCCATTCGAGCACCGGTTTGATTGCGGTGCCCAGGTTTGCCCCCAGCACCAGAGCGAATGCGGTGTCGGGCGGCACAACGTTTCTGGCGCACAGCGACGCGACCAGCAGCACGGCAGCGACGTTTGAATTCGCGGCCCAGCTCAGGCTTGCCGCCAGCAGCACATCCACCAGCGGCACGGTGGATGCAGCACCCAGCAGCATACGCAGGCTGGGCGCGTCTTCGTACTCGGTCATCAGGTCGAGCAGTTCGTGCAGCGCGATCAGCATCAGGCCCAGTCCGATGAACGCGCGGCCCAGATCATGAGCCCGAGCGTTTGATGACCTGCGGAACATCAGCACGCCGACGAGTATCAGTGCTGGCGAGACCGCCGCAACGTCGAACGACAACACCTGCACGATCAGCGTCGCGCCGACGTTGGCTCCGAGCATCATGGCAAGCGCGGGAACAAGGTCGACGCGCCCGGTTGCGGCAAGGCTGGCCGTCAGCGAGCCGGTTGCCGTCGCGCTTTGCGTGACAGCTGTCGCGCCCACGCCGGCAAGGAAGGCATGTCCCCGGTTGCCTAGTGAATGCGCGAGGAGCGGCTGAAGATTTGCGCCGAACGCCCGCTGCATACCTGTCTGGACCATCTGCGTGCCCAGCAGCAGAAGCGCGATCGAACCCGCCAGATCGATCAGCGTGAATGTCGTCGGCATGGCTGCGCTCCCGTTGTGCCGTCGTATTGCCGGTTTGCTCGACAGACTTCCGACCTGGCGCCGCACACCCCGTCCATGAGCGCCGCAGGTAGTCGGATGAATATACGCCATTGTCGGGAAAACTGGCCAAAAACAGGACGTCTTCAACAGAATCGGCCATGACCGGTCGTTCGCTGCTTCAGTTTCGCAGCCATTGGAGCGGCAGTTCAGCATCAAACAGTGGACGTTCGTGGATAGATAATTTTAGGGTGCCACCTTACGCATTCTGGGTAGGCGCTTGCGGACCGGTCGCGTGTTTGCATTGCAGGCATCTGCGACTGGGCCGAGCATTCATTGCGACAGAAAAAGCATAGCGATCACGCTCTCGTTGTTATTAACCGTGGTATTTATGCGATCGCTAACGCTGCGCAAAACGCCCCTTGTTTCGAGCATCGGGTGTTGGACACGCTAGCCAGATTTGCCCCGGTAACGTACAGAAGCCGACGGCGATTCACCAAAGTGCCGCTTATAGTCCAGCGAGAATCGGCCGAGATGCGCGAAACCCCATTTGGTAGCGACGTCAGTAATTGACGAGGCGTTCGATGCTTCCATGGCGAGCAAATCGGCTCGGACACGTTCAAGGCGCAACTGTCGCACATAAGCCATTGGGCTGAGGCCATAGTAATTTCTGAATCCGGCGAACAATGTGCTAGCACTGACGCCAGCGTGCTCCGCAAGTCGCTCGATGGTCAAAGGCTCGTGCACGTTTGCGCGAATGAACTCCTCGACACGGCGGACAAAGAACGGCGCGAGCGCGCCGACAGGATGACGAAGTCCGGACCGGGCACTGTTCGGTTGGCCGTAGAGCAACGCATTGATGAGAGTGGACTCGAACTGACTGAAAGCCAGCGGGTTGCGCAGTGGGTGGTCCGGGAAACTCAATACGTCCGCCAAAGACGGCAGCAGTTGCATCACGCAAATGCCGCCGGGGGATGCCAGTTGCAGTTCCGGATCGAATTCGACCGGTCGCCTGAACGTCTCCCCCAGATGTTGCTCGCAGTGACGCTCTATGGTCCCGCGTTCAATTTTCAGGAGAACTTGGGGACACGCGTCGCTCCAGTGCATCCGTAAGGGCAGCGACGGAGACAGGAGTGATGCTACGAGCGCGGACGAAACGAACCGTTTGTTGCCGCATTCGATTTCAGCATTGCCATGAACCGGAATCTGCAGCAGGAAAAAACTCTCCAAGGGTCCTGGGTCTATGGTCACCTCACTCCCATAATCAAGCAGATTCAGCGATAGATCGCCATGCCGCGCGTGGTGCATGCGTCCGAACAGGCGATGAGACCCGCCCGCCAACTCGAGTCCGTGCGGCTTGAAGATCCGTCCCACGCTCGCGCGAACTTCCTCCAGGTCGTTTGACTGAAGCAGAAGGTTGTCGCGATTGAAACAGGGCGCGGTTGCCAACCGTTGCCCGTCGACACCGAACGCCGACCAATGCTCCATAAGTTTCTCCACCAAGCCCGCATGCATTTGTGCAATGCAATACGTTCGTCTGTTCGCGGAATCGCCGTGTTATCCGGATAGTACTGCGAGGATTCGGATATCGCTGTCGCGATACCTGCTATATAGCTCATCGCGCCCGCAATAAACGGGCCATTTTGTTTTGATCCTAGAGAAATCCAGGCCCCTTCACATCGGCAAATACCCGGGACAAGGGTGCACGAATGACCGGCCCGGATGAAGACAATTTCTGGACTCTCCGGACATCGATTGGATTCGGTGGATAGATCGGCGGGAGCCGGCGCCTCATGCTTTGATCATGGCCCCAGCGCCTACGGAGGTGTGCCATGGCATCCGAGCAGTTGAATGGGAGAGCCGACAGGACCGTCGTGCGGGGCGGATCTGAACGTGTGCGGTCAAGCACTCTGCCGACTGGCATGGAACCGGACGAGGGCAGCCACATCATTGCTCGCCGATCCGCATACGACCATCACGGCATCTATGTGGGAAATGGCAGGGTGGTGCACTACGCCGGTCTCTGCAGATCTCTGCACCGAGGCCCGGTGGAGGAAACTACAATCGAGTGCTTTGCCTCAGGCCATGCAATCGCGGTCATGCCGAACCCTATGGCGAAATACGTCGGCGCCGATGCAGTTCGCCGCGCCCGCTCACGCCTTGGCGAAGACCGCTACCGGCTGCTGAGCAACAACTGCGAGCATTTCTGCAACTGGTGCTTGTATGGGGAAAGCCGCAGTGAACAGGTGGAAGCATGTTTCGCCCATCCGATGCTGGCGCTGCGCGCCGTAATGAACCTGTTCTTCCAGACCTTCACACCGAGACTTCACATCGTGCGCTGCCTGCCGCGCGCAATGTGATCGGCAGCCGCCACGGAGAACGAGATGCACGCCCCGGAAAAATCGCTGCGTGGACTGGTCGATAAATGGCTTGCACCGACGCACGAAGTGCGCACGCGTGTGATCCGGTTCAGTCGACTCTCACTGCATCGCAAACGCTATGTCTGCGTCGAGACGTCAGGACCGATGGGAACGCTAGCACTTTTCTTCTTCAGACACGACGACCGATCGTGGCGGGTATATCCGCCTGAGACGGAAAGGCCAGCGATGGCCCCCCGGTTGTGACTTGCGCACGGACCCGCGGCATCAATGACAAATTCCGCAATTCGTGGATACCGGTCGTAGGCAACGGATAGTGCACCCAGTATTGGCCATTAATACTTGATTCACAAACCACCCTATGTCGAGGCTCAAATGAAAGGTCGATACATCGAGATTCCAGGCGCGGGCGGCGCCACTTTTCGCGGCTATCTGGCCACGCCGGCGAACGGAAAAGGTCCTGGCATCGTGCTTTGCCACGAGATATTCGGCGTCAACGGGACGATGCGCGAAGTGGCGGACTACTACGCCGAAGAAGGCTATACCGTGCTTGCGCCCGATCTGTTCTGGCGCGCCGAACCGGGCATTGAACTGGGCTACTCGCCCGAAGATGCCGAACGTGCCTTCGCACTGTATCGCGCGTTCGATCATGACAAAGGCGTCGAAGACATCGATGCTGCTATAAGTGCGCTCGGTTCGATTCCCGAATGCGTCGGTCAAATCGGTGTGCTTGGCTTTTGCCTGGGCGGCAAGCTGGCCTATCTCGCGGCGTGCCGCTTGCCGCGCGTCGCTTGTGCCGTCAGCTATTACGGTGTGGGTATCGAAACGGCCCTTGATGAAGCCGAAAACCTGCGTGGACGCCTGGTGCTGCAGATCGCCGAACACGACCGCTTCTGCCCTGCCGAAGCCCAGCAGCAGATTCAGGCGGCTTTGTCCAAGCGGGAGCGCGTCGAGATTTACACATATCCCGGCGTCGATCACGCATTTGCCCGGGCAGGTGGCGAGCACTGGGACAAGGCAGCTGCGACGATGGCGCATCAACGCTCGGTTGCGGCGTTCAGGCGGGAGATGGGTCCGACCTACGATCTGTCTTCGCTCTGGGAGGCGCATCTCGCTCATGAATTCACCACGCGCGACGTCGACGCGACCATGCGCACGATGGTACCCGAGCCCTACGTCAATCACATTCCGACTATGACGGGCGGCGTCGGGTACAACGAACTCAAGCGTTTTTACCGCCATCACTTCGTCCATAACAATCCGCCCGATACCACGATCACCCCAGTGTCGCGCACGGTTGGCGCAACGCAGATCGTCGACGAACTGCTGTTCTGCTTTACCCATACGACGGAAATCGACTGGATGCTGCCAGGCGTTGCGCCGACTGGAAAGCGTGTCGAGATTCCCCTCGTCGCGATTGTGAAATTTCGCGGCGACAAGCTCTATCACGAACACATCTACTGGGACCAGGCGAGCGTGCTGGTGCAGATCGGTCTGCTCGAACCGGAAGGCTTGCCGGTCGCGGGCGCCGAGACGGCCCACAAACTGCTCGACGAAACCCTCCCTTCAAACACGCTGATGAACCGCTGGCTGAACGACGACGGCGCAGCACGGTGAACCACGCTGACGAATCTACGGAGAACACCATGACATCACTGACAGGCAAGGTGGCGATTGTCACAGGCGGCGCCACGCTGATTGGCGCGGCCGTCGCGAAGGATCTGGCCGACGCCGGCGCCAAAGTTGCCGTTCTGGACATCGATGCGGAAAACGGTCAGCACACAGCACGCGCGCTCGGCGAAAGCGCCATTTTCATCCAGACCGATATCACCGACGACAAGGCCATCGATCACGCGATTGCCAGAACGGTCGACGGTTTCGGTGCGGTCGACATTCTTGTGAACCTCGCGTGCAGCTACGTGGATAACGGCTTTAGTGCGACCCGCAACGACTGGCTCGGCGCCATGGACGTCAACGTGATCTCCGCCGTGATGCTTGCGAAAGCGGCCTATCCACACATGAAGCGGCAGGGCGGGGGCGTGATCGTGAATTTCAGTTCGATTTCGGCACAGTGCGCGCAAACGGGGCGGTGGCTTTATCCGGCATCGAAAGCCGCGCTCAGGCAATTGACACGCAGCATGGCGATGGATCTCTCCATCGACAACATTCGGGTGAATTCCGTGTCCCCGGGCTGGACGTGGTCTCGCGTGATGCATGAACTCACCCATGGCAATCGCGCGAAAGCCGATAGCGTCGCTGCGTCGTTTCACCTTCTGGGGCGAGTCGGTCATCCCGAAGAGGTCGCCCGGGTCGTCACGTTCCTGTGCAGCGATGCGGCCAGCTTCGTGACGGGTGCGGACTACGCGGTCGATGGCGGCTACTCGACGATGGGACCGGAACAGAACATGCCCGCGATCCCCCGGCTTGCCGAATGAAACCTTGCGTGAGTTTGCGGCGGATACGCAGCGAAGCCCATGCGCTTTTTTCCAGACAACAACCTATTCAGGAGACATCGTCCATGAGAAACATTGCAATCGTTGGAGCGGGACAGGCTGGCCTGCAATTAGCTTTTGCCTTGCTCGATCAGGGTTATCGGATCACGCTCGCCACCAATCGCAGCGCGGAGCAGATTCGCACCGGCAAGGTCATGTCCAGCCAGTGCATGTTCAATGAATCGCTTCAAACCGAGCGCGATCTTGGTCTGAACGGGTGGGAGGAAGCATGTCCTTCCATTGAGGGAATCAGTGTCACTGTCCCGCACCCGGAAGTGGCCGGCGAAAAAATCATCGACTGGTCGGCGCGTCTGCATCGCTACGCACAGGCCGTCGATCAACGGATCAAAATGGCTGCATGGCTCGAAGAAGTCGAAAGGCGCGGAGCCGACGTGCGCATTGTCGATGTCGGGGTGCCAGAGCTCGAACAGTTGAGCGCGAGCCACGATCTTGTGCTGCTAGCAGCAGGCAAGGGCGAAGTAGTCAATCTGCTCGGACGCGACGCTGAGCGTAGCGCATTCAGTCAGCCGCAGCGCGTCCTGGCCCTCACGTATGTGACGGGCATGACGCCCTCGACGCCCTATTCACGGGTGCGCTTCAACCTGTTGCCTGGAATCGGAGAGTACTTCGTGTTCCCGGCCCTGACGGTGACGGGGCCCTGCGAAATCATGGTCTTCGAAGGCATTCCTGGCGGACCACTGGATTGCTGGGGCGATGTAAAAACACCCGCGCAGCATCTGGAAAGAAGTCTCGGCATTGTCCGCCAATACGTTCCCTGGGAAGCAGAGCGTTGCGCGAATGTGCAGTTGACGGATTCCAACGGAGTCCTGTCTGGTCGTTTTGCACCCACCGTGCGCAAGCCGTTCTTCCGGCTGCCCTCGGGGCGGACCATCTTTGGAATGGCCGATGCGGTGGTGGTGAATGACCCTATCACTGGACAAGGTTCGAACAGCGCAGCGAAATGCAGCAAGGTGTACCTGAACGCAATCCTCGCAAGAGAATCGGCTCCCTTCTCCGAGGACTGGATGCAGCAGACGTTCGACCGTTACTGGGACTACGCGCAACACGTGGTCAGGTGGACCAATTCGATGCTCACGCCACCGCCGCCCCACATCCTCGATCTGCTTCGTGTTGCTGGAGATTCGCAGGCGCTGGCATCCGCGATCACCAATGGTTTCGACGATCCACGCATCTTTTCGCCGTGGTGGTTCGATCCGCTCGCATGCGACGCGTTCATCCGCGAAAAGACCAAGGCTGCCGCCTGACCACGAACGACCCGCAGGAGATCACACATGACCACTCGCCTCAATCTCGATGCGCTCGCAACAGGCGGCCGCCCGTTCGACTCGAAGCATTTGCGCTCCGCACTCGGCCAGTTTCCGACCGGCGTCACGGTAATCACGACACGCACGGCAGATGGCCGAAGAATAGGACTAACCGCGAATTCGTTTTCTTCGCTGTCGCTGGACCCTCCGTTGATTCTGTGGAGTCTCGCGAAACCGTCACCGAGCATGGCCGATTTTGTCGCGACTACGCATTTCGCCATCAACATGCTGGCCGACGATCAGCCGCATCTGTCGCGTACTTTCGCAACGGCATCTGCCGACAAATTTGCAGGCGTGCCCTGCGTCGATGGTCCCGTCGGCGTGCCGCTCATCGACGGTAGTGCGGCTCGCTTCGTGTGTCGAAACGTTGGTCAATACGACGGGGGCGACCACCTCATCTTCATTGGCGGTGTCGAGGAGTACGAGTCGTTCGGAAGAGCACCCCTCGTCTTTCATGCAGGTGCTTATAGGGTTGTTTCACCGCATCCGCACATTTGACACTTCGCGACCGTGACTATCTAACTGAAGGTGCTGTCAATGAGAATCAACAGTAGTCGACTTTTGCCATGGCTCGTATCGATGGCGGTGCTGGGTTTCACTTCGCCGGCATCCGCCAACGATCTCCCGGCTGTCAATCTGGGCGCGACAAGCTTTCTGGACGGCTTGCCGCCTGCGGGATCGGGTTGGTATGCGCAGCAGTACTTCCAGTACTACACAGCAGGACGGATCAACGACAACGCGGGGAACCGGGTGCCACTGCCGAAGCAGGATCTGGATATCTTTGCGGGCATCACGCAGATCACATACCAGTCGCCTCTAACATTTGCGACGGCGCATCCGGGCCTCAATCTGATGCTGCCGTGGATCGCATCGGCGCATGTAGATGATGGCCTGGGCAATACAGCGCTGAGTGCACAGAACGGTATCGGCGATCTGCTGATTGGACCATTCATCCAGTTCGATCCCGTGATGGGCGCCAACGGTCCGCGTTTCGCTCAACGCGTCGAGTTCCAGTTCATCGTGCCAACGGGAGCATACGATCCGCGCAAGGCGATCAATCCAGGCAGCCACTTCTGGTCGTTCAACCCGTATTGGGCGGCGACTGTCTGGCTGACGCCGAAGTGGACCGTTTCATGGCGTCTGCATTACCTGTGGAACGCGACGAACCACGAACCGGCGACAGCGCTCGGACCCGATGTCACCTCATCCCAGGCGGGCCAGGCCGTTCATGTCAACCTTGCCACCGAGTACGAAGTTCGCCCTGGTCTTCGAATTGGACTGAACGGATACTGGCTGCGGCAGATCACCGACATGAAGGCGAACGGCGCAGACGTGCTAGGTACTCGCGAAGCAGTCTGGGCAATCGGACCGGGTGCGATGTACAGCTTTTCGCAGCAGGACCATGTGTTTCTTAACAGTTACTTCGAGCGGGACGTCAGAAATCGCCCCCGGGGGACGAGGGTGATCCTACGGTATGTGCATCATTTTAATTAGCGATGTATCTCCGCAAAGCTTTTCGCATTATCTGTTGTTACTCTTGGACATGAGCAATTCCACCGCCGTCAAGACAGGATTTACCTTTCTTTGCGCAAAGATCCTGTCAGATGACGCAATTCGTCTAGCAGTTTGACGGCGGGCGTTGGTAGCGTGCCTCGCCGGCGCCGAAACGCGGTTAAAGTGCGTGGCGCATCCAGGCCTTCAATATTCAGAGCGTCAATCACGCCAGCTTTGCTTTCAGTGTCGTACATGGGTTCGGCCATCCATGAGACAAAGCCACATCGTGCTACAAGGCTTTTGAGCACCGTTACCGAACGGGTCTCGACCGCGATGGATGGCATCCGGAGACCCCGTGCTTCGAACGTCTCTTTCATGTGGGCATAAGGTCCGGTTCCCTTGGGTGTGAGTGCCCAGCGTTGTGTCAACGTGTCGTCGAGTCGAAGACTGTGCTTCGAGCGCAAAGGATGATCGGCCGCCGCGACCACGTAACTCCTGTCAGTCCATGAACAATCGGAGATCGCAGCAACGTCCTCAGTTTCGATTCCTGACGTGCACAGCGCCAGGTCGATTTCATGAGTAAGCAATCCTTCGACCAGACGATCCCACACGCCTTCAATCACCTCAACGCGCAGATTGGGCCATTTCTCGAGCACGCACGCGATGGCCATCGGCAAGACGAGGCTCGCTATGCTGCCCACCGCGCCGACCTTGATAACCCCTTTCGCGAGGCCGCGCATTGCGTCCAATTCCTCGCGCGCCTGGTCGGCTTCCCTTTGAAGCGACATGGCATGCGGCATCAATGCTTCACCAAGCGCGGTCAGCTGCATCCCTTTAGTGTGCCGCTCGAAAAGCGGAGCCCCTACTGACTCCTCAAGTCGCTTGATCGATCTGCTCAGCGCTGGCTGGGTCATGTTCAGCATGGTCGCTGCTCGACCCAAGCTACCGGCGGAGACGATCGTGGTGAACATCATCAACTGCTGCAGATTGAAACTCATCGGGCGATCCAGGTTGACGGGTGTTGGGACTGAACAAGGTCCTGGGGTGTCCAGCTGTCGGTGTCTTCCCTGGCGGCGACCGCAGCACTCCCTAGCTGCGCCTGCTGAAGAGCTGGTCGTTACAGCGCACAGCCTTGATCAGCAAGGCTTTCAGCAAAAAAGAACCAATCTGGCAACCCGATGAGCCTATGCCTAAATGTAATGACTTTGAGCATTTTTGGCAATTTTAAAACAATGTGCCGAATCCCATACTGCGGCTCATCTAATT
Source organism: Paraburkholderia sp. (assembly GCA_036383775.1). Taxonomy (GTDB): domain Bacteria; phylum Pseudomonadota; class Gammaproteobacteria; order Burkholderiales; family Burkholderiaceae; genus Paraburkholderia. The sequence goes on along the minus strand of DASVNP010000043.1, from coordinate 28,370 downwards.
ACCGCCAGCCTGAGTGGCGAACCGCAGAGGACTCGAGATGCAACGAAACACAAGTGGGCAGCCGACCGTTCGCGATGCCGTCGTGGACCTGATGCGGCGCCTCGGAATGACGTCTGTGTTTGCCAATCCCGGCTCAACCGAGCTGCCCATGTTCCGCGACTTCCCGGAGGACTTCCGGTATGTGCTGGGATTGCAGGAGGCTGTCGTTGTCGGTATGGCCGATGGATATGCACAGGCGACCGGTAATGTCGCTCTGGTCAATCTGCATTCGGCGGCCGGTGTCGGCAACGCGATGGGCAACATATTTACGGCTTTCAAGAATCGGACGCCTTTGGTCATTACTGCCGGCCAGCAGGCCCGTTCAATTCTGCCGTTCGATCCGTTTCTGTCGGCGTCGCAAGCAACCGAGTTGCCGCGCCCCTATGTGAAGTGGAGCATTGAACCGGCTCGTGCAGCGGATGTTCCGCTTGCGCTCGCCCGTGCTTACCACGTGGCGATGCAGGAGCCGCGTGGCCCGGTGTTCGTTTCCATTCCGGTCGACGACTGGGATCAGCCGGCCGACCTCGTCGAGGTGACACGGGTCAGCACCCGGTTCCGCCCCGATCCGGTACGGATCGCGGAGATCGGTGACGCGTTGGATAACTGCAAACGGCCAGCCATTGTCGTTGGAGCAGAACTCGATCGTGCCGATGCCTGGAGTGAGGCAATCCAGCTAGCTGAGCGCCACAATGCACGGGTTTATGTTGCGCCAATGTCGTCGCGCTGCAGCTTCCCTGAAGATCATCGACTTTTCGCCGGATTCCTTCCGGCGATGCGCGAAAAGATCGTTCGAATTCTGGATGGGCATGACCTAATCTTCGCCGTCGGGGCGCCGGCTTTTGCGTATCACGTCGAAGGCAGTGGACCGCATGTGCCTGATGGCGCGGCGTTGTACCAGCTCATCGACGATCCGGCTACCGCAGCGTGGACGCCGGTCGGCACGTCGGTGGTGGCGAACATTCGCCTGGGGCTTGTTGACTTGCTCGCCCGTCCGGCGCCGCATGGCCGGCCTCTACCGGCTCCTCGCGAGGTAGTCGAGCGAGCCAGGCCCACGGCAATCATGTCGGTCGCATATGCGTTGCAGACCCTGTCCGAGGTCCGCAATGCAGTGGATATCGTGGTCGAGGAGGCGCCAAGTTCGCGGCCCGTCATGCAACGTTATCTGCCGTTCACGCGCAGTCAGACGTTTTACACGATGGCCAGCGGTGGCCTGGGTTACGGAATGCCCGCCGCAGTGGGCGTGGCTTTGGGCAAACCCGGCAGCCGCGTTATTGGCCTCATCGGTGACGGCTCGACAATGTATTCGCCGCAAGCGATCTATAGCGCGGTCCAACTCGATCTCCCGATCACATTTGTCATTCTGAATAACTTCCGCTACGCCGCCTTGCAGGAATTCGCGCCGGTATTTGGCTTCTCCGCGTCGGATCCGGTACAGGGCACCGACCTCCCGGGGCTGGATTTCGTTTCTCTGGCCAACAGCATGGGTTGCAAAGGGGTTCGAGTTGGCGAACCGCTGTTGCTGAAGTCCGCGCTGGAAGACGCGTTGTCTTCGGGCAAAACGCGCCTCGTAGAAATTGTCGTGGCCTAACCGTGAGTCGGTGTTTCGACAGGCTGATTTTTCAAACATATTCAAGGAGACGGTCATGAATCAGGTACCGATGTTGATCAACGGCGAGCGCACGATGGCTCGCGATGGGGCGACATTTGAGCGCCGTAACCCGCTCGATAACACGGTTGCATCGACGGCACCGGCCGCGACTGTCGCCGATGCGCAAGCCGCGGTGCACGCTGCGGCTGCCGCGTTGCCGGCATGGTCGGCGATGGGGCCCGGCGAGCGACGCGCATTGCTGAATCGAGCCGCAGATGCACTCGAAGAAAAGGGCGACGCTTTCGCGCTGGCAATGGCAACGGAAACAGGCGCGTCCCGTCTGTGGGCGGATTTCAACGTCAAACTTGCGGCGGACGGGTTGCGCGAAGCCGCTGCGATGACCACGCAGATTTCGGGCGAAGTGATTCCCTCAGATATGCCTGGCAATCTCGCGCTTGGGGTTCGTCAGGCCGCCGGCGTCGTGCTCGGGATCGCACCGTGGAACGCGGCCGTCATCCTTGGCGTGCGTGCCATCGCGTTGCCGCTCGCTTGCGGCAATACCGTCGTGCTCAAGGGTTCCGAAATTTGCCCCGCGACCCACGGCCTGATTATTGAGGCGTTACAGGACGCCGGACTGCCACGCGGCGTTGTGAACTTCGTAACGAATGCGCCGGCGAATGCTGGCGACATTGTCGAAGCGCTCATTGCTGAGCCAGCGGTCAGACGTGTGAACTTCACGGGTTCGACCCGCATTGGCCGCATCGTCGCTACCCAATGCGCGAAATATCTGAAGCCTTCAGTACTTGAACTTGGCGGAAAGGCTCCGTTTCTTGTTCTTCACGATGCTGATATCGAAGCTGCAGTTCAAGGCGCAGCATTCGGGGCGTTTGCAAATTCCGGTCAGATCTGTATGTCCACCGAACGCATCGTCGTCGACACGAAGATCGCCGATGAATTCGTCGCGCGACTGGCCGAAAAGGCAAAGAGCCTGCCGCTGGGCGATCCGAGAAAGGGCCCGGCCGTACTCGGCTCCGTTGTAGACATGTCGACCGTCAGGAAGTGCAACGACCTGATCGACGACGCGCTCGCGAAAGGTGCGACGTTGGTGTGCGGAGGAAAGTCCGAAACCACGCTCATGCCAGCCACGTTGCTCGATTACGTAACGGCGGACATGCATATCTACCGGGAGGAATCGTTCGGGCCCGTGAAGGCGATCGTCCGCGTCAATGGAGACGAAGAGGCCATTGCCTGCGCAAACGACAATGAATATGGTCTGTCGTCGGCAGTCTTCAGCCGTGACGTTGCGCGTGCCTTGACGGTAGCGAAGCGTATCGAGTCCGGGCTTTGCCACGTTAATGGGCCGACGGTTCACGACGAGGCGCAAATGCCGTTTGGCGGAATGAAGTCCAGTGGGTTTGGGCATTTCGGTGGCAAAGCCGGGATCGCGGAATTTACCGATTTGCGCTGGATCACCGTGCAAACGACTCCTCGTCACTATCCGTTCTGATGGTTGCCACGGTCGGGGCGCGTGTTTCTCACAGGGAAGAGATGGGCTTCTGGATCGTGGGAGCGAACAACATAACAACTACATACCGGTGAGAAGCCTTCGCTCCTGGAACAACGAGCGATCAAATTAAGGAGACCGCAATGCCTGTTGTCAAATTCGAGTTGTCACTCGATCGCGCCCATTTCGTGTCTGACTATCACGTCGGAAAACGGATGGCGCAGAACTGCGATTCAGACTGCACTGGTCTGGCCGGGGAGGCGAAATGAACGATCGCAACCTCCGTCTGCCGACCGTAGACATAGGCCGCACCCTTGATGAGGGACCGTTCTCGGCGTTTCAGCGAATGGTCGTCTTTCTCGCCGCGCTTTCGATCGTGATGGATGGATTCGATGGGCAACTCATCGGGTTTGCCATTCCCAGTTTGATCAAGGAATGGGGCATTACGCGCAATGCATTTGCGCCCGCTGTTGCTGCGGGCCTCGTAGGCATGGGTATCGGCAGCGCGTTCGCAGGGCTTTTCGCGGACAAGTTCGGTCGGCGCTGGGCGATTATTGGGAGCGTGCTTGTATTTGGCATAGCGACCAGTTCGATTGCTCTATCGCCTGACGTTATGACCGTTGCAATCCTGCGCTTCTTCGCGGGACTGGGTATCGGCGGTGCGCTGCCAAGCTCGACGACCATGACAGCGGAATTTACGCCTGCTCGCCGGCGGACGCTCGCAGTGACTGCAACCATCGTTTGCGTACCGCTGGGGGGCATGCTTGCCGGACTGTTCGCGAGCGTTGTGCTTCCGCACTATGGCTGGCGGGGACTCTTTCTTATTGGAGGCACGCTTGCCGTAGCACTGGCGGTCCTTCTGTTTTTCGTCATGCCGGAATCGCCGCGTTATCTTGCCCGCCATAACGAGCGTTGGAATGAACTGCGTCACCTGCTGACCCGCATGTCCCGCTCGATTCAGTCGGACGCTGTGTTCGCTGATCAGAAGGAGCAGAAGGCGGAACAGCCTCCGGGCTTTCGTTATCTGTTCGCGGCCGGTCAGGGCCGTGACACGATTGCAATCTGGATCGCTTTCTTCATGAACCTGCTCGCGGTCTACAGCGCATTCAGCTGGCTGCCGACGATGCTTGCTGGCGAGGGTCTCAGCCCTTCGGTGGCAGGTTCAGGTCTTACCGCCTACAACCTGGGCGGCGTCTTCGGCGCACTGGGCTGCGCAGTGGCAATCGGTCGGTTCGGGTCGCGCTGGCCGTTGCTCGTGTGCTGCCTGATGGCATCCGCGAGCGCGCTTTTCCTACGCGGTCTTGACGTCTCCGCCCACACGACGTTGCTTGTGTTCGGAATTGGTTTGCACGGCCTCTTTGTGAACGCAGTTCAGTCGACGATGTACGCCCTTTGCGCCTACGTCTACCCAACCGAGATACGCGCGACCGGGACCGCATCCGCACTCGCATTTGGGCGGCTCGGAGCGATTCTTAGCGCGTTCGCGGGGGCATTGGTGATCACGCAGGGGGGAGCGTCTGCGTACCTGGGCATGCTTGGCGGGGCGATGTTGATGGTCTTTATCTGCCTGATGATCGTGCGTCATCACATTCCGCCCCTCAATCGCGCCTGACCTCGGTCTTGAGGGTGACGTTTGCTACGGGCTCTGCGCAGAGCCCGTAACGGCGTCACTCATGTTGAATTGAATTACAGAAAGCACCTGACAGTACGCAAATCATGGCAACAGGATTTCCCGGCATTTTCTCCGTCAGCGACTATCGTGACGAGGCCAGACGGCGGTTGCCGAGAATGGTGTTCGACTATCTGGAAGGCGCGGCGGACGATGAATCGGGACTGAGGCTTAACCGCTCGGCGTTCGATAAATTGCAGTTGTTGCCACGTCGACTGTCAGATGTCAGCACACGGGAGCAGTCCGTGGAGCTTTTAGGTCAGCGGATGCCATCACCGCTGGTGATCGCACCAACGGGCCTCAATAGCGCATTCTGGCCCAAGGGCGACCTTGCACTGGCACGTGCAGCGGGCAAGGCCGGTATTCCCTTTGCACTATCCACGGCTTCAAACATGTCCATCGAAGAGGTGGCAAAAGGAGCCGACGGAGAACTGTGGTTCCAACTGTATGTTGTTCATCGCAACCTCGCGAAGAGCCTGGTCAATCGTGCCCGCTCGGCTCGCTATTCGACCTTGATCCTCACCACCGACGTAGCGGTCAACGGCTTTCGCCAACGCGATCTTCGCAATGGCTTTGCCATGCCGTTCAAGGCGAGTGCGCGCGCGGCTGTCGATGGACTATCGCACCCACGTTGGCTTTGGTCGTATCTGATGAACGGCATGCCGGAGTTGAAAAATTTCGCCACGGATGATGCATCGGATACGGCCTCCCAGGCCGCGGTTCTTCGCCGACAGATGGATGCGAGCTTCAGTTGGGATGACCTGCGCCGTTTGCGCGACGAATGGCCAGGCAAACTCCTTGTTAAGGGCATCGTGACGGCCGAAGATGCTGCGCGGTGCGTTGAGCTCGGAGCGGACGGCGTGATCGTTTCCAACCACGGCGGCAGGCAGCTCGCCGACCTGCCCGCAACAGTTGATGTGCTGCCAGATATTATCGAGAGAACCTCTGGAGCGACTGTAATTCTCGACAGTGGCATCCGGACGGGGGCTGATGTTGTCAAGGCGATCGCCCTGGGGGCAAATGCCGTGATGCTGGGGCGCGCCACTTTATACGGGTTGGCGGCCAGAGGGGAAATCGGAGTTAGCGACGTCATCGGGATGATCAAACAGGAAACAGACCGGACGCTCGCCCTCATCGGTTGTCGTTCGATCGGTGAGCTTGATCGCAGCTACATTTCGAAGCGACCGTCATAGGCTATTGGTTGCGCATTGACGCCTGATGGATGCGGGCATTACGTACACGAACAGTGCGGTGTCGAGTACAGGACATGGCGCGCTCGTGCAGTTTACGTCTGGGTCTTCGCAGGGAGATCGCTGGGGTGCGACGGGTAAAGAGGACTTGGGTGGCGGCCTCAGGGCGATCTTTACTCTCGAAAGTGGCTTTCAACTTTCGAATGGGGCCATGGCGCAGAGCGGGCTGCTGTTCAATCGTGAGGCCTACGTAGGCCTTGATGGGCGCTTCGGAACGCTGACGGTCGGGCGGCAATACGACTTCATCGGCGATATTTTCCCGGCATACTCGATCGCAGGAAACACGGCAGCGGGTATCCTGGGGTGGGGAATTCCGGCGTACGCTGCTGGTGGCTATACGCTTGATAACAGACTGTGGGGCGATAACATCAATAACTCGGCGAAGTATCTTTCGCCAACGATTGCGGGTTTCAGTGTCGGCGCCATGTACGGTTTCGGCAATGTTGCCGGTTCATTGGGCACCAACAGCTCGATGAATTTTCTGCTGAACTACAGCCAGGGTGGGCTCGCCGCATCGTTGTCGTATTTCAAGCAGCATAACGCGACTGCTTCCGCGAATTTGACGGAATATGCTGGCGGAGCGACTTACAGCTTGGGGAAAGCTCAGATATTTGGCGTAGTGACCGACGTCCAGTTGAGCAGCGGCACCAGAGCTCGGGCGCTGACCTATGACGGTGGCATGACTTACTTTGTCAGGCCGGATATTTCGCTTGGAGCAGGGTTTCAGTTTCAAGAGCGCAACAACGGAATTGGCAGCGCGAATCAGGTAACCATCGGCGCAGATTACTTCATTTCCAAGCGAACAGACGTTTATTTCGTTGGCGCGCTCGCGCATGATCATGGATACGGCGCTCAAATCGAAGCAGCGCTCGGATCGCCGTCCAGTACGGATTTTCAGACTGCGGTCAGGATTGGCATTCGGCACAAATTCTAACTGTTGCGGGTTAAGACCGATGGCGAACTGGAGGTTCGCCAAAATTGCCAGGGTTTGTCCTGGGTGGAATCGCTTTTGTGGCCGTCGTAACTTACATACCAATCAGTTGGTATCTTAAGTGGGACTTCACGGAGAGCAGCGATGTCACTTGCAGAAAAGCGTCGCACCCAGGCAGATCGAACCGCGCTCGCGCGGGCCGCCCTCGTGCAGTCCACCATCGCACTGCTGAGTGAGCAAGGGTTTGCGAGGACGACGACCGCAGCCATCGCGCAGCACACAGGCGTGACGACGGGCGCGTTGCACCATCATTTCCCGACCAAGGAAAGCCTGCTTTTCGCGGTGCTCGACGAGCTTGCTGATGAGGCGCTTGCGCTCTTGCGCGCGCTGCGCGATGCCGACCTGCACGATGACGCGCCGGCGCGCGCGATTGTCACCTCGCTGTGGTCGTTCTATGGCAGCCGGCGCTATTGGGCCGTATGGGAGATCAACCTCGGCCTGCGTCCAGATAGCGAAATGTACGACGCGCTGAAAGCGCATCGCGCCCGCACGCGCGAGCAGATGTACCACGCGATCAATACCAATGTCGCGCTCAGGCCGCATACAAAGCGCGCTTTGACCATGCTGCTGCCGTTCCTGCTTTCGACGATGCGAGGCATTTTCCTCGACACCTTTTTCGCAGGGCACGAAGCCGAATGGCTCGACCGCCAACTCGAACGACTGATTCACGCGCTCGATCAGGAAATGCGTGTGTTATCGAACGTCCTGCCCGCGGCTTGATGAACAAGACCGACTAATCCCGTTCCAGTATCAGGGAGTTCGAATGAATTACCCTCCTCAAGCGACAGCGCACAGATCTTCCGCAACTTCCAAAGCGGGTTCGAAGAGTCTCGCGCTCGAGGCCGTGAGCAAGCGCTACGGCAACGCGCGCGCGCTGGACATGCTTACGCTGAAAGTGGAGCCGGGTGAACTCGTGTCGCTTCTCGGTCCTTCGGGCTGCGGTAAGACCACGACGCTGCGCCTGATCGCCGGCTTCGATTTCCCTGATACGGGAACCGTGCAGATTGGCGGCGCGGACGTTTCGGCACTACCGCCGAACAAGCGCGGCCTCGGCATGGTGTTTCAGAACTACAGCCTGTTCCCGCACATGACAGTCGGTGAGAACATTGGCTTCGGCCTGCGCATGGCAGGTGCGAAAAAGGCGGAGATTGCGGCGGCGACGAAGCGCATGCTTGACCTCATTCGCCTGCCGGAGTACGGCGAGCGCCGCATCTCTCAGCTTTCGGGTGGTCAGCAGCAGCGCGTCGCGCTGGCGCGCGCGATCGTGAATGATCCGTCCGTGCTGCTGCTGGACGAACCGCTTGGCGCACTCGACAAGAACCTGCGCGAAGGCATGCAGTTCGAGATTCGCAGCCTGCAACAGAGCCTCGGTATCACGAGTGTGATGGTCACGCACGACCAGGAAGAGGCGATGACGATGAGTGATCGCATCGTCGTGATGAGCCATGGTCGCATCCTGCAAACCGGTGCGCCGCGCGAAGTCTATGACCATCCGCGCAATCGCTTCGTCGCTGAATTCCTCGGCGCCGCCAATATCTTCGCGTGCCGAGTGAGCGCGCGCAGCGCCCACACAATGACAGTGACGACCTCGCCCGTAGGCGCTGAACCTGGCGTCGAACTCACGCTTGCGTTGCCGCAATCCCTGCAACGCGACTTGCCGAACGCGCTCGAGGTGGCCGTGCGCCCCGAAAAAATCGCACTGAACGCGCCGAAGCCCGGACATCTGCAATTTCGCGGCCGGATCGTGCAGCATGTGTTCCGCGGTTCGCAGCATTCATACGAGCTTGACGTGCCGGGCCTCGGCCCCGGTATCTATGCGTGCCAGCAAGCGTTCTCCACCGATCACGCCGGCCATGCGCGCGGCGAGGCCGTGACGGTGTCGTTCGCGCCACACGATGTGATCACGCTCGAGCCCGACGAAGTGCCGCTCCCTGCGTCGGGTGCGCACTCGACGCTCGCCGGCCGCTCGACCCCGCTCGCTAGCGAAGGAGCTCGCTGATGTCATCGCCGACCATCACTTCGTCGGCGCTGCTATCGCGCAGCCGCGCGCGCTCGGCTGCGGCTCGCGTGGCGCTGCTGTGCGCCCCCGCCGTCGTGCTTCTACTCGTGTTCTTCGCGCTCCCGCTGATCGGCAATGCCGTGCGCAGCTTCGGGCTCGATACGAACTTATCCGCGGCAAGCGGCAATCCGCTCGCGAACTACGAGAAGCTGTACTTCGATCCATACTATCGCGGCGTGATTGTCGAAACGCTCCAGGTCAGCTTCGTTTCGATGCTGTTGTGCCTTGCGATCGGCTATCCCGTCGCGCACTTCATGGTACGCCGCGCGGGACGACTGGCGATGCCGATGCTGTTCCTGCTGATCGCGCCGCTGCTCACCTCGATCATCATGCGCACGTTTGGCTGGCGAGTGCTGTTCGGGCGCCACGGGCCTGTGAACGACCTACTGGTGTGGCTGAATCTGATCGAGCGGCCGTTGCGCGTGCTTGGGGGGCCGCTAGGCGTGTATATCGGCATCGTGCATGTGATGGTGCCATTCATGGTGCTTTCGATCGTGCCGGTTCTGCGCGGCGTGGACCGGCGGCTCGAAGAATCAGCGCGCATTCTTGGCGCGGGGGCGATTCGGACCTTCGTGCTCGTCACGTTGCCGCTTGCAGCCGAAGGCATCATGACGGGTTGCGTACTGGTGTTCATGCTGACGAGCGGCAGCTTCGTCACTCAGCTCCTGCTCGGCGACGGCAGCGTGGTCACGCTGCCGCTCCTGATCTTTCAACAGTTCTCGCTGACCCAGGACTTGAGCTTCGCAAGCGCTATGGGCAACCTGCTGCTCGTAATCGTGCTCGGCTGTCTATATATTCAGCTGCGCCTGGCAGGCGGCAAAGGAGAGTCGCAATGATGCGGGCCGGTACGCTGGACAAATACGCGGCACGCGCCGGTGCCGCATCGCTCTCGTGCTTCACGGCGCTTTTCTTCGTCGCGTTGATCGCACCGATCGTGGTTGTTGTGCTCGTGTCGTTCTCGGCGGACGAATCGATCGCGGTGCCGATCAGCGGCTTCTCGCTGCGCTGGTATCACCGGCTCTGGGAGTACCGGCCGTTTGTCGACTCGCTACTGACGAGCCTATATCTGGCGCTTAGCGCATCGTTCATCGCGATCCTGATCGCCGTGCCGGCTGCGATCGGCGTGGGCCGCAGCGGTGGCCGCATGGCTACCGCGCTCACTACATTCCTGCTCGCGCCCATTGCGATACCGGCGCTGGTGATCGGTCTTTCGCTGCTGTACTTTCTCTCGAATATTGGCATTGGCGTGTCTTTCACGGCCTTGCTGATCGCGCATACGGTGGTGTCGGTGCCGTATGTGATGCGCACTACGCTCGCCACGTACCGCAATACGCAGGCGTCGTACCTCGAAGCGGCGGCTGTACTAGGTGCAAGCCAATGGCAGACGTTCTGCCATGTGACGCTGCCGCTGATCGCCCCCGGCATTTTCGCGGGCGGGCTCTTTTCGATTCTCGTGTCGCTCGACAATCTCGGCGTGTCTTACTTCTTCGGCACCGCGAACGTCACGACGCTGCCGGTCGTCATGCTGTCCTATCTACAGAACCAGTTCGATCCCGCCATTGCGGCAATCAGCACCGTGCAGATGGGCATTACAGTGCTGCTGCTGCTAATCGTCGAAAAAACCTACGGCCTGCGTGCGTTGACAACGCAATGAAATGATGGCCGATTCGCTTGCCACACTATCACGCTATGGAGTCCAAATGAAAGCCTCTCGTGCATTACGTGTAGTTTCACTGACTCTTTCGCTTTGTGTCGCCGCGGTCGACGCGCGGGCAGCCGACCTGACGGTGACTGCGTACGGTGGCGCATGGGAGCAGGCGTACCGCAAGTGCTTCGTGCAGCCGTTCGAAAAACAGACCGGCAAGTCGGTAGACGTGATCCTCGGCAGCCCAATGCAGTGGATTAACCAGATCGGCGCGAACCCCGCGCATCCACCTATAGACGTGATGATCGGTCTCGTGGATAGCGGCGAGATCGCGCGTCAGCGCGGGCTCGTCGAGCCGATCAATACGACCGCGATCCCGAACCTGAAGGACATCAAGCCGGACATGATTGCGTACGGCAAGGGCTATGGCTTTCCGATCGCCTATGGCGACTTTGGTCTGATGTACAGCAAGAAGGCCGTGCCGAATCCGCCGAAAACCTGGAAAGAGTTTGTCGACGGCACGATCGCCGGCAAGTGGCACGTCGCGTTGCCCGGAATCGCCTATGTGGGAACCGCGCAGGGACTGATCGGGCTGTTCGCGAAGGTCTATGGCGGCAGCCTCGACAACGTTCAGCCCGGCCTCGACGAGATCAAGAAGATGCAGCGCAGCGGCAACGTCACGTTCTATAGCGAGCCGAACTCGCCGCTCATCGCGCTCAAATCGGGCGATATCGACATGGCGATGTACTTCGACGGCCGCGCGTGGGCCGAGCACGACGCGAACAACCCGGATATCGGCTATGTCAATCCGCAGCCGGGCGCGGTGGCGTTCCCGACAATGGTGCAGAAAGTCAAGAACGGTTCGCCGCTTGGCTTCCAGTTCATGAACGAGATTGCGTCGGCCGAGGGCCAAAGCTGTTTCGCCAATGCGATGCAGTATTCGGCGTCGAACAAGGATGTGAAGTACACGGACAAGGTGGCACAGCGAGTGGCAAAAGACAACGACTCGATGTGGCTGCCGTTCGACGTGATTTCGCAAAAGACTCCCCAGTGGGTCGAGCAGTGGAACAAGCAGATCGGTCGTTGACCGCAACAGGGGATCAAGTTCATGAGTTTAAGAATCGGAGTGGACATCGGCGGTTCCTTCACCGACTTTGCGGTGTTGGACGAGGACTCACGCAAGATCCGCACGCTCAAGGTGTTCTCGCGGCCCGACAATCCCGGTAGCGAAGTGCTGGCCGGGATGACGGGGCTGATCGAGCGCTACGGTATCGACGCGAAAGAGGTGGCTTATTTCACGCACGGAACGACGGTCGGCGTGAATGCCGTGGTGCAGCGCAAGGGGCTGCGTCTTGCGCTCGTCACGACGGAGAAGTTCGAGGACGTGCTGGAGATTGCGCGCCTGAAGATTCCCGACATGTATCACCTGCTGTCGAAGCGGCCGGAGCCGCTGATCCCGCGCGATCGCGTGTTCGGCGTGAAAGGACGACTGGCGGCGGACGGCAGCGAGGAGGCACCGGTCGACGAAGCGAGCGTGCTCGCGGCAATCGAGGGTATTCGGGCCGCCGGTTGCGAAGGCGTGGTGATCTCGCTGTTGCATGCATACCGCAATGCGCAGCATGAGAACGCGGTGAAGGCGCTGATTGCGAAGCATTGCCCGGAGTTGTTCGTGTCGTGCTCACACGAGGTGTGGCCGATCATCCGCGAGTATGAGCGCACCTCCACGGCGATCATCAGCGGCTATGTGCAGCCGAAGGTGGCGAACTATCTCACGCGTTTGCAGTCGGCACTCGCTGAGGTGGGGGTGCCGGCCGAGCTGAAGGTGACGAAATCCAACGGCGGCGTGATGAGCGCCGAAAACGGCAAAACGAACTGTGTGCAGATGATCCTGTCCGGCACGGCGTCGGGCGTGATTGGCGCCGCGTATATCGCCAGTCAGTGCGGTATCAAGAATTGCATGAGCCTCGATATCGGCGGCACCACGGCAGACGTCGCGTTGATTGTCGACGGCAAGGCGCAGTATGCGACGGGCGAGTATATCGGCGACTTTCAGATTCACATTCCCTCGGTATCGGTCTCGTCGATCGGCGACGGTGGCGGCTCTATCGCTTGGGTTGATGATTTTGGCGTACTAAAGGTAGGGCCGAACAGCGCGGGGTCGAATCCAGGACCGGTATGCTATGGTCGCGGCGGCGAGCAGCCTACGATCACCGACGCCTTCGCCGTGATGGGCATACTCGGCCAGTCCGATCTGGGCTACAACTCAGTCACGCTCGACCGCACGGCCGCACGCCGCGCGATCGGCGCGCTCGCCGAGCGCCTTGGCAAGAGCGTCGAGCAAACGGCCGAGGCGATCATTCGCGTTTCGACGTCGAGCATGTATGCAGGAACGAGCCGGCTCGTTTCGCGTTTTGGCATCGATCCGCGCACATTCACGCTGCTGCCGTTCGGCGGCGCGGGTCCGATGCTTGGGTGCTACCTCGCCCGCGCGCTGAATATGCCGAACGTGACGGTGCCGGTCACACCAGGCGTGCTGAGTGCATTGGGCGGCCTCATTGCCGACATCAAGAACGATTTCGTCAAGACGACCTACTACGAGCTGAACGATGTGACACTGGCGCTGCTGGCCGAAGACGCGAAGGTACTCGAAGCTGAGGCCCGCGCGTGGATGGCGCGCCAGATCGGCCACAGCGAAGGCGCCTCCCTCGTGCTCACGGCCGACATGCGCTACCGCGGGCAGTCGTTCGAGATCGAGACACCAATCAACGCAGCCGCAATAGAAGGGCGCGATGTTGCGGCGATTCGCGCGGCGTTCCATCGCGAGCACGAGCGCCTCTATGGCCACAGCGACGCCGGGGCCGGAATCCAGGTCGTCGCGCTGCGGCTCGTCATCGCCTCTGCCACGCCAAAGCCCGAACTCGAACGAATCGAAGCGAGCGTCGCCGATCCAGTGCCGCTGCGCGAAATCGACGTATGGATGGACGACGCCTCGCACCGCATTCCGCTCTATCGCCGCGCCGATTTGCGCGCGGGCCAAACGTTCGACGGCCCCGCGGTGATCTCGCAGGACGACGCGACCACCTGTGTGTTGCCCGGCTTTACTGTGAACGTCGACGCATACGGCAATCTGGTTCTGGTGAACCGCATCATCCAATCTTGAAGGCCGACCATGAAATTCGACAAATCGGAACTGCAGATCTTCGCGAACTATTGCGTGGCGGCCGCCGAGAGCATGGCCTATACGCTCGTGCGTACCGCACATTCAACGTTCGTAAAGGAAACTGAAGATTTTTCGTGTGCGCTGACGAGCATCGACGGACTGACCTTTGCTTCGCCGCGCACGTTCGGCGCGACCTGGTACGTGGGACTCGACTACGGTCCGCTGATTCGCTCTTTCAGCGATTACCGGCCCGGCGACGTGTGCATGACCAACGACCCTTACAGCGGCTACGTGGCCACGCACACGCCCGACGTCGTGATGTGGAAGCCAGTGTTCTACGCGGGCGAGATTATCTGCTTCGTGGCGGGCCACATTCACAACACCGATATGGGCGGCGCGGTGCCGGCCTCGCTTTCGCGTACGCTAACCGAGATCCATCAGGAAGGGATTCGTTTTCCGCCGACGAGGGTAGTGGAGGGCGGGGTGCTCAACGAAACGCTGCTGGCGTGGATGATGGCGAACGTGCGCGCCCCCGCGCAAAACGTCGGCGACCTGAAGGCGCAGATCGCGAGCCTGGCGACGGGGGAGCGCCGCGTGCTCGAAATCGTCGAGCGCTTCGGCGTAGAGGCGTTCAAGGCTGGCATTGGTCAACTGCTCGACTATTCGGAGAGCCAGGCACGCGCGGTGGCGCGCACGGTTCCTGACGGTCGGTATTTCTTCGCGGAATACGTCGATGAAGATGCCGTGGGCGGCAAGCCGATGCGTATTGCGCTCACGCTCACAGTGACCGACGGCCTGCTGCACTTCGACTTTACGGGCAGTGATCCGCAACTCGCATCGTCGATGAATGTGCCGACCGGCGGTCATCCACGGCACGCACTGTTGCTGGTCGGCTTGAACTACGTGCTGTACTCGCTCAACCCCGACATTCTGCTCAACGCCGGCATGTTGCGCATCGCGACGTGCGAGATGCCGTTGGGCAGCGTGCTCAATCCCCTGGCGCCGGCGGCGGTTGGCATGCGCACGCTTACGTGTGTGGTAGTGCAGGCGGCGGTGTTTGGCGTGTTTGCACAGGCGCTACCCGAACGCATGCCCGCGTGCCCGGCGTCGAGCGTGTGCCTGCTCAACGTGAAGACGACCGATGCGACGGGCCGCACGATCATGGCCTCGATTGGCCCGGTAGGCGGTGGTGCAGGCGGTTCGTCGGCCGGCGACGGGTCCGATGCGTCGGGTGCGAACATGGCGTTTCTGCGCAATACGCCGGTGGAAATCAATGAAGCAGAGGTGCCAATCCGCATTCAGGAGTACGGCCTCGTTTGCGATAGCGGCGGCGCGGGCCAGTATCGTGGTGGCCTTGCGATTGTGATGGAGTTCAAGGTATCCGCGCCGAACACACTCGTCACGGCGCGCAATCGCGACCGCACGCTGTTCAGTTCGTGGGGCGTCAAGGGTGGCAGGGCGGGGCGCACGTCGGTGTTCACGCACAATCCGCGCAGCGCGAGCGAAACCGTGCTCGGCAATACCGATCTCGTGGCCTGCAAGCCTGGCGATGTGATTCGTCTCGAAGGAAACGGTGGCGGCGGCTACGGGGCGCCGACGCTGCGCCCGGTCGAAGCCGTCGAGCGTGACGTACTTCGCGGCTGCGTATCTGCGCAGCAGGCGCGAGAAGTCTATGGTGTGGTCTGGGCAAATGGTGCGATGGACACGAAGGCGACAGCGGCATTGCGTGAGTCAATGGGCGACGCGCGCGAACTCGACGACGGTTTCTTCGATTACGGCCCGAACCGCCGCGCTCACGAGGCCATATGGACGAAGGCACGCTATGCGGCGCTTTGCGAGCGCCTCGAATCGGTGGCGGTCGGCTGGCGCTTCTTTCTCAAACATCAGATGTTCGACCGTCTCGCCGCACGCGTGGCTCGCAACGAGGCGCCGGGAGGCGCGGATATCGTCGCCACGCTGTTTGAGGAACTGGTTGCCGAATATCCGGCGCTGGCCGCGCAGCGTGAGGAGCCGGAACTGACGGCTTGAGCGGGAAACGTTGCTGAACAGCATTCGCATCATGACCGAAGTGCATCAGATGGTGTCATTAAATCGCGTGGCCGCGCGCCGCACGCAGGTCGATGATGAGCGCAATGTCGATCCACCATGCGGCTTCGCGGATCGGCTGACTTCGTCACTCGCCTTTAAAGGGATATCTCATGGCAAACGATCATGGAAAGCCATTCGCCGCTTCGCGGCGCGATTTCATTCGCCTCAGCGTGGCCAGCACCGCTGGTTTGGCAATGCCGGCCATCTGGACCTCGGCCAAGGCTGACACGAAGCGCCTTGTGGTGCGCGACTCGGGCGGTGTCTATACCGATGTCTATACGAAAACACTATACAAGCCCTTTCAGGCTGCGACCGGCATTGAAGTCGTTGGCGTTGCCTCGGGTGCGGAGCCAACCGCGCAAATCAGGAGCATTGTCGATACCGGCGCGAAGACGTGGGACATGGCGGAGCTAAGCTTCCCCGCGGTTTATCTGCTTTCGCGCGGGCAGAAGGTGTATCTCGAGCCGATCAAGCTGGAGAAAGACCCGGCCGTCGCGAAGATTCCCGCGCAGTTCGCGGATCCGTACGCCATCGGACACAACGTCTACGCGACGGTCATGGTGTATCGCGCCGATGTGTTCAAGAGTGGCGCGGCGCCTTCGTCGTGGGCCGACTTCTGGAACGCGAAAGCCTTTCCGGGCCGCCGCGCGTTACGCAAGTTCCCCTTCGACACAATTGAGGAATCGCTGATGGCGGCCGGCGTGGCGCCGGGTTCGATGTATCCGTGCAATCTCGACGCGGCTTTCAAGAGTCTCGACGCGGTGAAGCCGCATATCGACATCTGGTGGACGACCGGCGCGCAGTGCGAACAGATTCTGCGCTCCGGCGAAGTGGCGCTTGCGTCGAGCTGGATCGCACGCGTGCTGCCTGCCATCGAAAGCGGCGCGCCGCTGGCCATTTCGTGGAACGGCCACATCTATGGCCCGCAGGGCTTCGGCATTCTCAAAGGCGGCGACAACGTCGATGCGTGCCGCCGTTTCATTGCGTTCTGCGCGGACCCGAAGCGCCAGGCCCAAGTGGCGAGC
The DNA here is from genome assembly GCA_036383775.1 of Paraburkholderia sp. Classification (GTDB taxonomy): domain Bacteria; phylum Pseudomonadota; class Gammaproteobacteria; order Burkholderiales; family Burkholderiaceae; genus Paraburkholderia. The sequence goes on along the minus strand of DASVNP010000043.1, from coordinate 11,352 downwards.
GCACTCGCGGTCGGGCCGACGCAGCCGGAAGCGTTCCAGTTCATCGACCCCAAACGCGCGCAATACCTGCCTACGTGGCCCGACAACCTGCGTCGCGGCGTGCGGATTGATCCCGCGTACTGGCCCGCGCACCAAGATGCGGCGATTGAGCGCTTCAACGAATGGGTGCTGAGCTAGGTGCCGTTGCTTGACTTGGACCGTCAATCGAATGAATCTCTTCTACTCGTCCACGCGTGGGTTTGCGAGCGTCGCCGACTATCGTGAAGCCGCTCGGCGAAGGCTTGCCAGAATCGCCTTCGACTATCTCGACGGCGGCGCGGAAGGTGGTCACACGCTCGCGCGCAATCGAGCGGCTTTTGCCGAGGTGCACTTCGCGCCGCGCGTTATGGAGGACGTGTCGTGCGTTTCTCCGGCGGCGCCGCTATGCGGCTATGCAAGCGCCGCGCCGATGGTGGTCGGGCCTACGGGCCTGAATGGCCTTTTCTGGCCGAACGCCGACCAGATACTTGCGCGCGCCGCCGCGGCACGCGGCATACCATTCGCGCTGTCGAGCGCCTCCACCTCGCTGCTCGAAGACGTGCGCGCGGCAGCGCCGGATGGCGAGCTGTGGATGCAACTGTATGTGCAACGAGATCGCCGCATTGCCGAAAGCATCATGCGGCGAGCGGCCGAAGCGGGTTACAGCACGCTGCTCGTGACCGTCGATACGCCTGTTCACGGCAAGCGCGATCACGATATCCGCAACGGCTACCGTCTGCCGCTACCCGTTACACCGAAGCTGATGCTCGATTTGCTGCGCCATCCGCATTGGGCGTTGCAGATCGTGCGTCATGGCACTCCGCAGCTCGTCAACCTCGCAAAGAGCCTCGGTGAAGCGCCGAATCTGCAACGCCAGGCGCAAGCCCTCGCGCGCCAGATGGACCTTTCGCTGACATGGCGCGACATTGCGTGGCTGCGCCGGCACTGGAAGGACCGTGTGCTGATCAAGGGCGTCATGACCGTCGAGGACGCACGGCTCGCCCAGCACCACGGGGCCGATGGCGTCGTTCTATCGAATCATGGTGGCCGGCAGCTGGAAGGCTCGCTTGCACCGATCGAGGTCTTGCCGGCAGTTGTCGGTGCGCTCGGCGCCTCGTTCGAAGTGTTAATCGACAGCGGAGTGCGGCGCGGCGCCGACGTAGTGAAGGCCGTCGCGCTTGGCGCGCGCGGCGTGCTGCTCGGGCGTGCGCCGTTGTACGGTCTCGCCGCGCGCGGCGATGCAGGAGTCGCTCACGTGCTTACGCTGCTCTACGAGGAGATCGTGACGACCATGACACTACTCGGCTGCACGAGCGTCGAGACGCTGCATGAGCGGGTCGTCGGTATGCCTCTGCGTTCCTCTCCTCCTCCCAGGCTCGTCCATTCATGAACTTAATCGAATCGCTGCGGGAAATCGTCGGCTCATCGGGATTCGTCGCCGAGGGCGACGCCGAGCCTTTGCTTACCGACTGGCGCGGCCGCTATCGCGGCAAGGCGTGCGCCATCGTCAAGCCATCGAGTACCGTGCAAGTCGCGCAGGTGCTAAAGCTGTGCGCTGAGCATGGCATAGGCGTTGTGCCGCAGGGTGGCAACACCGGTCTCGTGGGCGGCGCCACGCCGTCCGAAGCGGGCGACGCCGTCGTGATCTGCCTCGCGCGCATGACAAAGATCCGCGCTATCGATACCGGCAACGATACGGTCACCGTCGAAGCCGGTTGCACGTTGCAGCAAATCCAGGAACTCGCGGCTTCGGTAGACCGGCTTTTTCCGCTTTCGCTCGCAAGCGAGGGCTCTTGCCAGGTCGGTGGCAATATCTCGACCAACGCGGGCGGCACGGCTGTGCTGCGCTACGGCAATATGCGCGCGCTCGTCCTCGGCATCGAGGCCGTATTGCCCGATGGTCGCATCTGGGACGGCCTGCGAGGACTGCGCAAGGACAACACGGGCTACGACCTCAAGCAGTTGTTCATCGGCGCGGAGGGCACGCTCGGTGTCGTCACTGCCGCCGTGCTCAAGCTCTTTCCCGCGCTGCACTCGCGCGCCACCGCATGGGTCGCGCTCGATTCCGCCGATGCGGCCATCGAACTGCTCGCGCGCTGCCGCGCCGTATGCGGCGACGCGCTGACCTCGTTCGAGCTGATGTCGCGCAGCCAGCTCGATGTCGTCTACGAGCACGTCCCGGGCACGCGCGATCCGCTCGATGGCCAGTCGCCATGGGTGCTGCTGATCGAGCTAGCCGATCCGTCGAACGATGCGCCGCTGCAAGCGATGCTCGAAGACGTCATTGGCGCTGCGCTCGAAGCGGGTCTCGCGCTCGATGCCGCATTGCCGGCGAGCGCGGCCCAGGCTGCCGCGCTCTGGCATATCCGCCACATCGTCTCGGAAGCGAACGTGCGTTGCGGCATCAGCGTCACGCACGATATCTCATTGCCGATCTCGCAGATCCCGCAGTGCCTCGCGAAAACCGAGGCGAAACTGATCGAGGCCGGCCTTGTCGATGGCGCGCGCTTTCTTTACGTCGGCCACGTGGGCGACGGCAACATCCATTCGATCGTGCTGTTTCCGCATGCTGTCTGGGCGCGTGTGAGCGACACCGACGCGCGTGTCGATGCGATCGGCAAGGTCGTCAACGATACGGCGGTGCAGTACGGCGGCAGCATCAGCGCAGAGCATGGAATTGGCCGGGCGCATCGCGCCGAACTCGCGCACTACAAAAGCGCAGTGGAGATCGACATGATGCGTGCCGTGAAGCACGCGCTCGATCCGGATGGCCGCATGAATCCCGGCAAGCTGTTGTAACGCAAGTTCACCACGTGACAGGACACCGAATCATGACACTTGAACGATCCGCCTTGAAAGGCATATTCCCGGCATTTCCCACGCCATTCGACGCGCTCGGCGCCATTGACGTCGAGCGCTTGCGCACGCTCGTCGAGACGTTGATCGCCAATGGCGCAACGGGTCTTGTGCCAGTTGGCGGCACGGGAGAATACACTGCGCTCTCGCCGGCCGAGCGGACACAGGTCGTGCGCGCGACCGTCGATGCCGCGCGTGGGCGGGTGCCGGTGGTGGCCGGCGTGGTGTCGCCCGGCTATGCCGAAGCGCTCGACGCGGGCCGCTCGTTTGTTGAGGCCGGTGCGGACGGCCTGTTGCTCGTCACGCCTTTCTACGTGACGCCGACCGATGCCGGCGTGCGTGCATACTTCGCCCGCTATCGCGAGGCAGTCGGCGTGCCGCTTCTGCTCTACGACATTCCGTCGCGCACGCGCTACGCGACGCCGCCCGCGATGGTCGCGGCGATGGCGCGCGACGACGGCTCGATCATCGGCATGAAGGCGTGCAACACGGATCTCACCGTGTTTGCCCGGACCGTCGAGGCGAGCGGCGATCATCTGGCGATCTTGAGCGGCGACGATCTGCTGTACGTGCAGCATGTGCTGCTTGGGGCGACGGGCGGCATTCTCGCCTCAGCGAGCCTGCTGCCGAAACCGTGGACGCACATCCACACCAGCGCGGCGAGCGGCGACGCAGCCGCGGCGCTGCGCGAGCACGGCAAGCTCGCCGCGCTGCTCGATGCGCTGTTCAGCGAAGTCAATCCGGGGCCGGCGAAGAAGGCGTTCGGGCTGCTGGGCCAGTCGCTTGGGTCCGTGCGCCTGCCACTCGTGGAGCCTGCGGCGGGCACGGTCGAGCGGCTGCGCGCGGCGCTCTCGGCGCTGCCGCAAGCGTGGCTGCCGGGGTAGAAAATGCAAGGAGTTCCAATGGCAACCCTCAATCTCCAGATATCGGGTCTGGGCAAGCGCTACAGCGACTTCGTGGCGCTTGCGCCAACCGACCTCGATGTGGCCCAGGGCGAGTTCCTCACATTGCTCGGACCAAGCGGTTCGGGCAAGACAACCTTATTAAGCCTGATTGCGGGCCTCGCGCAGGCCGACAGCGGCTCCATCCGCATCAACGGCGCAGACGTCACCCACGGTGCGCCGTACGATCGCGACATTGGCATGGTGTTCCAGAACTACGCGCTCTTTCCGCATATGACGGTGGCGGAGAACATCGCGTTCCCGCTGCAAATGCGCAAGATCGACACCGCGAGTGCGAAAAAACGCGTGGCCGAGGCCTTGGAGATGGTGCACCTGCCGCATGTTGCCGGCCGCTACCCGCGTGAGCTTTCGGGCGGGCAGCAGCAGCGCATTGCACTTGCGCGCGCCCTGGTGTATCGGCCGTCGATCATTTTGATGGACGAGCCGCTCGGCGCACTCGACAAGAAGCTGCGCGATCACATGCAACTGGAGATCAAGCGCATTCACCGCGAGCTCGGCACGACTATTATTTACGTGACGCACGATCAGGAAGAGGCGATGACGATGTCCGATCGCATCTGCCTGATGAATGCGGGTGCGATCGCGCAGCTCGGCTCGCCCGCCGACCTGTACTTCCGTCCGAAGAGCGTATTCGTGGCCGACTTCTTTGGCGAGTCGAACCTGCTCGATGCAAAAGTAACCGCGCGCGAAGGCGATCAGGTGCGCGTCGCGATGCAAGGCGTCGACAAGGGGAGCGCGATGGTGTACGACCCGCATGTGCAATCGGGCAAGAACGTGAAGCTGATGCTGCGCCCGCAGAATCTGCGTGTCAGCGGTAACAGTAACAGTAGCAGCAACGGCCATGCAGATGCAGATAACGGCGAATCTATGTCCGCGTTGTTGACGGACATTGTGGTCAGCGGCGGCATGACAAGGCTCTACATGAAGCAGCGGCAGCACGCGGGCGAAGCTTCGGGACTTGTCGCCTCGTTTCCGACCAACCGTCTCGGTGCACAGTACGAGATTGGCCAGACGCTCACGCTGTCGTGGTCGCCCAGCGATGCGGTCGCAATTGCGGAGTGAGCCATGAACGATACCGCACTCCTCGCCGGCAACGAGCGCGAGTTGCCACAACGGCGCCGACATTCGCATTGGCGCCGGTCGGCCAGCATCGCGGCGATGGCCGCGCCCGTGATCGGGTTGCTCGTGGTGTTCCTGATCTATCCAGTCGGGCAACTACTGCTGCTCAGCATCCACAACCGGAACGGCTTCACGGTGACCGAGTATCAGCGACTCTTCGCCTCCTCGGTCTATGTGGACGTCTTGTGGACCACCCTGAAGATCTCGCTGCTCACCACGTTTTTTTCGGTGCTCATTGCTTATCCAGTCGCGTATCTGATTTCGGCGGCTGCGCGCGGGCGCAAGCACCGGCTGCTGTACTGGGTGCTGCTTTCGTTCTGGACCAGCTTTCTCGTCCGGACCTTCGCTTGGGTCGTGCTGCTCGGGCGCAACGGCGTAATCAACTGGACACTCGAGCGTCTGGGCCTGGTCGAACGGCCGCTCGAGATGCTCTATAACTTGCCCGCAGTGATCGTCGGCATGACACACGCGCTCATGCCGATCGCGATCATGACAATGCTCTCGGTTATGGAGAACATCGACCGGCGATTGCCGGCCGCGGCCTCGACGCTTGGCGCGCGGCCGGGTACGGCGTTCTGGCGAATCTGGTTTCCGCTCTCGCTGCCTGGCGTGTTCGCGTCAGCGCTGATGGTGTTCGTCACCGCTATCGGCTTCTTCATCACGCCTACGCTGCTGGGCGGCCGCCACGAAACGATGATCACGCAGCTGATCATCGACCAGGTGCTGCAAGCGCTGAACTGGGGCTTCGCCGGCGCGATCTCGGTGCTGCTGCTTGCAGTGGTGCTGGTCGTCTTCGTCGTCTACGACCGGATGGTGGGTCTTTCGACGATGACGGGCGGCAGCAGCAGTTCGCCGCGCTCCGCGGAAACAGGCGCAGGCGTGAGCCGCCGGCTAGGCAATGCGCTGCTTGTAGCACTGGGCAACGCCACCGACGCGTTGATCGGCCTGCTGCCAAAGCGCCGCAAGCGCGCCGTCGAGGGCGAGAGCCGCACGGTACGTGCCGTCGTGTCGCTGATTCTCGTGTTCCTGAGCGCGCCTGCGTTCCTGATGATTCCGCTCTCGTTCGATTCGGCTTCGGGCCTTGCGTGGCCGCCGCATGGAGTGTCGCTGCAGTGGTATCGGCAGGTGGTCGATTCGCCGCTCTGGATGCAGGCCGCTACGCGTTCGCTGCTGGTGGGCGCCGGCACGGGCGTGCTCTCGATGACGATTGGCACTCCCGCGGCCTTTCTGCTTGTGCGCGGCGGATTGCGCTGGAACGCGGCATTCCTTGCTTTTGTTCTCGCGCCGCTCGTCGTGCCGCGGATGATACTCGCGGTGGGCGTCTTTTATTTCTTCGCGAAGATCGGCCTTGTCGGCTCGTCGCTCGGGCTAGTGCTCGGCCATACCGTGGTGGCGGTGCCCTATGTCGTCATCACAATGATGGCGGTGCTGCGCAACTACGACACGCGACTTGATCTGGCCGCGCAGAGCCTGGGCGCGCGGCCGTTCACCACGCTGCGGCGCATTACCTTCCCGATCCTGAGTGCCGGCATACTTTCGTCGCTCTTGTTTGCGTTCGCTACATCGTTTGATGAACTGACGATTGCGCTCTTCACCTCGGGTGGCCTGAGTACGACATTGCCCAAGCAGTTCTGGGATGAAACGACGATGCAGATCTCGCCGACAATCGCTGCCGTTTCGACCTGCCTGTTCGTTTTCGTGACGATTCTTATCTCGGTTGCCGAGCGGTTGCGGCGCCGCAGTCTCGCGTCGTAAGGGTTCGTCAACGGGCAGTGACGCGGCCAGGCAGGCTAGGTTGCCTGCGCAGATAGACGATCGCGCGAATGTCTGTTGTACATTGGAAGCGGCAGTTGCGGTCGCGATGAGGCGACGGACTGAAGTGGGTCGATCCCGGTCGCCCGACGTCTGACAGGCGGGGCTGAATGTGCTCAGTTTTTCGCGCTCTGACGGGCCGGACGGCTGGCCGCGATAACGCGGCATTCATTATCACCGCCGCTGACCGCCCGGCTGGCTGCAACCGGCGGGACAGTGGTCCGGAGTTCCTTACTCGTGATGGAGCCGCCAATCGTTGCCGGGCTTGGGAGTATGGTTGCGCGTCGCACAGGGACCGCTCGACTGACCGGTGAATTCAGATACCGACATCAGCCAGTTCCGATGTCCAGTGTCATCTGGACACGTAGCGCGTACTTCTCCCCGGTAATACCGGAGCGCCTCTTTCACTTCTCGCTAACGAGTGCCAGCAACTGGTCGCGCAGCAGGGCCGTCGTCCGGTCATCCTCTTTGGACGTAAGTCTTTCCATGTAGGCCGCCGTCAGCAGGGTGAGGGGATGGACGCCCAGCCCGTCCGCGAGCTGCTCGATCTTTCCCAGTATTGGTGACTTCAGACCCCGCTCGACCGTACTGATGTAGGTGCGGCTGGATACCAGTCCGAAGTCTTCCTGGGTCACGTTAGCGATCTCCCGAAGCTGTTTCAGTGCTTTGCCCAACGTGGCATTGCGGCGCATGCAAGTCCTCCAATAAAGGACTTGATGAACTCATTTCGACAGATGCAGTGCCTTCGATAGCACGACGCCCCGCTGCGGGCTCACCAGCCAGATGGCGCGGATATCGACATAGAGCCTGGAGGTTCTTGTCGTGATGTCAGTAGGCTCGTCATCGGTAGGATCGCTGTGATCGATCCGGACGTTGAGATAGGGGGGCACCAGGCGACCCATGAGAGCAATCGCGTAGTCCCCATTCGCTTCAGCGTACGCAGCCCGTGAGAGCGTCACGCGTCCGCGAACCGTGGTCTTCTGACTTTCGCCGGACTCGAGTTCCACCATATCGAGATGCTGAATGAACCCTTTTGACCTCGCTTCCGGCGCGACAACAAGCTTTCGACCGCTGGGTCCGCTGATTGTCTTTTTAAGGAGGATGCCTGCGTGATTGTCGTCATAGGACAAATCCACGTTTACCGTCAACAGGTGCTTCTCTGCGTGATACCTCATCCCATACGACGGGACGGGCACGACAAAAGTCAGGTCGCGATCGGGATGGACTACCGTCAAGTCGGTATTGTGGCGCTGTCTACCGGTGGGAATGCGGATCAGGCTCAGGACACGATCGCCCAAAGAAGGCGAGCCTGCACTCAAGTGCTGATTCACTATCCTGTCCCGAATGGCAACCGGGTCATCGCCTACGAAAGGGTGCCCCGACGAAGAATCTTCCAAACCGGAGGTTTCAATGTCCGTCGCACGCGTCACTGCGGCCGCATTTGCTTGTGTTCCGACTTCTGCCAGCATCAACACACATGCGAGGGTGCGCGCGGCGTTGGATAAGACTCGTTTGTATTTCAGATGAAACACGATAGTAGCCCTCGTATTCCAACACGGGCTGTCGCAAAGCCATGCTGGTTCGATTCAGATACGCGAACGATCGACCCTGGCTCCCACCATTGCTTCTGCCGGCAAACTCATGTATCTGATGCTCAGTGAAACAACCAGACAATGACGATCAAAACCTGGCGGGTTTCGAAATGAGTCCACTGGCGCTCCACACAGTCGAAGGGTGGGTAGCGGCACCATATCGCTCGCAAGTCATCGTAGGTTCAACGCCCGCATACCGGTAGATAGCTAGAGGAACTCATAGCGTTGCCTTTGTGGCAACAATTCTCACTGCCGCGGCATTTGCCATTGACCAAGACGCTTCTTTTGCTAATAGATCGCGCGTCAGCAAGTGGGCAGTCTTTGTCTAACCACCTTGCTTTGGTCGCGAGCCGTACAGGTCACGAAAACCCTCATCTGGTCAACGAACTGCTGCGCGCGGTCTACCTGAGTTGGTTCCTGCAGCACGCGGGCTATGGCACTTGTCCAACCGAGCATCTCAAGATTGCAGAGTGCGCCGTCGAAGCGGCCTTGAGACAAGCTCGCGAATCCGGCAAATGGCCGCTGCCGGTCGATACTGTCGAGGACTTCGAAACGTTGCTGGCGCTTTACGACGGTCAACTCGCCCGGGCACCGCTGCACGTGGTTCTCGCGGCAGAGCAGCGGCTCAGGACTTTCCTCGCGGGTAGCCTTTGCCTTGGCATCGACGATTGCGACCTGTACCTCGCGGGCTCAGGTAGCAAGGCGGCGCTTGAGAAGCTTCCAACGATCGCCCCCCCAAAACTGCCGTGTGCGACACGCAAAACCGGGTGTTGACGACTTTACTTCGCTTTTGGTGACGACTTTACTTCGCTCTACGCCTGAGCCTGCACGACGTCGAGGAGTTGTTGCTCGAGCGTGGTGTCGTGGTCAGGTACGAAACGATCCGTTGCTGGTGCGACAAATTCGGCGCTGAATTCGCCTGGTGCGCCAAAGCGCTTCTTCCGGTGGGTGCTGCGTTCGAACCAGGTGCCGCGCAAGATCGTGACCGACCAGTTGCGCAGCTATCCGGCGGCGAAGGCTGACATTCCTGAGCTCGCCCATGTGAAGCACGTTTTCGTCAAGGCGGCTGCACGTGTGAACAACCGTGCCGAGAACGGCCACCACCCGACCCGCAGGCGCGAACGCCAGTTGTGCGGCTTTCGCGATGCGCGTCGCACGCAAGCGTTTCTCTCATGCTTTGGCCCGACCCGGCAGCACTTCGCGCTGCCCAGACATCAGATGAACGCGGCATATCATCGTGCCGTACTCCAGGAACGCTTCGTCACATGGCATGGTTGGACTGTCACTGCCGCATCTAAGAAAGTTGTCTAATAAGGATGACTACGCTTGAGCCAAACAGGCAGTCTGCAGCCGTCAACTTGACAAAGCCCTCGCCACTGCTAGCCAACCCTCACCCCCCATCCATTGAACCCGGTGTTGCACTTTGCTCTTGAAACCGCTGTGGAATCAGTGCGCCTTCACGCGGAATACGCACCGCAGTCACAGCAAACACGAGTTTTTCGAATGTTGGGTCCTAAAAAAGCTCGCTTGCCGACTCTAGCCATAAGCGGAAGAATTCGATCCATGCGCGAGTGGCACGGCGTCCCTAGATCCGGCAATCGGTTTTATGGACTACGCCAACTGGAAAGGACCAAGCGAATTGATCGGGATTTTGTTGCCGGCCAGCTCGTCGAAACCGCAACCGACAAACGCATTTCCGTCTACAACGCCACTATCGACGCCCGGATTGTTGTCGTCGCGTGGGCGTCAAAAGATGAGGCTGTTGGTATCTGCACAAGCCCGCTGACGCCTTGACCGAATGCGTGCGGGCCACGAGTGGAGGTTGAGACCGACTTTCGCATTCATTGAATCGGACGCCGTTAGGCGAAGTACACCATGAACTACGACTACATCATCGTCGGCGCAGGCTCAGCGGGCTGCATCCTCGCCAATCGCCTGTCGTCATCTGGCCAGTATTCCGTGCTGCTGCTTGAGGCAGGCGGTAAGGACAGCTCATTCTGGCTTAAGATTCCGGTCGGTTACACCAAAACGTACTATAACGAAACCTACAACTGGATGTACTATAGCGAGCCCGAAAAGGAACTCGAAAACCGCCCCATCTATTGCCCGCGCGGCAAGGTAGTGGGCGGCACGGGCGCGATTAACGCAATGATTTACGTGCGTGGCCAGCCGCACGACTTCGGAGACTGGGCGGCGGCCGGCAACAAGGGCTGGGCGTTCCGCGACGTGCTGCCGTATTTCCGCAAGCTCGAATCGCATCCGCTCGGTGACACCGAGTATCACGGCGCCAATGGTCCGATCCGCATCTCGCGGATGAAGGATGCAGTGCATCCGATCTGCCATGTGTTCCTGAAAGGCTGCGATGAGGCGGGCTATAAGCGTAGCGAAGATTTCAACGGTGCGCACTTCGAAGGTGCCGGAATCTATGATGTCAATACGCGCAACGGGCAACGCTCGTCGAGTAGCTTCGAATACCTGCATCCGGTCCTCGACCGCAAGAACCTGACCGTCGAGCGCGACGTGCTGGTCAGCCAGCTATTGTTCGACGACGCAAAGCGTGCGATCGGCGTGGTGGTCAAGCAGAGCGGCAACTCACGCAGGTTCACGGCGAATCGCGAAGTGATCCTGTCTGCCGGTGCGGTCGATACGCCGAAGCTTTTGCAACTGTCAGGCGTGGGTGACAAGGCGCTGCTCGCGAAGCATCGCATTCCGCTGGTGCACGATCTGCCAGCAGTCGGTCAGAACCTGCAAGATCATCTGTGCGTGAGTTTCTACTATCGGGCGAATGTGAAGACGTTGAACGACGAAATGCGGCCGTTGCTGGGTAAGCTCAAGCTCGGGTTGCAGTACCTGCTGACGCGCAAGGGACCGCTTGCGATGAGCGTCAACCAGTCGGGCGGATTCTTCAAAGGCAATGACCAGCAGGAACAGCCGAATCTACAGCTCTATTTCAATCCGCTGTCGTACCGGATTCCGAAGAGCAACAAGGCGAA
>DASVNP010000042.1:0-4771 GCA_036383775.1 Paraburkholderia sp. | reverse complement strand
GAGCCGAGCAGCGCCTTGGCGAGCGGTGTGGTCGCGCCGAACAAGGCGGCGGCGAGCAGAGCGGTGAAAGCTGCGTTGAAGCGAGTCGGCATGGGCGGGAGATTCGGAGGGGGCGAGCGTTGCCGACACGATACCGCTATCGGGCCGTGGGTGTCTAACGCCGCCGAACAGGCCGGCGTTCGGGCTCGAGATCCCGCCCGTACGCATCCATCCGGGCGCGTCGAACGTAATACGCTTACTACCGCTACGTTTGAGGCCACCGCCATGCGCCGCGTTGTCTATACCGCCGCTGCTGTTGCGACCGTTCTGCTGCTGTCCCTCGCGGGGTGCTCCAACAATCCACCCAATCCCAACCCGCGCGCCAGTGCACCGCTCGTGACGGTGCCGCTAGACCTGCCGCGCTACATGGGGACCTGGTACATCATCGCGAACATTCCGTACTTCGCCGAGCGCGATATGGTGGGGAGCCGCGCGGAATGGAAATTGCGGCCGGACGGCAAGATCGACGATTCGTATTACGGCCGCAAGAAGAGCTTCGACGCACCCGAAAAACATTATCAATTCCTCGATACGCCCGTGTCCGGTAAAGAAGGCGGCGAATGGAGCGTGCAACTGTTCTGGCCGGTTCACGTGACGCAACTGACGCTCTATGTCGACCCCGATTATCACTACACGATCCTGGGTTACCCCGGCAAAAACCTCGGCTGGATTTTTTCGCGCGAGCCCGATATGAGCGACGACACCTACCGGGCGCTGCTCGGGCGGCTCGATGCGATGGGCTACGACACGTCGCGTTTCAGGCGTGTGCCTCAGCGGCCTGATCAATTGGGCAAGGCGGGCTTCTCTTCGCCGGGTGACAAGGACTAGCGATGGGCGTATCGGACGCCACGCCCGTCGCATCCGATCGTGCCCTCTGCGCGTATAACCCGCATCGCCCTTGAACGAGAACTCCATGCCGCCACTTGCCGCCGCCGCGATCGCCCTGATTGCGCTCATCGCGATCTTCAGCGCCGTCTGGGCGTGGCAGTTGAGGACCGGGAACGCCGGCATGGTCGACCCGGTCTGGGCTTATTCGCTCGGCCTGGTCGCGGTGCTCTACGCCGTGCTCGGCAACGGCGATCCGGTATCGCGTGCACTAACTGCGCTGGGCGGCCTGGTTTGGGGCGTGCGGCTCGGCACGCATCTGTGGAAACGCAATTTCGGCAAACCTGAAGACGCGCGCTATCGCCGCTTCCGCGAAGAATGGGGCGACAAGGCGGCCAGCAAGATGTTCTGGTTTTTCCAGGTGCAAGTCGTGATTTCGATGCTGCTGTCGATCGCATTTCTGGTGCCGTCGTACCGGAGCACCTCACCGGCCCTCGGCTGGATCGTGCTGGCGGTTGTCGTGTGGATCGCATCGGTGGTCGGCGAAGGCCTCGCGGACCGTCAACTCAAGCGCTTCACGCAAGACCCGGCCAATCACACCACCGTGTGCCGCGTTGGCTTGTGGCGCTATTCACGGCATCCGAATTACTTCTTTGAATGCGTGCATTGGCTGGCTTACATCGCGCTGTCGATCGGCACGCCTTGGGGTTGGTTCACATTGTTGCCGCCGGTGCTGATGGCGTTTCTGCTGCTCAAGCTCTCCGGCATTCCGTTGCTCGAAGAAAGCATGGCGAAAAGGCGCGCCGGTTACGCCGATTACATGCGCACCACCAGCGCGCTGATTCCGTGGCCGCCGCGGCATTGAGCTGAGCCAGCCACGGCGAGCACGTGTTCACGTTCATGTTCAGGAAAGTCTGGAAAAACACCAGGGAGTCAGCCTCATGAGCCTTTCCACTACCGACCAAACAATGCCGCCTTCGTCGCCCGCCGCGCCCGGTGACGGTTGGTTGATCCAGAGCTGCGAACGCGGCTGGCTGCCGGACAGCCTGATCCGTTTCGGCATGCGCCAGCTGATGCGCCAGCGTTTGCGCGACGAAGCGATCGACAACGGCGAGGTGCGCGCGCAACGGCTCAACCGTTTGCTGGACGACTTGCGTTCAAGTCCGATCGCCATCGAAACGCAGGCCGCCAACACGCAGCACTACGAGGTACCGGCGTCGTTTTTCCACGCGCATCTCGGACCGCATCTCAAGTATTCGTGCTGCTTGTACCCAACCGGCAACGAGACGCTCGCGCAAGCCGAAGCGGCGATGCTCGAGCGCTACGCCGAACGCGCGGAACTGGCCGACGGTCAGCGCATTCTCGATCTCGGTTGCGGGTGGGGCTCGTTATCGTTGTGGCTGGCGACGCATTATCCGCGAGCGCAGATTGTCGCGTTGTCGAATTCGCATGGGCAACGCGCGTTCATCGAAGCGCGTGCGGCGGAGTTCGGTTTGCACAACCTCTCGGTGGTTACGGGCAATGTCGTCGATTTCGAATTCGACGAAGCGCAGCTTGGCGGTGGCTTCGATCGCGTGGTGTCGATCGAGATGTTCGAGCATATGAAGAACTACGGGCTGCTGCTCGCCAAGATTTCACGCTGGATGCGCGACGACGCGAAGCTGTTCGTGCATATCTTCGTGCATCGCACGCTTGCGTATCACTTTCAGGTGCAGGACGGCAACGACTGGATGTCGAAGTACTTTTTCACCGGCGGCACGATGCCCTCCGAAGCGCTCCTGCTGAACTTCCAGGACGATCTGCGCATGGAACGGCAGTGGTGGGTGAACGGCACACACTATGAGCGCACGGCGAATCACTGGCTCGCCGCGCTCGACGCAGCGCGTGACAGCGTGATGCCAATGCTGGTCCATACCTATGGTGCGCGCGATGCGGCTGTATGGTTTCAACGGTGGCGGATGTTTTATATGGCCGTGGCCGAGTTGTTCGGCTACGCGAACGGGAATGAGTGGGGCGTGGGACACTATCGGTTTGTAAAACGCTAAACCGAATCCTGATCCGCGCCTAGGTATGACCGCAAGGAAACCCATTCCACTGAACACGTTGTTGCACGACATTCGCGCCTGTACGGTGTGCGCGCCGGTGCTGCCGCATGCGCCGCGGCCGGTCGTCGTGGCGTCGGCCGATTCGCGCATTCTGATCATCGGCCAGGCGCCCGGTGCGCGCGTGCATGCTTCGGGCATTCCATGGAGCGACGCGAGTGGCGCACGTTTGCGCAACTGGTTGGAGGTCTCCGACGAAACCTTTTACGACGCCTCGAAATTTGCCATCGTGCCGATGGGTTTCTGCTTTCCAGGCAGAGGCGCGAGTGGCGATTTGCCGCCGCGGCCCGAATGCGCCGCGCTTTGGCATCAGGCCCTGCTGGCTCAGTTAGGCGAGGTGCGGCTCACGGTGCTGATTGGCCAATACGCGCAGCGTTTTGGCCTCGGTGACGCGTTCGGGCCGACGCTGACCGATACGCTGCTGCGTTGGCGAGATTACGGCCCCAGCGTAATACCGCTGCCGCATCCCTCGCCGCGCAATATCGCCTGGTTCAAGCGCAATCCTTGGTTCGAAGCGGATGTATTGCCGACTTTGCGGGCGCGGGTTCGCGCGGTGCTCCAGGAATGATTCGCCTCGCGCCATCGAAATACGGCGAAATAATCTGAAACACACAATTAAGCGCCTGACGGAATAAAACGGCAAACTGATGCGTTTGCTTCATACCGGCGGCGAGATCAGACCTGCTGCGGCACGGCCGAATTTTCAAACAGCTTTCGCCAGAAAACCATTTGCAGACGGAACGACCGATGAATACTCACGCCGACTCCCTGACCGATTCAACCGGCACGCCGCTGGCGTCGCGCTATACCCGCACGGCGATAACGCTGCACTGGCTGATTGCGCTGCTGATGATCGGCAATGTCGTACTCGGCCTCACGGCGGAATCATGGCCCGACGACTGGGTGCGTCCGGTGGTCGATACGCATAAGTCGATCGGTATCACGGTGCTTGGTCTCGCGCTGATGCGCATCTTGTGGCGCGTGACGCACAAGCCGCCGCCGTTGCCGCGTGAGTTTCCGTCGTGGGAAAAGATCGCCGCGCACGTTGCCCATTTCCTGCTGTACCTGCTGATGATTGCGCTGCCGCTTTCCGGCTGGCTGCACGATTCGGCGTGGAAAGATGCCGCCACGCATCCCATGCACCTTTTCAATCTGTTTCCCTGGCCGCGCATCGGCTATGTGATGAATCTCGATCCGGTGCTCAAGGAGACCCTGCATGACCGCTTCGGCGCTTTGCATGCGTGGCTCGGCTACGCGCTGTATGCGTTGCTGGCGATGCATATCGGCGGTGCGCTGAAGCATCAATGGATCGACCGCAAGTCGGTTCTGAAACGCATGGTGCCGTAAGCACCTTCTAACTTGCTGTCTACCTGATAACCGCACCAACGACGGACTCGGCAGTCATTTTGAAGAAAACTCTGGAACAGGCGCTCGCCCTTGCATCGCCGCGCATTCTGCCGCGTCCCACTACGCTGCTGAGCACGCTGATTCATTTCAGCGTCGTCGTGCTGTGGTTGTTGCTGTTCGCCCGCGCCTTCTTTCTGCAAGGCGTGGTGGCGTGGTCGACCGGCATTGCGTACGTCGTGTACGACACCTTGCTGCTTGCATTCGTCACCTGGAAAACGCTGCCGCTGATGCGGCCCACGCCGCCGCTCGAGCCGGACTTCGATGCGCGCAACTTGCCGGGCATGGGTGTGATCGTCGCGTCGCATAACGAGGCGACGGTATTGCCGGTAACGCTCGCCGCGCTGCTGCGCCAGACGCATGGCCCGGCGCAGATTGTGATCGCCGACGACGGTTCCACC
>DASVNP010000041.1:0-84282 GCA_036383775.1 Paraburkholderia sp. | reverse complement strand
GTGTTGTGCCAGAAACAACACAACCCCGAATCTCCCTCTGGTGAGCCTCACCAGAAACTACTTCTTCCAGATTGGCTGTGGCGCCCGGAGGTAACACACCTCATGGCGACGCAGCAACCCGTCAAAGCCTGATGACCATAGCGAGTCGGTCCCACCCCTTCCCATCCCGAACAGGACCGTGAAACGACTCCACGCCGATGATAGTGCGGATTACCCGTGTGAAAGTAGGTCCTCGTCAGGCTCCCCCTGCAGTAACAGAAACCCCACCCCACAACGGTGGGGTTTCTGCGTTTACGGCTGTACTTTCCCGCCATCAAACGCGAAGCCAAATAGTCCCACCGTTTAGATGCCGTGTACCCGTCGGCCGGACGCATACACACCCGCCGACGACCATCCTTACTCCCACATCACTGCGTGGCACTATCCCCGGCACCACCCGCACCCACCGGCACCACACCATCGCCGGCATTCCGGCCGACTTCAGCCAGCAGCGCCTCATCGCGCGCAATAACTTTCGGCAGATGCGTGCGCAAGAATTCAACCCAGGTCCGCGTCTTCGCATCAATGAACTTGCGTGACGGATACAGCGCGTAAACATTCATCTTCTGCGCCGTATGTTCCGGCAAAACGCGCACCAACGTTCCGTCACGCAATCCGGAGATCGCCGAATACAAGGGCACCATGCCAATGCCCATCCCTTCGCGAATCGCCGCGATCAGGGACTCCGCGATGTTCACCTGCACGGGGCCGTTCACCTCCATCATTTCGCTGCCACTCGGGCCGTCGAGCACCCATTCGTGGGGTGAGAACGCAGGCGTATGCAGAATCAGACATTCGTGACGTGCCAGATCGGCCGGTTTTTGCGGTGCCCCATGCGCGCGCACATAGGCCGGGGAGGCGCACAAAATGCTGAAAGTCGTCCCTAGCGGAAGCGACACAAGCTCGGAGTCAGGCAAGGTCGACGCGCCAATCACCGCAACGTCAGCGCTACCCTCAAACAGGTCAGGCATGCGTTGCGACAACGTCAGCTCGACGGTCACCTCTGGGTACAGCGCGCGATAGCGCGAGATGGCCGGCAGCACATAATGCTGCCCAATGCTGGCGAAGCTATGCATGCGCAACGCGCCGCTCGGGCGCTCGTGCGCGCAACTGGCTTCTTCTTCCGCGGTGTCGACATCGGCCAGTATCTGCTGACATCGCTTCAAATAACGCTCGCCCGCCGTGGTGAGTGCAAGCCGGCGCGTCGAACGGTTGAGCAGCCGCGTCCGCAGGTGAGCTTCGAGTTCGGAGACCGCGCGGGACATCGCGCCGGTCGTTGAATTGAGCGACTGCGCGGCGGCGGTAAAACTGCCGGCTTCGACCACGCGCACGAACACTCGCATATTTTGTAACGTATCCATCGATCCTTCTATTTCACGGCAGAAACCGTATCACGGCAGAAACCATATTGTCCCCCTGTCCGGGAAGCACATTGTTGCCCGTTCTGGAAGGGACGTTCCGCGGCTGTCCTCTTAATGCGAGCATCGCCTGCTCCTACAATCGGCACCTTGCCTGCCGGTGTGCGCAGTGTCCACCGGCGCTTCCTTCAGCGACCAACCGGGGCGCATTGCTTTCAGATGAAACGCGAACATGCGATCGAACCGACGGCGGATTCCCGCCGGCAGCGGGGCGTCGTGTTGCAAACGCTCAGTCCGGCCGTCAAGGACTGGGCGACAAGCGACGGTTTGATCTGGTTGCATCTGCTGAAAACGGTCACCGCGGGCCTGCTGGCACTGGGCATTGCCATGCTGCTCGACCTGCCGCAGCCACGCATCGCGATGACCACGGTGTTCGTGCTCATGCAGCCGTTCAGCGGGATGGTGCTCGCCAAGAGTTTCTACCGGATTCTCGGGACCGCAGTGGGCACGGTCGCCGCGTTGATACTTGGCGCGTTGTTCGTCCAGCAGCCTGAGCTGTACATGCTTGGCATGATCAGCTGGGTGAGCGCTTGCATCGCAGCAGCGGTCCGGTATCGGCATTTGAGGTGGTACGGCTTCGTTCTCGCGGGTTACACCGCCGCGCTGATCGGTATTCCGAATGTAACGTTGCCACACGAACTGTTCCTCGCGGCACTCACGCGTGCGGCGGAAGTCGCGGTTGGCATCGTGTCGTCGAGCGCAGTGAGCGCGCTAATCGTGCCGCAACGCTCCAGTCTCGCACTGCGGCGCGCACTACAGCTTAGATACGCAAATTTTACTGCGTTCGCTGCCGGTGTGCTGGGCGCTGGCATCGAGCGGGGCCAGTTCGAGCGGCGCTTTGCGGGCCTCGTGGATGAGATCGTCGGGTTCGAGGCGACGCGCATCTTTGCCGCCTTCGAAGATCCGGCCATGCGCTCGCGCAACCAGCATCTCAGCCGTCTGAACGGCGAATTCATGGATGCGTGCGCGCGCCTGCACGCTCTGAACCAACTGCTGAAACGCCTGCGCGTGAACGGTTCGGCGCCGCTGGTCGCGGCGATCAAACCGTACTTTCACGAACTGGCCGCGCTCATGGCGCTGCAGCCCGACGCCGTGGTCGACGCGTCGCGCATGGCGGCCCGGCTGCGGCATTTTCAGGCGAGCTTGCCGCGGCGCGTGCGTGAAACCAGGCGGCCGCTGGAAGCCGCGCCCGCCGAATCGCTAGCGGAATTCGATACCGCGGCGGAACTGCTGTACCGGTTTGTCGACGAATGGATCCGGTACTCGGAGACCTATGCGTCTTTGGCGCGGCACAAGCCGCAATGCCAGTCGCGCAATCCCAGCCGCTACATAAGCAAAACGAACGGTTTCGTGGTTACGTTCACGTTCATTCGCTCGGCTGCGGTCATGGCGATTGTGGGCTGGTTCTGGATCGCGACAGACTGGCCGAGCGGCGGTCTTGCCGTGATCGGCGCGGCGCTGGCCTGCGCGCTGACATCCACTGCGCCGAACGCATCGAGGATGGCCATACAGATGGCGGCCGGTGCGGTGCTGGCGACCATGACCGGTTATCTGTTCACCTGCTACGTCTATCCCAACATCGACGGTTTTCCGCTGCTCTGTACGATGCTTGCACCGGTGCTCGCACTCGGCGCATTCATCGCCACTCGCAAGCACGCGGCGGGATACGGCATCGGTTTCTCAGTGTTCTTCTGTCTGCTTGCCGGGCCGGATAACGTGGTGGCTTACGCACCGGACCTGCTCATCAACAACGGTATCGCGCTCACCGCGTCGATGCTGCTGGCAGCGCTGGTCTTCGCGGTCGTTTTTCCTGCCGACATGCCTTGGCTCATCGGCAGAATCATGACCGATCTGCGCATGCAAGTCGTGTCCGCGTGCAAGGACGAACTGCCCGGTCTCAATCAACGTTTTCAATCGCGCGTCCACGACCTGACGTTCCAGTTGCGCATGCTATTGACGAGGCGTTCCAGGCGTCGGCGTGATGCCCTGCGCTGGATGCTCGTGACACTCGAAGTGGGTCACGCCGTCATCGACCTGCGCAAGGAAGCCGCGCGCGCCGACTACGTGGATACACTCCATCCACGCTGGAGCAGTACCGTCGAGCGCACGCGTGACGATCTCGCACGACTCTTCGAGCGGCCAGACGCAGGTGCTCTCGAGCGAGCGCTGGTATCCGTCCGCTCGGCCACATGGATCGCGCAGGACATGCTGCAAGCGGTTCATACCGAACGCGACAAGCGGCACGACCTGCAGCGCATTCTGAGCTGCCTGCACTTCATCCGCACCGCCTTGCTCGACAAGGACGCGCCGTTCAACGCGCGTTGAACGACGTGATGCTCGCTGTGCCCGGCCGAGCATTCCGATCCTTCTGCCAATTGGAAAGATCACTTCCGGCCAGCCCCGTTTATCCAGGCGAATGGCAGTCATATAGTTTCCTCACTGCCACGCAGTTCCCAAAAGAGCCTTTCTTTGGGGAGTAACTGAAAGTACTGGAGAACGAAATGAATGTGTTGAAGATTGCCCTGATTGCCTGCACTTTGTCCGCTGCTGTCGCTCATGCACAAACGGCACCCGCCGCCCCGGAGCAACAGGTTGCTCAGGCGCAAGTGCAGGCGCAAGCGCAGCGCGCCACGAATGTTGAAAAGCAACGCCGCATCGCCGTGCCGGCAGTCAAAGCCGAAGAGTGCGTCGGTCCCGTGAGCTTCTGCAACATTTACTTCGGCAGCTAAACAGCGCCACACGTAGTATCCGAGATATCGGCAAGACCCGTCGCAGCCATTTGACGCGCGACGAAGGACCTGGCCGCGACGCCGTCCCATCGAGACGCCGCGGCAGGTGCGACAATCCGGCTATCGAGCGAAGCACACCGCAGACGTACGCACCGCTAGACTGGACTGGTGATACTGGAGAGACTGAGTTTCATGTACCAAGATCGAATCCGCTGTGCCGCGCTGCGCGACAAAATCACTTCAGCCGCCGAGGCGGCGCTTCTGATTCATGACGGCATGTGTGTCGGCGCCAGCGGCTTTACGCGCGCGGGCGACGCTAAGGCCGTCCCCCTTGCGCTCGCTGAGCGTGTGCGTCAGGAAGGCCAACCGCTGCGCATTACCTTGATGACCGGCGCATCGCTCGGTCACGACGTGGACCGCATGCTGACCGAGGCACACGTGCTGGCTCGCCGCCTGCCGTTCCAGGTGGACAAGACGCTGCGCGACGCGATCAATCGCGGCGAGGTCATGTTCGTCGATCAGCACTTGTCGGAAACGGTCGAGATGCTGCGCGCGAACCAGCTCGGCAAACTCGACATCGCCATTATCGAAGCCGCCGCGATCACCGAGACCGGCGGCATTGTGCCGACCACCTCGGTCGGTAATTCAGCCAGCTTCGCGATTCTCGCCGACAAGGTGATCGTCGAAATCAATCTTGCCCAGCCGCTGGCGCTTGAAGGACTGCACGACATCTGGATTCCGGGCCGCCGTCCAAACCGCGAGCCGCTGCCGATCGTTCACCCACAAGATCGCGTGGGTACGCCGGCTATCAACATTCCAATCGAAAAAATCGCCGCGATCGTTATCACCGACATGGCGGATAGCCCGTCGACCGTGCTGCCGGCGGACACCGAGACAGAACAGATCGCCGGTCATCTGATCGAGTTTTTCCAGCATGAAGTTTCGCGCGGCCGCATGGCTTCGCGTTTGCCGCCGTTGCAGGCCGGCATCGGAACGATCGCCAATGCGGTGCTGGCCGGCTTTGTCGATTCGCCTTTCGACGCCTTCCAGATTTATTCAGAAGTGCTGCAGGATTCGACTTTCGATTTGATGGATGCCGGCAAGGTGACGTTCGCCTCCGGTGCGTCGATCACGCTGTCGGCCGCGCGCCAGGCACAAGTGTTCGGCGAACTCGAGCGTTATCGCGATCGCCTCGTGCTGCGTCCGCAGGAAGTCAGCAATCATCCTGAAGTGATTCGCCGGCTTGGCCTGATCGCGCTGAATACCGCACTGGAATTCGATATTTACGGCAACGTGAATTCGACCCACGTGGGAGGCACGCACATGATGAACGGCATCGGCGGCTCGGGCGACTTCGCGCGCAACGCGTCGTGCGCGATCTTCGCCACCAAGTCGATGGCCAAGGGCGGCCGCATCTCGAGCATTGTGCCGATGGTGCCGCATTGTGATCACAACGAACACGACGTGGATGTGGTCGTGACCGAGCGGGGCCTTGCCGATCTACGCGGACTCGCGCCGCGGGAACGCGCGGTGCTGATCATCGAGAATTGCGTGCATCCGCTGTATCGCGAATTGCTGCGCGACTACTATCGGGAGGCTTTGAAGGGAGGAGGGCAAACGCCTCATCAGCTGGATCAGGCTTTCGCCTGGCATACGCGCTTGCGTGACACCGGCTCGATGTTGCCGGCGGTAGAGGCGTAACTCTAAAGGCGGATTTTCAGGTCAAACCGGCGTCAGGTGGTGTTCTCCCCTGACGCCGTGATGCATCAAGTGCTACGCTTAGCTGCCTCGTCGGACGAGCCGGATAACAAACAACAGAATAACCGCGCCGATTACCGCAGTGATGATCGAGCCGATCCAGCCGCCGCCCAGTGAAATATGCAGCACGCCGGCCAACCAGCCGCCGATGAACGCGCCGACAATCCCGACGATGATGTCGACGATCAGGCCGAAGCCGCCGCCCTTGACGAGCACGCCTGCCAGCCAGCCAGCGATCGCGCCGATGATAAGCCATGCAATGATGCCGTGTTCCATAATCGAGACTCCATGGTTGAGTGAGAAAAAATCACGGTGACAGAGCTTAGTCGAAGGTTATGGGACAGTCCATATTCAGGACGCGGAATTAACATTGTCTAAATCTATTGCAAACTAAGTGTAGACGATGCGCGCGAATATGGGGAGCTTACGCGTGACGCTCACTCCGGCGCGGGCTCCGCTTCTTTGGCCGTCCAGCTGACGCTCGAGACGCTCTGTTCCATGCTGAGGCGGCTGGCCATCTGTTCGAGCTTCGATTGATCCTTGGGATGCAGCCGAAGTGTTGCCGTCACGCGAATGCGTCCGGGCTCGCCTTCGACATCTTCGCTCATCAGGCTTTGGAACGACAGCGGCGCCGAATACATCGAGTTGGAGATGGCCGTGCGAATGTGAATCTCGTCGGCCTCACGGCAGACTATCGTCAACATGTACTCGCGAACCAGGTCGGCATTCGATACGGGTGTCGCGTTGATAGTACGGCTAACTTCACGCAGCACGGTATTGGTCAACAATACGACCGCGGTGCCGGCAAGCGCAGGCCCATAATGACCTGCCCCGCAAAGCACCCCCACCGCCGCCGAACACCACAGGGTTGCGGCCGTGTTGATCCCCTGAATGGAGCCCTTGTCGCGCATGATCACGCCGCCGCCTAGAAAACCCACGCCGGAGACGACATACGCGGCAATCTGCGTAATACCGCCCGTGCCGGTGCCGGTCAGTACGCCGAGCGTAACGAAGAGGCACGCACCGCTGGCGACCAGCGTGATGGTGCGCAAGCCGGCAGTGCGCTGGCGCAATTGCCGTTCGAGGCCGATGGCGACGCCGCAGGCGAAGGCAGCGAGAAGCCGCCAGACGAATTCAATTGTCATTGGTAAGAATGGAGACGTAGGTTCGCGCATTGTGAACCATACGCATGACAAAGGCGCGTCTTACTCGATGGAGCGTCGCGCTAAAAAACACGGCGCGTCGGCAACCGTATTGCCTTCGTCTTTTGGGGAAATTTCTGTACTGGGTGAGGGGTTATTCCTACATAAATACGGACTCCGAATGTTGACGGAAGCCATCCCGGAAAACACACTGTCTGTATAGCCCGGAACATGTCGTGGTGAGCTTGCGCTCGATCCGCGTTTGGTTTTTCGTGGCTTCGTTCACGCATCGTCCAGACGCCGCTGCGCCATGACCTGCACGCCGCCGCCATGTTCCGCCGTTCATCCCAATTGAGGAATGTATGAAAGTAAAAGCTCTCGGCGTGATTGTCAGCGCATTGATCACTGTCGCTCCGCTCGCGTCTTTCGCCGCGGCTTTGCCGGCGCAGTTTGAAGGCAGTAGCACCCTTCAGGCAGAAGGCGTCGTGAAGTCAGTCGACGAGGCCCACCATTCCATCACGGTGCTCGACGCGCAGGGCGGCGAAGGGTCGTTCAACATTACGGACACGCACGATCTCGCGCAGATCAAGCAAGGCGGCAAGGTCCACATCCGCATGATGCGCAATGCGGTGATCACTGTCACGCGTAGCGCCGACGGACACACCACAGCCGCTCAAAGCGCTCAGCCGAACACGGCTCAAACCGTGACCGCCGAAGTCCAGGCCATTGACCATGCCTCCGGAATCATGGCGCTCAAAGGTCCGAACGGCTCTGTGTTCCATATCCAGAGCCGCGACCCGGCAAAAATCGCTGCCGTAACGCCGGGCATGCAGGTGGCGGTGGCGTTCGCGTCGCAAGTCAGCGTGGCGGTGGCGCCCGCGCAGTAAGGCGTGATTTAATCCGGCTCGCCGGGCACGAGGCGCAAGCGCGTGATTTCGGAGGGGGCGCCCAGACGCTTGGGTGGTCCCCAATAGCCGGTGCCTCGGCTCGTGTACACCCACAGTCCATTCAGCCGCGCAAGACCGGCGGTGAATGGCTGCTGGAGTCGCACAAAGAAATTCCACGGGAAGAACTGGCCGCCGTGCGTATGGCCGGATAACTGCAGCGTGAATCCGGCTGCCGCGGCAGCTTCGGCAGACCGCGGCTGGTGGGCAAGCAGTACCTTGATCAGCACATCGCCGGGTGCGCCGGCGAGCGCCGCAACCGGATCGCTGCGGTGCGCCGGGTCATGGTGGCCGGCTGAATAATCGGTCACGCCGGCAATCACCGCGCGTGCGCCGTCGTGATCCACGATAACGTGCTCGTTCAGCAGAACGTTCAATCCGAGGCGCCTGAATTCGTCGATCCAGGCGTTCGCGCCGGCGTAGTACTCGTGATTGCCGGTCACGAGAAAGGCGCCGTGACGCGCACTCAATCGAGAAAGCGGCTGCGTGTGCTGGGTCAACTGCAGCACGCTGCCATCGACGACGTCGCCGGTAACGGCTATCAGATCCGGCTTCAGGCGATTCACCGCGTCGACGATCGCATCAACATAGCGGCGTTTGATCGTCGGTCCCACGTGAATATCGCTGATCTGAACGATCGTGAAGCCCTCGAGCGCGGCGGGCAGGTCGTCGATCGGCACTTCGATCGTCACCACTTTGGCGCGGCGCCGTGCGTTGAACAGACCGACCAGCGTCACAAGCAAAGCGAGCAACGGCACGGCTGCCGCCGAGCCGATCCGCCAGTGGTGAATCGCAATGGTGTTCGGCCAGATTGCATCGACGGTCAACAGCGAGGCGAGCACGAGGTCGCGCGCGAAGGTCAGCATCAGCAGCGAGGAAAAGAAGCCCATCGCCAGCAGGCCGACCCACGCGAGCCGGTCACTGAGCGGTTGCTGTTCGATGGTGCGCGCCAGCATGCCGAGCGGGATCAGAAAGATCGAAAGCACCAGCCACGACGCACACAGCCATCGGCCAGCGGTATCGATCGGCATGTCTGGTATCAGACGCAAGCCGACGTAGATATGCAGCAGAATGCCAATCAGAATGAAGCGAACAAAGAACGATGAGCGGCGCATAGAGAGGATCAGGGCGGGAAGGGCTGGCGCGGTGTCGATTGGCCGGTCGCGGCGATGCAATGGCGTACGCGCGGCGAGCGAGCCGCCTCATTCTACCGAGATGTGCAAGCCCTTGCCGACAGTGCACATATTGCGGTCCGCGCAGATCTTCGTGCATGTCTGAAGGTGCTCAAAAAATTACTGCTCTGCAGCAATTTCGCTGCGATTTTGAGTGTGCTTGTCCGGCCGCATCAATCGAATTAAATGGGCTTTGAATTGTGTTCGACGGTGGAGTATTCTCAAAATAGAACCGGCTCGTATAAAGGTCTCAGCGAAGGCCGCCGCACCGCGGGAGCGGTTCGATTTGTTCGCCAGCCAAGGGCGACGCAGGAGGCGCACTATGAAACTGCGCAGATCAGGCAATTCGTTACACCATCCGCATCATGCCCATCACGTCGGGTATGAGGGCAGCCATGTCATGCTGCCGCTCGTGGTTATATCGCTGATGGCGGTCGGCCTGTACTTCGGCGTACGCGGTATCGACTTCTCCGAGTTGGGCAAGAGCGCGCTATTCGATGTGGTGATGTTGAGCGTGGCGTTGGGTATCGCGGGGCTGTTCGGCGTCGTCGGCGCATGGGTGCGGTCCAATGGCGATGACGCCGGGGAAGGGTTCTGCTTTATCGGTGCGTTGGTCGGCGCGGTGGTGTTCTACGTCGCAATTTTCAGTTGAATCAGTTGACCGCGCCGGCGGGTGAGCCGCTTTGCCTCAGACTATCCGGGCGGCTTCGTCGAAGGTGAAGCGCGGGCTGCGCGGGAACAGCTTCGACGGATCACCGTAGCCCAGATTGATCAGGAAGTTTGCTTTCACGGTCGTGCCGGCAAAGAACGCTTCGTCGACCTTGGCGGCGTCGAAGCCCGACATCGCACCCGTGTCCAGACCAAGCGCGCGGGCGGCGAGAATCAGATAGCCGCCTTGCAGCGTCGAGTTCCGAAAGGCCGTATCGGCAATCATCTTATCGTTGCCGGCAAACCAGCTGCGGGCGTCCGCGTGCGGAAACAGCTTCGGCAAATGCTCGTAAAACGCCATATCCATACCGACGATCGCCGTGACCGGTGCAGCCATGGTCTTCTCGAGATTGCCTGGTGCCAAGGCCGGGCGCAGCTTTTCCTTGCCTTCCGGCGTTTTGACGAAGACGAAGCGGCCCGGGCTCGAATTGGCCGAAGTCGGGCCGAGCAGGACGAGCTTGATGAGTTGCTCGAGCACGGCGTCGTCGACCGGCTTCGCCTGCCAGCCGTTATGCGTGCGAGCTTCGCGAAAAAGCTGATCGAGCGCCTGGTCGGAAAGAATCATGGTGAGTGTCCTTTGAAGGTTGCTTGCGAGAAAAGGAAGCACGACAGCGCCGGATCAAACCGCAAGCTGCGGATGTCGGGGCCGTCGCCGTTGCCGCCATAATAGCCAAGGTTCCCCCTACCCACATTATGTGTGCGCGATCGCGCCCAGCAATGTCATGACGGATCTTTTCGCGGATTCTTCCGATGCGCCGCCGGCGCCCGACGTCGACTGGTATCCCGACTGGCTCGCACCCGCGACGGCGGCGGGGGACTTGGCGCACCTTATCGATGAAGTCGAATGGCGTCAGGACATGATGGGCACGCCCGCCGGCCGCGTGCCGCTGCCACGGCTGACCGCCTGGCAGGGCGAGCCCGACGCTGTCTATGTCTACTCAGGCATTCGCAACGTGCCGCAACCGTGGACGCCGACCGTCGCCGAACTGAGGGAAGCCGTTGAGTCGGTTTGTGGCGTGCGTTTTAACAGCGTGCTGATCAACCGCTACCGCAGCGGCACCGACAGCATGGGCTGGCATGCGGACCGCGAGCCGGAGCTCGGCAAACAGCCAGTGATTGCCTCGGTCAGCCTGGGCGTGGCTCGCACTTTCGATCTGCGGCACAACAAGACCGGCATCGTGCAGTCCTTTTCGCTCAAAGGCGGCAGCCTGCTGGTGATGAAGGGCAACACGCAGGCGGAATGGCGGCATCGGGTGCCGAAGGAGCCTCGAGTGGCCGGTGAGCGAATCAACCTGACGTTTCGGTGGGTGACACCGCGCGCCATATCAAATTTGGTATCGCCGACGCGAATCATATGATTGGACGGGTAACGCCCCACACACTACGCTAGATCACGATCCAGGCTCCGTGAGGGCTGCAAGGGCCGGGCGAAGCCAATGGGTCACCGACACAACAACGATCAGGAGACAGTCATGGCGAATACACGACGCGCCACATGCCGTGTGTTGGGCGCGCTCGCACTGTGCGCGGGTTTCGGTACGCTGACGCTGGCAACACCGGGTGCTTTTGCGCAAGACAAGCAGATCACGCTGGGCTTTGCGCAGGTCGGCGCGGAAAGTGCATGGCGAACCGCCAATACCGAGTCGGTCAAATCCGCGGCGGCGGACGCAAAGATCAAGCTGAAATTCTCCGATGCCCAGCAGAAGCAGGAAAACCAGATCAAGGCGATCCGCTCCTACATCGCGCAGAAAGTGGATGTGATCGCGTTTTCGCCGGTTGTCGAATCAGGCTGGGAACCGGTGCTGCGCGAGGCTCAAGCCGCCAAGATTCCGGTCATTCTCACCGACCGCAACATCGACGTGAAAGACACTTCGCTTTACGTCACGATGATCGGTTCGGACTTCCTTGAAGAAGGACGGCGTGGCGGTCACTGGCTCGAAGACAACTTTAAGAACGAGCAAGGCCCCATCAATATCGCCGAACTTCAGGGAACCGTCGGCTCGGCGCCTGCCAATGACCGGCACTCGGGTCTTCTGGAGGTGATCAAGAACGATCCCAAATTCAAGATCATTGCGTCGCAAAGCGGCGACTTCACACTGGCCGGCGGCAAGCAGGTCATGGAAGCGTTTATAAAAACTTATGGAAATAAAATAAATGTAGTTTATGCGCATAACGACGACATGGCGCTGGGTGCCATTCAGGCGATGGAAGAGGCCGGCATGCATCCGGGCAAGGACATCACCGTCGTTTCGTTCGATGCGACCAAGGGTGGTTTCCAGGCCATGGCGGCGGGCAAGATGAACGTCGACGTGGAGTGCAGTCCGTTGCTGGGTCCGCAGTTGATGTCCGCGGTCAAGGACGTGGTGGCCGGCAAGCCGCTGCCCAAGCGCATTCTCACGCAAGAGACGGTTTTCCCGATGAGCGTGGCCGCACAGACCTTGCCGACGCGCAAGTACTGATAGGGGTTAGTCAGGGTTCCTGACTGATGGCTGGCGCAAAACAGGAACACAGTACGGACAGATCGAAGAGGTTTCTCCAGCGGTGCCTGGCCGCCCGGCTGCTTCGGCAGCGGGCGGCCTCTTTTCCGACTCATGCCGCCGGAGTTAGTCGAACCCACGCAGCGCTGATCGAGCGAGGCCTATGACCTATCCCGCTTCCGAACCGAATCCGCCGGCCGGCGCCGCCGCGGGCGCGGCAAACGCGCCCGAGCCCATTCTGGCCACCGCCGGTGTCAGCAAAACATTCCCGGGCGTGAGGGCGCTGCAATGTGTCGACTTTCGCCTGTTCCCTGGCGAGATTCACACGCTGATGGGGCAGAACGGCGCCGGCAAATCCACCCTGATCAACGTGCTGACCGGCGTGGTCGCGCCGGACGCCGGCACGATCCGCCTCGGTGGCGAGGTCGTCGCATTCGCCTCGCCGCAGGAAGCCGAAGCGGCGGGGGTGCGCACGCTGTATCAGGAAGTCAACCTGTGTCCCAACCTGTCGGTCGCGGAGAATATTTTCGCGGGCAGGCAGTCGAGGCGCTTTGGCGCGATCGACTGGCCCGACATCAAGCGGCGCGCGCAAGCCGCGCTGGCCCGCCTCGACGTGGCGCTCGACGTGACCCGCTCGCTCGACGCCTATCCGATCGCCGTGCAGCAGATGGTGGCGATCGCGAGAGCGCTCTCGGTCGATGCGCGCGTGCTGATCCTCGACGAGCCGACTTCGAGCCTCGATGACAGCGAAGTCGCTCAGCTTTTCAAAATACTTCGGCATCTTAAGCAATCTGGTATTGCGATTCTGTTTGTCACGCATTTTATCGAGCAGACGTATGCCATCTCCGATCGCATTACGGTCATGCGCAACGGCGAGCGGGAAGGCGAATATCTCGCACGTGATCTGCCGGCTGATCAACTCGTGTCGAAGATGGTTGGGCACGAGCGCATGAGCGCGCGTTTGCGCGATGCCGCACACGAAGGCCACGCAGCCCACGAAGGCCCCCAGTGCGCACAGGCCGCACAGCCGTTTGTCGAACTACGCGGCGTCGGACGGCGGGGCGCGCTGCAACCCATCGACCTCGACGTGCAGCCCCGCCAGATCCTGGGCCTTGCCGGTTTGCTCGGTTCGGGGCGCACGGAAACTGCTCGGCTGCTGTTCGGGGCGGACCGCGCCGACAGCGGCACGATTCTCGTGGAGGGCCGGCCCGTCAAACTGCGCTCGCCGCACGACGCCGTGCGCCACGGCATCGGCTACTGCGCGGAGGATCGCAAGAAAGAAGGCATCGTCGCGGAACTGTCGATCCGCGAGAACATCGTGCTGGCGCTGCAGGCGAGGCGCGGCTGGTGGCGCAAGATCAGCCGCCAACGCGCGCGCGAACTGGCCGATCTGTGGATCGAGCGGCTAGGCATCAAAGCGTCGGACGCTGACCAGCCGATCGGCTTGCTATCCGGCGGCAACCAGCAGAAAGCGCTGCTGGCGCGCTGGCTTGCCACCGATCCCAGGCTGCTGATTCTTGACGAACCCACGCGCGGCATCGACGTTGCGGCCAAGTTCGACATCATGGACCGGCTGCTGGCGCTGTGCGCGAATGGCCTGAGCATCCTGTTCATTTCCTCGGAGATCAACGAGGTGCTGCGCGTCAGTCATCGCGTGGCGGTTCTGCGCGACCGGCGCAAGATTGCCGAGGTCGCCGGCCAGGCCACGAGCGAAGACAACATCTATCGACTCATCGCGGGGAGCGGCGAATGAAGCTATCGAACTGGGTCGCGCGCGATGGCGCCGAGCGTCCGCTGATCTGGCCGTGCGTCACGCTGGCGTTGTTGTGCGGCCTGAACCTGTGGGTGAATCCGCATTTTCTGTCGCTGCGGATGCTCGACGGTCATCTGTTCGGCGCGCCAATCGACGTGCTGAATCGCGCCGCGCCGCTGGTGCTCGTCGCCACCGGCATGACGCTGGTGATCGCGACGCGCGGCATCGATATTTCGGTCGGTGCGGTGGTGGCGATAGCGGGCGCCGCCGCGGCCACAATTCTCGCGACGCAACCGCTGCCGGATGCCGGACTGATCGCGCAGGCGCTGGTGGCGGCGTTGATCGTCGGTGTGCTGAGCGGCATGTGGAATGGTTTGCTGGTGTCCTTCGTCGGCATGCAGCCGATCATCGCTACCCTGATTCTGATGGTGGCCGGCCGCGGCATCGCGCAACTGCTCACCGCTGGGCAGATCATTCCGATCGGCGCGCCGGGTTATCTGTTCGTCGGCGGTGGATACTGGCTCGGTGTGCCGTGTTCGGTCTGGATCGCCACGGTCGCGGTGCTGGCGACGGCCGCGCTGGTGGAGGGCACGGCGCTCGGGCTGTTCATTCGAGCGATCGGCGTCAATCCGGTCGCGACGCGGCTGGTCGGGTTGCGGTCCAAGGCACTCGTGTTTGCTGTGTACAGCTTCTCGGGACTGACTGCGGCGATGGCCGGCATTCTCATCAGCTCGAACGTGCGCAGCGCCGACGGCAACAATGCAGGCCTGCTGCTCGAACTCGACGCGATTCTCGCGGTGACGCTCGGCGGGACGTCGCTGCTGGGTGGCCGTTTCAGTCTCGCGGGCACGGTGCTGGGCGCGCTGATTATCCAGACGCTGACCTACACCACCTACTCGATCGGCGTGCCGCCGGAAGCCACGCTCGTCGTCAAGGCGGCCGTGGTGCTCGCAGTGAGCGTGATCCAGTCGCCGGCGGCGCGCGCACTTGCTGTGTCGTTCGGAACCTCGCTCCTCAAGCCGCGCGGGGTGGCACGATGAGACGCCTCTTCGACGCCTGGGCGCATATTGTCGATCCGCGCACGCTGCCGATTGCCGTCACGATTCTGCTGTTCTGCGCGCTGTTCGGTTTTGGCTCGGTGATGTACACCGGGTTCTTTTCGTGGCAGGTGCTGCTCGATCTGCTGGTGGACAACGCCTTCCTGCTGATCGTGGCGATCGGCATGACGTTCGTGATCGTGTCTGGTGGGATCGATCTGTCGGTGGGTTCGGTTGTGGCGCTGACCACGATCGTCGAGGCGGTGCTCGCCGAACACCTGCATTGGCCCGTCTGGCTGATTCTGCCTGTCGTGTTGCTGATGGGCACCGTATTCGGCGCCGTGCAGGGTGCGCTGATTCACTTCTTCCGCTTGCAGGCTTTCATCGTGACGCTGGCCGGCATGTTCTTCGCACGCGGCTTGTGCTTTCTGATCACGACGCAGTCGATCACCATCACCGATCCGACCTTTCAGGCCATCTCGGCGTTTCGCCTGAACATCGGCATTGGCTCCGTCACGGCGAACGTGCTGATTGCCTTTGTCGCCTTGCTCGCGGCGATCTACATCGCGCATTTCACGCGCTTCGGCCGCAACGTCTATGCGATCGGCGGCAATGCGCGCTCGGCGTTGCTGATGGGTTTGCCGGTGGCGCACACCAGGATCGGCGTCTATGCGCTGAGCGGCTTCTGCTCAGCGCTCGGCGGCGCGGTGTTTACGTTCTATGTGCTGTCGGGCTATGGTTTGCAAGGGCAGGGCATGGAGCTAGACGCGATCGCGGCGACCGTGATCGGCGGCACGTTGCTGACAGGCGGTGTGGGCTACGTGATCGGGTCGCTGTTCGGAGTGGGTATTCTCGGCACGATCCAGACGCTGATTACGTTCGACGGCACGCTCAGTTCCTGGTGGACCCGCATCGTGATTGGCGCGTTGCTGTGCGCGTTCTGCCTGCTGCAAAGGCTGATAGAGCGTCACGCGAAGTCGGTGGGACGTACGGGCGGCACCGGCGCGGTGGTGACGTCGGGGCGCGAGCGTGGACACTCTGACGGACCGGCGGCGTCGGATTCACATGTGATCGGACGCGCGCCTGAGCAGGCATGAGCGTGCGCCTCGCGACGCACGCTGCACTGTCTTTTCATACCCTTGGCTTATTCCTTAGCCTCACGCGCTGAGCTGCCGCCCCTTGGTTTCGGGAAGCGTCAGCGCGGCGAGAATCACCACACCGTACGCCGCCGCCGCGAATACGCCGATGGCGTGACCGAGCGACATTGTTTGCGAAACATGGCCGATCAGGAACGGGAACGTCGCGCCGATCGCTCGTCCGAAGTTGTAGCAGAACCCTTGGCCGGAGCCGCGAATGCGCGTGGGAAACAGTTCGGTGAGGAACGCGCCCATGCCTGAAAAAATGCCGGATGCGCAGAACCCGAGCGGAAAACCGAGTGCGAGCATGGAGAGGTTGTCGAGCGGCAGTTGCGTGTAGATCAATGCAATCGCGCACGAGGCGAGCGCGAACGCGATGAACGCGCGCTTGCGGCCGAATCTGTCGCTGACATAAGCGCCCGTCAGATAGCCGCAATACGAGCCGACGATCACCACCCCCAGATAACTGCCGGTGCCGATCACGCTCAGATGCCGTTCGGTCTTCAGATAGGTCGGCAGCCACGTGGTCACCGCGTAGTAGCCGCCTTGCACGCCGGTCGCCAGAATGGAAGCGCGCAGCGTCGTCCAGACAATTTCGCCGCGAAAGATATCGAGCAGCGAAGTCCGTGTTTGCGCTGCGGCCTGCGCGGCCTTCTGCTGCCGATGCACCTCGGGTTCTTCGACGAAGCGGCGAATCCAGATCACGAATGGCGCGGGCGCAATGCCGATGGCAAACAGCACGCGCCACGCGTAATCCGCCGGCACGAGCGAGAACACGGCCATGAACAGCAGTGTCGAGATGCCCCAGCCGATCGCCCAGCCCGCTTGCACGAGTCCCACGGCCTTGCCGCGATCACGCGCGCGGATCACTTCGCCGATCAGCACTGCGCCCGCCGTCCACTCGCCACCGAAGCCGAGACCCATCAGCCCGCGCGCCCAGAGCAGTTGGGTGAAGTTCTGCGCCAGCGCGCATGCGAGGGTAAAGATGGCGAACCAGAGAATCGTGATCTGCAAGGTCTTCACCCGTCCGACGCGATCCGACAGCACGCCGGCGGCCCATCCGCCGACCGCCGAACTCAGTAGCGTGACGGTGCCGATCAGCCCCGCGTCGCCGCGCGTGATACCCCACGTCGCGATCAGCGTCGGAATCACGAAGCTCAGGAACTGGGTGTCCATCGCGTCGAGCACGTAGCCGATCTTGCAACTCCAGAACGCGCGTTTTTCGCTCGCGGAAATATGCCGGTACCACGCGAACGGACCCTTTCCTGTGATGGACGCATCGTAACGTGCGGCGTCCCCGGTCAACTGCGCTTCGGTTTTCATGCTTGAACTCCGGTCGTCGTGGTGGACCGCGTCTTGCCGCGCGGCTCGTGGTTGGGCTAGGCGCGCCGCGTTTACAGCACGGCCAGCGTGGTGTTGAGAATGTCGGTGACGAGCATGTGTCCTGGCTTGTGTGCGATCGCAAACGGCAAACGCGCACTTTCGATCGCGGTTTGCGGAGTGACGCCGCAAGCCCAAAAAACAGGTAGTTCGTCGCTGCGAACTTCGACCGCGTCGCCGAAATCGGGCCGCGCCAGATCGCGAATGCCGATCAACGACGGGTCGCCAAGGTGGACCGGCGCGCCATGCACGGCGGGAAAGCGGCTGGTGATCTGGATGGCGCGGATCGCGTCGGCGGCTTTCATCGGCCGCATCGAGACGACGCGGTTGCCGCCGAATACGCCGGCGGCGACGTTGCGCTCGCGCGTGCGGTACATCGGCACGTTGACCTGCTGTTCGATATGGCGCAGCGCGATGCCTTCGCGGCGCAGCATTTCCTCGAAAGAGAACGAACAGCCGATCGCGAAGACCACCAGATCATCGCGCCACAGTTCGTCGAGACTGCGCACTTCCTCGGCGCGCTCGCCGTGGCGGTATACGTAAAACGCGGGCACGTCGTTGCGGATGTCGAGATCGGCGCCGAGTGCGGGCACGCGCCAGTCGCCCGGCTCGCCGATGCCCAGCAGCGGACAGGCCTTCGGGTTGAGCGTGCAGAAACGCAGGAAGTCGTCGGCGTATTGCCTCGGCAGAATGGCGAGATTGACTTGTGCGTAGTCGCCGCAATAGCCCGCCGTGGGGCCGGACAGGCGGCGGGTTCGAATCTGCTGGCGAAACTCGGATGGCGTGTAGGACATGAACGGCGTGACTCCAGATAAATCGTGGCAAATTCGACCCTGCGCTGTCAGCCCGCGCGGTAAGCCTGCGTTGTGAGCAGGATATGCAGCCCAGATTAGTGACGCCAAAAATATCCATCCAGCGAGTTATTCTTGTGTTTCGTTAAATTAAACTTAACAGCATCCCGCCGCTGTTGAGAGACCCGGACTATGAACACCCGCTTCGTCGAAACGTTTCTGACACTCGCCCGTCTGGGCAGTTTTCGCGCGACGGCCGCCGCGATGCACGCGACGCCTGCCGCGATTTCGCTGCGGATCAAGACGCTCGAAGCAGAGTTAGGCGTCGAGCTGATCGAGCGTGACGCCGCGGACTTCCGGCTCACCGCGAACGGCGACCGGCTGCTCGCGCATGCGCGCTCCGTCGTGCAGGCCACGCGCTCGCTGCAACTGGCCGCGCAGGACGAATCGCAAGTCGCCACACGCCTGCGGCTGGGGGTGATCGAAACGGTGGTGCATAGCTGGTTGCCGGACTACGTACGGATGCTGAACGCCGAGTACAACCGCATCGTGGTGGACCTCACAGTCGATTCCAGCGCGGTACTCGGACCGCGCTTGCGCAGCGGCGAGCTGGATCTGGTGATTCAGGTGGAGGAAACCGGCGACCACGAGGCGTCGATCGTGTCGTCGTTGCTGGCGAGCTATCCGGTGCGCTGGATCGCGCGCAGCAATCTGATTCCGGCGAGCCGCGCGAAGCACGTGCAGACCGTATTGAGCAAACCGGTGCTGACATTCGGCCGCGGCACCGCGCCGCAAGTCGCCGTCGAGGCGATCGTGCAGGCGCTCGCGAAGCGCGCCGGTGTGCCGCTCTCGCAGACCCAGGTGACCTGCATGCCTTCGGTCGCGGTGATCGTCAAGCTGCTGCGCGATGGCTATGGGATCGCGGCGGTGCCCGCGCTGTTCGTCGAGCCTTATCTGCGCAGCGGCGAACTGGCGCAGTTGCAGGTGCGGCCGCTGCCGCCGCCGATCAACGTGGCGATGTACTACCGCGACGATGCCGACGTCGGGGTGCTCGCCGCGTCACGTGTCGCGCGCAGCGCGTGCGATCAGTATGCGAAGGCGATGGGGCGGAAGTTGATTGAGAAGCGGTGATGAGAAGCGGTGAAGTCGGTTTGGTCACCCGACGCGGCGCGCCTAGATTTCTTCCAGGCGCCGACGAGCGGTTGCCACGAGCCGGTCGAACGAGAAGGTACTGGCCGCGAGCGCGGTGGTATCCGGAAAGTACTCGCGTGTGATGTCGCTCAAAACCTGGCCCGGCGGCGCTTCGATCAGCACGCGCGCGCCCATTTCCTGCATGACCGTGAGTGCGTCGAACCAGCGCACGGTGTAGCGCATATTGGTCGCGAGGTCGTCGCGGATCGCGGCCGCCGTGTACAAAGGGCGGCCACCACGGTTGCCGATGTAGGTGCTATGCGGGGTTTTAAAGGGGACGTCGTTGGCGTACGCCACCAGTTCGTCCGTGGCATGTGCAAGCAATTCGCAATGCGAGGGCACGCTCACCGCGAGGCGAGTGGCCTTGCGCGCACCGGCTGCCAGCGCGCGTGCGATAAAGGCGTCCAGCGCGGCATTCGCACCCGCCACAACGATCTGGCGTGGCGCGTTCACATTGCCGATATAGACGCGCTGTGAGTCTTCATCCGCATGCAGCGTGGCGAGCGTCGCCACCTGGTGTTCGGTCAAACCGGAAATGGCAGCTAGGCCGTAGCCTGAAGGGTATGCGGTCTCCATCAGCTCGGCGCGCCGGCGCACCATTCGCAACGCGTGGCCGAACTGAACCGCGCCGCAACTGACCGCTGCGGCGTACGCGCCGACTGACAACCCCGCGCTTATTTCCGGCGCGAACTGTTCATCGGCGAGTGCCCGCGCGACAGCCACGCCTGCGACCGTCAGGCCGATCTGTACAGCGACGGTCGAGCGCAATGCGTCCGGCGTGTCCAATGTGAGCACGTCGACGTCGAGCACATGTGAAGCTTCCGCGAGCGTGTCGTGCACCACGGGGTGCTGGGGCAGACGGTGCAGGAACCCGTCGGTCTGCGCGCCCTGGCCGGGAAAGAGCAGGGCGAGCATCAAGCTTCGCCGCCGTAATTCGTGGTGGCCCACGGATCGGCAGTCAGGTGCGGGCCGCGCGCGTGGCGCGCCATCACGCGCGGCTTGCCCGCCGCCCACTCGGCCAGCGCGACGCCCCCCGAGGGTGTCTCGAGTTGCGCGTCCACACGAATGCCGACGCGCTGCGCGAGCGCTTGCAAATAGTCCAGCAATTCACTGGCGTGGTTGCGCGCGAGTGGTGCCTCGAGAGTTCGGATAAGCAGGTCAAGATCGCTCGATTCCGTGACTGTTGGTTGCTGTGTCGCCAGTTCAAAACCGGTGCTTCCCGTTGGTCCCCAGACGAAGGGGTTCATTGCGCCAGTCATGTCGTCCCGCAATGCTTCGAGCGCGGCGAATGCAGGCAACGCGCTTCGTGCGTCTAGAGGACGGCATGACGTCAGCGCTTCAGGAGACACGGCGGTCATCACCTCGGCGGAACACGCCCACGCGGCATAACGTTGCGACCGCCCGGCGCCGCGCACGCCGATCGCGATGAAGCCTTCCGCGGCCAGCGCGCGTCGCACGACCGCATAGGGCGCGCGCTCGAAAGCGTCGCGCACCCACGCCGGCTCGTTATCGAAAACGGCCAAGCTGCGCAGATGCAGCAAGTCGTGCGGGCGCCAGCGCGCGTCGTGCGACAGCGCGTGGTCGATGGCGAATGGCGGCGCGGCGCAAACCTGCATCACACGGCATCCCATTGTTCAGCAAGACGCCGGCGCACTTCGATCGACGCCGCGCGGTTGGTCCGCGCCGCATCCGATTCCAGCCGATGCGCCAGGTTGCGGCGGCCGTCGTCGCGCGCGCTGCGAATCTGCTCGATTAACACCTGACGCACGCGCTCGATTTGCGCGGCGTCCGGCGCGTCCGCATCGACGCCGCCGATCAACTGGTCGAGCAGCCCAAGCTTCGCGAACGACGCCATCGAATAAGACATCGGCACGATGGTTTCGCCGAGCTCGTCGAGCGCTTCGACCGTGCGGCGCGTGACGCGCGCCGCCGCTTCCTTGCCCATGGCGTGAACCATGGTGCCGGGCGCGTCGAGCGCGACGATGCGATTGGCCTGATAGCCGTGCGCGAGGAACGCGCCCGACATGGCGGGGCCGACGATCAGCGCGATCACCGGATGACCGGCTTCGCGCGCCGACGCATAGGCGTCGACCCCGGCGGCGCAGGCGAGGTGAATGCCGAGCATCTCTTCGCGATAACCGTAGGCCTGGCTTTTCACATCGACGATCGCGACGATGGGGCGGCGGGTGCCGCTCGCTGCGTCCCGCGCGATCGCGTCGCGCACGGCTCGCGCGAGCTGCCAGCCCTGTTCGAGGCCGACGACGTTGTCGGTCGCGCGCGGAAAGCGGTTGGCGGGATCGGGCACGACCGTGATGAAGCGCGCGGTCTCGCCGCCGAGCGGTGCGTCGCCGCTCCAGACGGGCGGCCGGCTGGATGAGTCGCCGGCGAGCGCGTGGAACCAGCGCGCGCCGCGGCTGAGTGCTGTGTCGCTCATGCTTGCTCCTTGCGCACGTTGTTTTGTGGCTGCGCGTTGTACACGTCCCGCATCGATTCCGGCGTAACGCCGGCGGGATCGACTTGCGCGAGCCGCTGCAGAAAAGTATCGACCTGCTCGCTGCGATGCGCGGCCGGTACGCCTTGCGCGAAGGCGGCACGCACGGCGGCGCTGACCGTGTCGGCGTCGTCATCGACCAGCCGGTCTGCCAGCGCGGTCGCCACCCGCTGTTCGCCGCCGATCAGCTGCCATATGCGGCGCCGATCGCTGGAATCGAGCTCCTCGATGCCGGCTTCCTGCTCGATCACTTCGGGGCCATTCATGCCGAGCCGGCCTTGCTTCGTCACGACCAGATACGAGCACAGCGCGGCCGCGAGCGACATGCCGCCGAAGCAGCCGACCATGCCCGCAATCACGCCGACCACCGGCACATGCCGGCGCAGCGCGACAATCGCCGCCTGCATTTCCGCGATGACGGCGAGACCGAGATTGGCCTCCTGAAGCCGCACGCCACCGGTTTCGAACAGCACGACCGGGCGCACGATCTTGCCGCGTTCGCAATCGCGCAAGGCAAGCTCGAGCGCCGCGGCAATCTTGCTGCCGGACACTTCGCCGATGCTGCCGCCCTGGAAAGCGGATTCGATCGCCGCAACCACGGCCGGTTCGCCGTCGATGGTGCCGCGCGCGATCACACAACCGTCGTCCGCCTGGCAAACGATGCCTTGCAGCGGCAGCCACGGCGACTCGATCTTGTCGAACGGGCCGAGCAGTTCGCGGAAGGTCCCCGGATCAAGTAGCGAACGGGCGCGCTCGCGCGCCGGCAGTTCGATGAAGCTGTCGCGCAGCATGGATGCGGGAGAGGTGCTCGTTGCAACCGTATTCATGTGTTGTCCCCCTGTTCGGCGGCTTCGACGGCTTCGGCGAGTCGCAGCGCCACCACACCTGGAGTCGCGCCGAAGTCGTTGATTTCGATTTGCGCGGCGCCGTCGTAACGCGTGAAAAAGCGGTCGAGTACGCTTTTCCAGATGTGGCTATAGCCGTCCACGCTGGTGCGCACGACCACATGCGCGGACAGCGCGCCGTCCTGCATGACGGGCGAGAGCAGCACTTCCAGGTCGCCCGAGCCCACCACGCCGACATGGGCGCGAGTCGTGACGGCGCGTTGCGCCGGATAGTCGAAGGTCAGATGTTCCATGATTCCGGGCTCCGGCTGGCGTCGTGATGCGCCAGTATGTCGAGAAAGAGAGTGGCGGCGAGCAGATCCGCTGCGCCGCCAGGCGATGCGTTCAGCGACAGCAATGCGTGATCGAGCGCGGCAAGTGCGGCACGGCCGACCGGCGTCGAACTTCCGCCGGCCGCGAGCACGCGTTGCGCGCCGCGCTGTCCGGCGTGCAAACCCGGCAGGCCGGCGCGGTGCAGCAGGCAGGTGTCGTCGAGCGTCGCCATGATTGCGAGCAGGGCATCGAGACGCGCGGCGTTTTCGTGGACGCCGCGTTCGCGCGCCGCGAGCAATGCGGGCAGGCCGGTATGGATGACGTGCGGGAAGCCGTCCTGCGCCTCACGGCGCGCGCCGCCGACCTGATAACGCTGACGCGCGCGCTCGCCGTGACTGTCGGACGGCGCGGCGAAGCGGTCCGGGAAGCACGCGATCTGCGCGGCGCGTGCGGCGATTTGCGATGTGCTCGGGGGCACCACGGCGCCGGGTAGCGCTGTGCCGGCGACCAGCAAGCCGATAATCCAGATCGCGCCGCGATGCGCGTTGCTGCCGCCGGTCGCGCGAAGCATGTCCTGCTCGCCGGCGCGGCCGATTTGTGCGAGTTCGGTGCGCAATAACGCGGACGGTGCGCCACGGTGCCGCGCTGCACGTGCGAGTGCCGCGAAGGTGGGTTCGAGCGCGTGGGCCGAGCGCAGCATGATGTCGAGATCGAGGTCGCGATGCGCGCCGCTGCCGCGTTGGTCGACCAGTGCGGGCTTGGGCGTGAGCCGGGCTTCTTCGCTCAGCGCGGTGACGGCGTAACGGGCGAGTTGCGCGTCGCTGAATGTCGGCGCCAGGCGGGCGGCGGCGCGCGCCGAGGCGTGCAAACCAGCGGCGACGTCGGCATGTGCATCAGCCGGCGTCACTCCCGTGGTACGAGCGCACGGAGCCTGCGTGCGCGAAAGCAAGGCAGCGGGCGCCATGTTTACCAGCTCCTGAAGCGCGCCGGCGGCGCGTACAGACCGCCCGACCACGTCACCAGATCGTCGATGCTGCGTGCCGCCAGCAGCGAACGCTTCGCTTCGCCGCGCCGAATGCCGAGATCCTCGGGATACGCGACGACACCGCGCCGACGCAGCTCCGCCGTTTTCTCCGGCTTCGCGCGCAGCCCGATCGGCGTCACGCCGGCCACGGCGGCGATCGCCGCACGACGCTCATCGACACCTTCGGCCTTGTGCAGATGCGCGATGCCTTCTTCGGTGACGACATGGCTGACGTCGTCGCCGTAGATCATGACGGGCGCAATCGGCATGCCGCTTTTTGCGCCGACCGCCACAGCGTCGAGTTCATCGACGAAAGTCGGTTCACCGCCTTTCTTGTAGGTCTCGGCCATCTGCACGACGAGCTTCTGGCCGCGCGACACCGGAGCCTGATCTTTCAGCAGCTTGAGCCACGCCTCGCTCGAATGGCGCCGGCCGCGCGGATCGTGGCCCATGTTGGGCGCGCCGCCGAAACCGGCCAGCCGCCCGCGCGTGACGGTGGAGGAATTCGCGTCGGCATCGATCTGCAAGGTCGAGCCGATAAAGAGGTCGACGCCGTATTGCCCGGCCAGTTGGCACAGCACGCGGTTCGAGCGCAGGCTGCCGTCGTTGCCGGTGAAAAAGACGTCGGGGCGCGCCTCGATATAAGCCTCCATGCCGACTTCGCTGCCGAAGCAGTGAATGCTCTCGACCCAGCCCGATTCGATCGCGGGAATCATGGTGGGGTGCGGATTGAGCGTCCAGTTGCGGCAGATCTTGCCCTTCAGGCCGAGCGACTCGCCATACGTGGGCAGCAGCAATTCGATCGCGGCGGTGTCGAAGCCGATGCCGTGATTCAGCGAGGTGACGCCATAAGGTTCGTAGATACCGCGAATCACCATCATGGCGGTGAGCACCTGCAGGTCGCCGATATGGCGCGGGTCGCGTGTGAACAGCGGCTCGACAGCGAAGGGGCGGTCCGCCTGCACGACCACGTCGACCCAGGAACCCGGAATGTCGACGCGCGGCAGTTCGTCGACGATCTCGTTGACCTGCACGATCACGATGCCGTGACGGAACGCGGCGGCCTCGGCGATCGTGGGGGTGTCTTCGGTATTCGGGCCGGTGTACAGATTGCCGTGACGGTCGGCCTTTTCCGCGCACAGCAGCGCGACGTGCGGCGTCAGATCCACGAACATGCGCGCGTACAGCTCGACGTAGGTGTAGATCGCGCCGATTTCCAGCTGGCCGTCTTCGAGCAGTTGCGCGACCCGCAAGCTCTGCGGCCCGGCGAACGAAAAATCGACCTTGTGCGCGATGCCACGCTCGAACAGCGCCAGATGTTCAGGACGACTGATGCTCGAAATCAGCAGATGCACATCGTGAATCTTTTGCGGATCGACTTTGGCGAACGAGCGGGAGAGGAAGTCGGCCTGCTTCTGGTTGTCGCCTTCGAGGGCGACACGGTCGCCCGGCTGAATCAGCGTTTCGAGTGCATCGACGAGGCGGTTTGGCGGCAGTACGCCGTCCTCCAGCCAAGGGGCAATGGCCGCGAGGCGACGATTCTTTTCGTCGCGGCGCGTAGTCCATGAGCGTGCGGCGGGGGGCGCTTCGGCGGGTCGGTTCATCGGTTTAATCACTCCCGGTAGTGGTGCGCGTGCGTCTGCCGCGCGGCTTGGCTTGTCTGGCGAGCGCGGCTTCAGCCTCGGCGCGCTCGGTCAGGAAACGAAAAAGCAGATCGCCGGTGCCCAGCAGGTGCGCGG
This sequence comes from Paraburkholderia sp., assembly GCA_036383775.1. Taxonomy (GTDB): domain Bacteria; phylum Pseudomonadota; class Gammaproteobacteria; order Burkholderiales; family Burkholderiaceae; genus Paraburkholderia. The sequence goes on along the minus strand of DASVNP010000041.1, from coordinate 58,196 downwards.
CAACCAGCGCCTGCGCGGTGGGGATGTCCTGGCGCTCGACGGCGTCGAGTATTGCCGCGTGTTCTTTGTCGGACTCGCCCTTGTGCAACGGCAAGCCGAACTTCAGGCGCAAATATCTTTCACCGCGCCGGTGCAGCGTTCCGATCATCTCCTCGAGTTGCGGCCGGGCAGCCGGCGCATACAGGCTCGTGTGAAACGCGACATTGCGCGCGACGTACAACGAGGGGTCCGCTTCCCGCTCGGCTGCGCGGCACAGACCGGCGGATTCGCTCAGCGTGGCGGCCGTGTGATTAGGAATTGCCAGGCCGATGGCGAGGCTCTCCAGTGCGGAGCGGATCTCGTAGATCTCGCGCGCTTCCTGCGCCGACAACGGCGCGACGGTCGCACCCTTGTTCACTGCGGCCTTGGCCCAGCCTTCGCTCTCGAGCTGCCGCAAAGCCTCGCGCACAGGAATTGCGCTGACCGAGAAGTGCCGTGCGATGGCGTCTTGCCGCAGCGGCGCGCCAGGTGCCAGCGTGCCGTCGACAATCGCCGCCCGCAGCGCCTCCGCGATCATGCGGGACGTGCTCTCACGCGGCGCCGCCGCTGGTAAAAGCGAGCTGTGCGCCGGGGCGTCCAGGGGGAAACCATCAATTGCGTCGTTCATGATTTCAAATATTATATATAAAAATGCGCATTTGACAGGCGGGCAAACCCCGAAAACTTCACCGCTCTGTCCGCGGCGTCCTCGCAACTTATGCGCGAGGACACCTCGATCCACAACAAGCGCCATCTCGTCGTTTCAGTTACGTACATCAACCGTAGGGCTGGAGGAGCATGATGAGTTCAATCACCGATCGCAAGTCGGTCGCGCGGCGCCGCACGCCGCTCAATGGTTCGCAGATTGCAGGTTTTTGGGGCGCCTGGGCCGGCTGGACGCTCGACGGAATGGACTCGTTCATCTACGCGCTCGTGCTCACGCCGGCCTTGACCGAACTGCTGCCGCGTTCCGGCTATGCGGCCACGCCGGCGAACGTCGGCCTTGCCGGTTCGATTCTATTCGCGCTGTTCCTGGTTGGGTGGGGGCTCTCGTTCATCTGGGGGCCGCTCGCCGATCGCTTCGGCCGCACCAAGGTGCTGGCCGGCACCATCTTCACGTTCGCCATTTTCACAGGGCTCGCGGCGACTTCGCACAACGTGTGGGAACTTGGCATCTATCGCTTCATTGCGGGTGTGGGTATAGGCGGCGAGTGGGCGCTGGCTGGGACCTACGTGGCGGAATCGTGGCCGGAGGATCGGCGCAAGATGGGCGCCGGCTATCTGCAGACCGGCTACTACGCCGGCTTCTTTCTGGCCGCGGCGCTGAATTACACGATCGGCGTGCACTACGGCTGGCGCGCGATGTTCCTGACCGGCGCCGTGCCGGTGGTGGTCGCGATTCTGGTTCTGCTGCGCGTGAAGGAATCGGACAAGTGGCAGAAAGCCGAAGCGCGGGCTGAAGCGCAAACCGTGCGGGTCACGCCGCTGCGCGAGATCATGGGGCCGGCCTACCGGCGCCGGACCTGGGTGGCGTGCATTCTGCTGACGGTCGCCATCATCGGTTTGTGGGCCGGGGCGGTCTACGAGCCGTCCGCCGTGATTCAACTGGCGACCAAGGCCGGCATGACCAAGGGCGACGCGCTCAGAACCGCGTCGCTGGCAACGGGGCTGCTTTCAATCGGGACGATTCTCGGCTGCCTCGCCTTGCCGCCGCTTGCGGAGCGCATTGGTCGCAAAAAGACTCTGGCGGTCTACTTCCTCGGCATGGCGGTGGCGATCGCCGGCAGCTTCGGTTGGGCGTTTTACCTGCCGAACGGGCTCGGGCCGTTCATCGCGTGGCTCTTCGTGCTGGGTTTCTTCGGCGGCAATTTCGCACTGTTCAGCTTGTGGCTGCCGGAGCAGTTCGAAACCCGCGTGCGGGCGACGGCGTTCGCGTTCTGCACCTCGTTCGGGCGGTTCGTGGGCGCCGGCGTCAACTTTCTGCTCGGTGCGGCGGTGCTGCATATGCATACGCTCGGGGTGCCGGTGGCGCTGACCGCGCTCGCGTTTGTCGCCGGCCTGTTCGTGATTCCGTTTGCACCTGAGACGAAGGGCGAAACGTTGCCGCAGTGAGGTCGGCCGTTTGGCTGAGTGGCGCAACGGGATCGCGGCAGGCATCCTCTCTATCGGTTAGGTGACGCGTTCCGGCGTTGCTCGGGGGTGGCAATTGCGTACAGAGGATTGTACAATGATTCCCGTGCTCCAGCAGTATGCTTTCCTTGGAGCGGCGCGTCTGGTTCGTCGTCCCGAGGTGCATTGATGCAGCGGCGAAATCGTCCCTAACTTTTGACAGGAGCGACTGGAGGGAAACCTCTCAGATCGAGAAAACGAATGAACGTCCTTACTTACAGCGAGGCGCGTGCCGGCTTTAAGCAAGCGATGGACGACGTCTGCCGCGATCACATGCCCATGCTGATCACGAGGCAGAGTGGCGAAAACGTGGTCATGGTTTCGCTCGAGGATTACAACGCGATGCAGGAGACACTGTATCTGTTGAGTTCGTCGAAGAATGCCCAGCGGCTCGCCAGGTCTATCGCTCAGTTGAATGCCGGCGGTGCGACCGCGCGCGAACTGCTGACCGATGAACAAACAGAGAAGCCGAAACGAGGAGGCCGCCAAGGCTGACAGCATTTTTATGTTCACCGACGAAGCGTGGGACGACTATCTGTATTGGCAAGAGGCCGACCGAAAGGTCTTGCGCAAGATCAATACGTTGCTTGAGGAGTGCCGGCGCGATCCGTTTCGGGGCACGGGAAAACCGGAGCCGTTGGCCGGCAGTCTGAGCGGGTTCTGGTCGCGGCGTATCACGCGTGCCGATCGCCTGGTCTACTTGCCGAGAGACGGAAAGATCTACGTGCTGGCTTGCCGCTTTCACTACGACGCTTAAAAAACCGGGCGCCAAGCCCGGTTTTCCGTTGTGCGGGCCGGCAAAGCGTGGCCCGTCACTTTCAGTCCGCGTGACGCCGTGCCCGCCCACCAGGACGCCACAACGACAACAACGGCCAGCCGAGATTGACGCCAAGGCTCGCGGTCACGATCAGCGCCATGCCCGCCAGTTGCGGCATCGACAAGGCCCGCCCGTACACCACGGCATCGACCACGATTGCCGTCAACGGATAGACGAACAGCAGCACGGCGATGACCGGCGTGCTCAGCTTGGGCAGCGCGCCGTAAATCAGCACATACGAGAGCCCCGTATGCAGCACGCCCATGCCGATCAGCCAGAACCACTGCATGGGTCCGATATGCACGGCGGTGAGCGGCGCGATGAATGGCAGGCACACCACGCCGACCGCACATTGCGCGAGCGTGAGCAGATGCGGCCGCAAATCGCCCAGCCCTTTGGCGATCAGCGTCACGCTCGCATAGAGCACCGACCCCGCCAGCGCTTCGCCAATGCCGATCAGATAGCTCGTATGGCCCTGTAAATTCTCGGTAGCGGCGACGCCCGAAGCCAGCACGAGTCCGACGAAGGCCGTCGCGATCCAGCCGAGCCGGTCCGCGCCGAGCCGCTCATTGAACAGCGCCGCGCCAATCAGCACGACCCAGAACGGCTGCACATGGAACACCACTGTCGCGACGGCGATGCTGGTGCGATGGATCGCGTCGAAAAAGCCGACCCATTGCGTGACCATCAGCACACCTGAGATCAGCGCCAGCACGACGGTGCGGCGCGTGAAATGCGCGCGCGTGAAGTAGCCCTTCCAGGCGCAATACGCGGCGAGCGAGAGAAAGCCGAACAGGCAGCGAAAGAACACGAGCGTCAGCGCGCCGAGCCGCGCCTCCTCGACGAAGACGCCGATCGTGCCCATCAGCAGCCCGCCGCCGGCCAGCGTGATGGCGCCCTGTTGACGTTGGGTGAGGGACATGCAAAGCGGCTCCGTGAGGCAATGCCCCGAGTATTGCGCGGCTTGCACACCACCGACAAACGAATTAAATTGAGCAATTCCATAAGCCGGATTGATAAATCATGCACCCCGAATTCGACGTCGATCTGCTTCGCACCTTCGTCGCGATTGTGGAAACGGGCAGTTTCACCAAAGCATCGGCGAGCGTGCATCGCTCGCAGGCGGCGGTCAGCATGCAGATCAAACGGCTCGAGACCATGCTCGGCACCACGCTGTTCGCCCGCGACACGCGCAATCTGTCGCTCACGCGCCCCGGCAACACACTGCTCGAATACGCGCGGCGCGTGCTGGCACTGCATGAGGAGGCGTGGTCGGCGATCGTGCGGCCCGAGGTCACCGGGCGCGTGGTGCTCGGCGCTCCGGACGACTATGTGTCCTCGCTGTTGTCGCCCGTGTTGCGGCGTTTCTCGAATCTTTATCCGCACGTGGAGATCGAGATTGTTTGCGCGCAAAGTACGTCGCTCGCGCCGATGCTGGCGGATAACAAAATCGATCTCGCGTTCGTCACGCGCGACCGCAAATTGCGCGGCGAATTCGTGCGCAGCGAGCCGATGGTGTGGGTGGGGGCGTCGGTGGATACGCCGGTGCTGGCGGCGTCGCCGCTGCCGGTGGGACTCTACGAGCCCGGCTGTGTGGCGCGCCAGCATACGCTGGCCGCGTTGGACGGCGCGCGCATCCGCTATCGCGCGGCGTTCAGCAGCGCCAGCCTGATGGGCCTCGTCGCAACCGTGGATGCGGGGCTTTCGGTGGTCGCGCTCACGCGCTGCAGCGTGCCGTCGCGGCTCGCGATCCTGGGTGAAGCGCAGGGTTTGCCGAAGATCGCGCCGCTGGAGATCGTGGTGGCGCGCAGCGCCAAATCGGACCGGCCGACTTGCGATTATCTGGCCGCGCAGATGGTGCAGGATTTGTCGTTGCCGGGGCCGCTGCGTGGCGCGCCGGCGGCGGCAGGTTGAGCCGTTAGCGTCGCCGACGGTTCGGCGAGGGCGTGCGCTGCCTTGAATCGGCGCTCAACCCGCCGCTTGAATCGTCGCCTGACTCGCCGCTCAACTGCGAGCGTAAGCCGTCACCTCGCCATCCACGATAAGCCGCACCTGCTCGCCCGGCCGCGGACAGAGATAGCCCGCCACCCGGGCGCGCACGGCGGTCTGCGTAACGGACTGCAGTCGCAGTGTGACACTCGCGTCCTGCCCCTGAAAGATCACCTCCGTGACCACGGCGTCATGGGCCGTGGCCCCACCGGGTATCGTTTCTTCGGCGCGCAGCAGGCGAATCTGTTCGGGGCGCACCATGACATCGACAGCGCCCTGGTTCATCGGCGCCGATAACGGCAAGTCACCGAGTTCGCAGCTCACGCGATCCTGCCGGACCACACCCGGCAGCAGCACCGCCTCGCCGATGAACGAGGCCAGTTCGCGCGTGACGGGCCGGCGGTACAGCGTCTCCGGCGTCGCCGTCTGGATCAGCCGGCCGTTCCACAACACGGCCACTTCATGGCCGAGCGAGAGCGCTTCGGATTGATCGTGCGTGACCAGCACGGCGGTCGCGCCGGTTGCCGCGAGAGCGCTCGCCACCGCTTGCCGGGTTTCGAGCCGCAACGCGGCGTCGAGCGAGGAGAAGGGTTCGTCGAGCATCACCAGGTTGGGTGCCGGTGCAAGCGCGCGCGCCAGCGCAACCCGTTGCTGCTGGCCGCCCGACAACTGCTGCGGCGCGCGCGCGCCGAAGTTCGCCGGCAGGCCGACCAGTTCCAGCAACTCGGCCACGCGATGCCGCGCTCGCCGTTGCGTGCGCGGCAAGCCGAACACGATGTTATCCGCCACCGACAGATGCGGAAACAGCGCGCCTTCCTGCGGCACATAGCCGATATGGCGCAATTCGGACGGCACGTGCAGATTGTCGCCGGCCACGCGGCGGCCGTCGATTTCGACGCTGCCGCCATCCGCGCGCTCGAAACCGCACAAGAGGCGCAGCAAAGTGGTTTTACCGCTGCCCGAGGGGCCGAGCAGCGCCAGCAGCGTGCCGCGCTCGACGGACAGATCGATGCCGTGCAGCACCGGATGGCCGTCGAACGATTTTTTCAGCCCGCGGATACGAAGTTCGCTCATGTAGATCTGATGATAAAAGCGCGTCCGGCCGACCGTGTCAGCCGCGTTCGCCGAGTAGCGCCGATTTGCCGAGCAGCGCGAAAAGCAGGCCCGAGGCGAACAGCGAAATGCCGGTAAGCAGCGCCGCGTAAGGCGCCGCCGCGGCGAACGCCATGGTCGACGTGTCGGACCAGACCTGGGTGGCGAGTGTTTGCGTGTCGATGGGCGAGAGCAGCAGCGTCGCGTTCAGCTCGGTGACGACCGAGATGAACACCATCGCCGCGGCCGCGCCGAGACCTGGCCCTGCCAGCGGCAGCACGACCCGCAGCAGGGTTTGCGTCCAGTTCAGGCCGAGCGCGCGGGCGGTCTCTTCGAGGCGCGGCTGCGCCTGCATGAAGGCGGCGCGCACGCTGACGAGGGCCACCGGCATGAACAGCATCGCGTACGCGATCACCAGCAGCGTCGCACTCTGATAAAGCGGTTGCAGCGCATGCACCGTGAGCGACACGACCGCCAGCGCGATCACCAGACCCGGCACGCCTTGCGCGAGAAACACCGTGCGTTCGAACAGCGTCGCGAAACGGGTCGGGTAGCGCACCAGCAGGAACGCCAGCGGCACGACCAGCAGCGTGGTCAGCAGCGCGGCGGCGAGGCCGAAACCGAGCGACGAAAGCGTGGCGTTGAACAGCAGTTCGGGCGACACATCGGCCGGCGTGACCGCGGCCGCGCCGGGTTGGGTCAGCCAGTAGCCGATCATGCCGAGCGGCACGCCGAGCGTGGTGATCGTCAGCAGCGCAAAACCGGCGACGACGACCCAGCGCCATGCGCCGAGCTCATAGCGCAGCACCGCGCGACGCGTGCCGCGATCGACGCGTTCATAGCGCGCTCCGCCGCGCACGCGAAACTCGAAGGCCAGCACGATAAGGCAGATCACGATCAGCAGGCAGGCGAGCAGCGAGGCGCCGCCGCCGTCGAAGCTGGTGCGGAATTCCGCGTAAATCTGCGTGGTGAACGTGCGAAAGCGCAGCAGCGTGAACGCGCCGAACTCCGACAGCACGCCGAGCGCAACCAGCAGCATGCCGCCGAGCAGGGCGGGGCGCAGTTGCGGCAGCACCACGCGAATGAACGTGCTCCAGCGGTTGCAGCCGAGCGCACGCGCGCTTTCTTCAAGCGCGGGGTCCATGCCGCGCAACGCGGCGGCCACCGGCAGATAGACGAGCGGGAAATACGCGCAGGTCAGCACCAGCAACGCGCCGTTGAAATCCTGCAGATCCTGGCTCAGCGACACCCACGCATAGCTCGAAATAAAGGCCGGCATGGCGAGCGGCGCGGCGCTCAACACAGCCCACGCGCGGCGCCCCGGCAAATGCGTACGCTCGACGAACCACGCGGCGGCCGTGCCGATCACGGCGCTGACCAGCGTGGTCGAGACGGTGATCATCAACGTGTTGACCAGCAGTTCGCCGACGAGCGGCCGGAACACCAGGTCGATCGCCTCGCCGGCGCCGTAGCTCGCGGCGCGCCAGAACGTAAACGCAATCGGCAGCAACACCAGCAAAGCGCTGAGTGCTGCTGCCGCAACCAACCCGCGCGGCGCGCGCGAATGGGCGCGCGCCGGGGTGGTGGGGACAGCCGGTGGTCCGGCTGACAAGGCATCGCTCATTTACAGCAGGCCCGCCTGGCGCAGCAGCTTGCCGGCCTGGCTGTCGTCGCCGAGTTGCTGGATCGTCAGTGCCGGCGGGCTCAGCTCAGCGAATGGCTTGAGGATCGGGTCCGGTGCGACGCCCGCGTGCAGCGGATATTCGAACATCACGTGACTCTTCGCCATCAACTGCTGCGCGCGCTCGCTGACCAGATAGGCGAGAAACTTCTGTGCGCCGTCCGTGTTATGTGCGGACTTCAGCACGGCCGCGCCCGATACGTTCACTGCCGCGCCGACGTCGCCGTTGCCGAAGTGATGAATCGCGCTGCGCGTCTTCGCATCGCCCAGTTCCGCGTGCAGCCGGTCCCAGTAGTAGTTGTTGATGATGCCGGTGGCCACGCCGCCGCGATTGACCGCGGCGACCACGCCTTCTTCGTCGTCGAAAATCTGCGCGTTGGCCTTCAGGCCCTTCAGCCATTGCACCGTTTGCGCTTCGCCCTTCAGTGCGAGGACGGCGCTCACGAGCGGCAGAAAGTCGCTGTCGCTCGGCGCGATGCCGACCTTGCCTTTCCATTCCGGCTTGGCGAGGTCGAAGAGCGACTGCGGCAACTGCGATGCCTGGACCTTGGCGGTGTTGTAGGCGAGCACGTTTTCACGGGCAGTGACCGCGACCCATGCGCCGGTCGGCGAGTTGAAGCGCGCCGGCACGGTGGCGAGCGTCGCGCCGTCCACCTTGTTCAGCAGGCCTTTCTCTTCGAGCAGCATCAGCTCCGGCGAGTTTTCCGTGAAATACACGTCGGCGGGCGAGGCCGCGCCTTCCGCGACGATCTGCGCGGCCATTGCCGGGCCTTCGCCGTTGCGGATCTTCACCGTAAGGCCCGACTGTTTTTCGAAATCTTTGGCGAGCACGTTGACGACCTGCTCGTGCTGCGCGTTGTACAGCGTGATCGACGCGGCGTGGGCCGCCGACGGCACCGTCGCGAAAGCGGCCAGCGTCAGCGCGGTGGCGCTGCTGAGAATGCGCAGGCGGGTGCCAAACCAGGTATGAGCCATGATGCAGAAATCCGTTGTGATGTTGTGGTTGATCGGTATTTTATTGGCTACGCGCTCACATTACGTCTCGAACAAACCCGCGCCGATGTACGAACCCGGCTTCGCGCCCGGCGGCACGGCGAAAATCGCGCTGCCGACGTGCGTCGTGAACTGGTTCATCATGTCGAACTTCGCAAGCTTGTCGTTGATCGGAATGAAGCCGGTACGCGGGTCGCTCTGGTGAGCGACGAAAATCAGGCCCGCGTCGTACTCGGTTTCCTGGCGCCATGGCGGCCAACGCTCGATATAGAAATTCGTGCTGTCGTTGTACGAGTATGAACGGCGCAGGATCTGCGCACCGTTGTTGCTCGCCCGATTGGACAGACGCACGTGCGAGTTTTCCGGGATTACCGGATTGCCGTCCTTGTCTTCTTCCTTCAGGTCTACCGGATCGAACTCGTTCTTCTTGCCGATCGGTGCGCCGCTGTACTTGTGACGTCCAAACACCTGTTCCTGGAAACCCACCTCGGTGTTGTCCCAGTGTTCCAGCGTGATGCGGATGCGGCGAAAGACGGTGTAAGTGCCGCCTTCCATCCACGGCGCGTCGGCCGTGGCGCCCGCCCAGACAAATTCGTTCATCAACTGCGGCTTCGCGGTGGACGGATTGTTGGTGCCGTCCTTGAAGCCCATCAGATTGCGTGGCGTCTGGCCGCGCGGACCTGACACGAAACCGGCCTGGCCCCAGCGCATGACCGCGGTGCCGGAGGCGAGGCGCGACAGTTGCCGGATCGCGTGAAACGCGACTTGCTGATCGTTCGCGCACGCCTGGATGTACAGGTCGCCGCCGGTCTTCTGGGCGATCAACTGGTCGCCGTTAAAGCGCGGCAGATCGACGAGCGCGGCGGGGCGGCGCGCGGCGAGGCCGTAGCGGTCCTTGCCGTCTTTCGTGAAGAGGCCCGGGCCGAAGCCGAAGGTGATGGTCAGACCGCAGGGGCCGAGGCCGAGCACATCGCCGGAATCGGGGGCGGCTTTTGCGGCATGGCTGTAGCCCTGGCTGTCGGCCTGGTTTTTGGCCTGGCTATCGGCGTTGCCGTTGGTCAGGTTGTCGGCTGACTGGGCGGACTGGGCCGTTCCACCGGCCGGCAGCGTCGCGGCCGTATTGCCTTGCGTCATCCGCGCGGCCGCGTCGGTCCAGGCGCGCAGCAGCGCGATCACGTCGTCGCGTTTCTCAGTCGTCAGATCGAGCGCGGCGACGTACGTATGACTCTGCTGCGGCGTGACGATGCCGCCTTGATGCGTGCCGTAGAACGGCTCGACGGCCGTCTGCGGATCGGCGGCGTGCGCGGGCGTCTTCCCGAGCGCGCCTTGGGGTGCCGCCAGACCTGCGCCGAGGCTCGCGCCTGCCGCGACCGCCGCACCGCCGGCCTTGAGAAACCCGCGCCGTGAGGGCCGCGGGGGTTGATCGATTGCCATGGTTATTTAACCTTTAATCGGCGTGGGGGTAGTCAAATTACTTCGCGAGCACCAGCGTGTTCACGTCATCCTGCACGTAGTAGAAACCGTCGCCTTCGGGCGTCATCGCGAGGCCGAACAGATCGCCGTTGCCCGGCGGCGATTGCGCCTTGTCGGTGTCGATCCAGCGCGCGTAGATCTGCTTGCCGCCGGTGGGATCGATTTCGACGATCTGGCCGTTCAGCGCGTTGGTCACGAGCAGGTGGCCGTTGGGCGCGCTCACCATCGCGAGCGGCCGGTGCAGCAGGCCGTCGGCGGTCACTTGGCGGCCGACGCCGGCGCTCGTGTCGCGCGTCATGGGTTCGTCGATTTCGGTGATGCGGTTGCCGATCGCGTCGGACACGTACAGCAGCTTCTGATCAGCCGAGAGCGCGAGTCCGGTCGGACCGACGAGGAACACGCCCTTGTCGGCCTGCGCGCCGAAGCCGCTGCCCACCACCGTTTCCTTCTTCAGGACCGGCGGCTTGCCGACCGGCACGTCGAGGTCCAGCCGCAGCACGGTGGCCTGCTTGAACACCGGCGGATTGCCGTCCGCGCCACCCACGCCGAAGCCGGCGTTGCTCACGAACAGCGTGGCGCTCGTGCCGTTGTCGACGACCGCCATGTTGCCCCACGGATCGTTGATGTTCGGGCTGTTGATGGTCGACGCAACCTTGCCCTGCGGATCGATCACGATCAGGCAGCCGGCGCCCTTGGTATTGGTCGTGCCGTCGTTGCTCGGCGTGCTGCCGACGATCACGTAGCCGGACTTCAGCATCGTCATCGCGGTGGACAGGCCGATGCCGCCCGGGCATTCCTTCAGATCGCGCGGCACCGTGGCGAACACCGTCATCTGTTTGGTGTCCGGATGATAGTTGATGATCGTGCTGCCGGTGCCTTGCAGATTGGTCGAATTATTGAAGTTGCCGACCAGCACGTCGCCTTGCTTGACGGTGCCCGCCGAGACCGGCGCGACCACGACCGCGTACGGATTCTGGTCGCCGTTGTCCGGCACGGTGTTGATCAGCGTGGTGTGGTGCTTGACGGTCTCGAGGAAACCTTGCGGATCGGCGTGCGCGCTGCCGGCCGTCGCGAAAGCGGCGGCGCTGGTAGCGGCGGCGATCAGGGCCCGCGCGGTGCGCGGCGACAACTTGCGCGTGGAAAGAGTCACGATTGAGCCTCCGTGCCTGCGCACAAAGCGGTAGTGGTGGTCATGATCGAAAGCATGGGATCAGATGGGTCGATAGCGTGTGAAGTTGGCGCGAACGTCATCAGAACGTGATGTTGGTCCGCAGGCCGACAACGAACGTGTTGCGCAGCGGCTGCGTCGGGTCGCTCGGATTCTGGCCGGCGCCGGCGTTGAACGTGTATTGCGCGTCGGCTTGCAGCTGCCACCACGGATTGACCTGATACTGGTAGGTCGCTTCGAGCGTGGTTTCGCTGGTGCGCACGCCGTACGGTCCGCCGCTGAGTGCCAGGTTGTCCTGATCGAGTCCGTGCACGTTGTTGCCGACCTTGATATAGGTCAGCGCGAGGCCCACGCTGTCGTTGTCGCGGCCGCGGAACGGCGCTTTCATCACGACGCCGAGGTTGGCTGCGAGGCTCACCAGGTTGCGGTCGCCGGGCGCGCCCATCACACGGGCGAACACACCAACGCTGCGCGGCTCGTCCGGGTCCGGACGCCAGATCATCTGGTCAGCCACGGCGTAGAAGCTGTAGTCGCCGTGATGATTCGCGGCCACGCCGGTGGAGGCCGGGTTCGCGAGCGATAAGCCGGTGTTGTCGAAGCGCTGATCCGCAAAGCTGCCGTTGTTGTACCAGACACCGAGCTTGTAGGTGCCGGGCAAACCGCCGCCGCCCGCGCCGACCATTTCGCCGTCGGCCGGCTGATTGATCGCGTACTGCAACTCGCCGATGAACAGCGTGCCGTTGTGCAGATTGAAGTTGGTGCCGCTCTTGTTGTTCGGGTTGTTGCCGAGCGGATCGCCGTCGAATACGCCGGCCAGCGCCGTCAGCGAAGGCGTGATCTGGCCGCGCACGCGCACGCCGAGATCGGAGAGCGGATAGGCCGGGCCGCCGGACGGCATGTCGTACGAGGGCAGCGCGGGCCAGCCGAACATCGTGTTGACGAACAGCGCCGAGTAGGTGCTGGTGATGAATTCCTGGTCGATACTCTGCTGACCGATCTTCACGTCGACGCGCTTGTTCAGGAACGACTGCTGGTACCACAGTTCCCACAGACGGGTGCTGTCATCCGCTTCGATGCCGCTTGCCGTGTTCAGCGTGCCGAGCTTGTTGGCGCTGAGATTGGCGCCGTGGATCTGCAAGCCGCTGACGTTGAACAGGCCGCCTGGCAGGCCAAACGCTTTTTGCGTGTCCATTTGCACGGTGGCGGTCGTCAGGCCGTCGTAGTCCGCGCCGCGCGCCAGACCGCCGCGGAGATTGGCGAGCACTTCGCTGGTTTCGGTGAGCGCGAACGTCACGCCATATTTGCCAAGCCACGGTCGCAGGCCGCCAATGTCGCCGAGCATCTGCTGGCGGTTCCAGAAGCCGGTCCACTGGTCCGTCTGGGTTGCCTTGATGTTCAGGTCGGCTTCGGGCGCTTCCGGTGCGGCGTCGGGATTGGTCTCGGCCATCGCGGTGCCGGCGCTCAGCGTTGCCCAGGCGAGCGCAGTGCAAAGGACGGTGCGCCGCACGGCACCAGTGCGCCGCGCCGGGTCGCGAAACGGGCGCGCTTGAACGGCGTGGCCGTTGGAATTGGCGAACTTCATCGAAATCCTTGTTGGTGTTGTATCGACTGTCTTAGTCATCGCGGAGCGTCGCCGCCTTTCCGCGATTTGCCGCATCGGTTCGCGACGCCAGATGCAGCACATGGCGAGATCGTACGCATGCGGAATAAGTGCGTCAACACAAATGAGAACGATTCGCATCAATATTACTGCGATGTAATTCGAATTTTTACGGACCCCAGCAAAAAGGCATTTGTGCGTAATTTAAAAATAATGTTTATGTAATTTATTTGTATGTTTGTGGTCTTATCGAACGCCTTCTGGAGTGGGGTGTCGAACCCGCACGAGTCCCCTCGAAACGCCAATTCAGGAGAATGAGATGAACAAACGTTGGAGCAAACGCAGCCTGCTGATTTCATTGCTGGCGAGCGGAGGTTTGATGATGAGCGGCGTATCGAATGCACAGTTGAATCTCAAACAGTTCGGCATAGGCGGCGATAGTTCAGCGGGCGCTGGCGCAGCAACTTCATCGGGCGGCATGTCGCAATTGCTGCAGACCTATGTGGGCGCGAACCAGCAGGTGTTGAGCGGGCAGTCGGCGCTTGCGTCCGCCATGGGAATGAACAGCGCCGCAGGGCAAGCGCAACAGGCGGCGGGATTGCTGAGCGGCGGGACGCCCTCGGTGAGTCAACTGACGCAGGCGGGCAACACGCAGCAGTCGCTCTCGCAATCGCTGACCCAGGCATTCGCGAACGGCGCGAGCGGCGGCGCGTCGGCCACGCCGGTCAACAAGCAGGCGTTCACCGAGGGGCTGTCGTCGCTGGGTAAAGGCGTGAGCCAGTATTCGAGCTTGCAGTCGGGGCTGGGCAGCATCGGTCAGATGAGCCCGTCGTCGCTGCTGCAGTCCGGCGCGAATCCGCAGACGGCGCAGGCTGCGGCATACATCGCGCAATCGGCGCCGGGCCAGTTGCAATCGCTGATGGCGACGCTGAGCTCGGCGGTGCAGTACGCGTCGAGTCATGGCATTAGCGTGCCGTCGATCGCGACCTCGGCGTTGAATGGCAGGCAGTAACGCCCGCAGTGGTTGACTACGGGAACAGGTGAGCGACGCCGCCGCGAGCAGGCGAGAAAAGCGGCTATGATCGTTTTCTGACCGCGCGCGGCCGCCTGCAGTCCATCAGCGTGCCGCGCCCAAAAACCTACCGGAACCCTGCCGATGTCATACACCGTGAATCTGGATAACTACTTCTCCCGCATCGGTTACGAAGGTCCGCGCGCCGCGTCGCTGGCGGTTCTGCGGGCGCTTCACGGCTTGCACCCGCGGGCTATCCCGTTCGAGAACCTGAACCCGCTCACGCGGCGCCCCGTCAAACTGGACCTCGAATCGGTCGAGCGCAAACTCGTCGCCGAACACCGCGGCGGCTACTGTTTCGAACAGAACGCGCTGTTTGCGAACGTGCTGACGCAGCTGGGATTCAAGGTCACACCGTTGCTCGCGCGCGTACTGTGGGGCCGCGACGCGGACGCCATGCCGCCGCGCACGCATATGGTCTTGCGCATCGACCTCGACAACGAGGCGTGGATCGCCGACGTCGGCTTCGGCAGTGTGACGCTGACCGCGCCATTGCGCCTGTCGGCGGGTCTGGCCCAGCCCACTACGCTCGGCACGTTCCGTCTCGCCGACGCAGCGCGTGGTGCGCTGTGTCTCGAAGTGCAGGCTCGCGACGAAAGCTGGGCGCGCGTCTACCGTTTCGATCTGCATCCGGTCGAGTGGATCGACTATGAAACCTCGAACTGGTACACGTCCACCTCGCCGGAGGCGATTTTCGCGAGCAACCTGATTGTGTGCCGAGTGCTGCCCGAAGCGCGCCTCACGCTGCTCAACGACCACCTGAGCGAGCGCGCCGCGGACGGCGAGATCATCAGCACGCAAGAACTGCGCAGCGCGGGCGAACTCGCGGCGTGTCTGCGCGATCGATTCGGCCTGAATACCGGCGATATCGACATTGCCGCGATATTCGAGCGTGTGCGCACGCCGGTGAACGCCGCATAGCGGGCCACGCCATGGTCAAGCGCCTCGTCTTTCAAACGGTGATCTGGCTGGTGTGCATGGGCGCGCTACTGTTCGGCGCGGCGGGCACGCTCGCATGGCCGGCCGCGTGGTGGTATGTGATCGAGCTGGGCGCGCTGAGTCTGTGGGTGGGCCTGTGGCTCGCGCGCCATGATCCCGCATTGCTGGCCGAGCGTTTGTCACCGCTCGTGCAGCAACAGCAAAGCCGCTGGGACCGCATCTTCATGATAAGCGTCTCGGTGGCGTGGTGCGGCTGGCTGATCCTGATGGCGTTCGACGCGATGCGCTTTCACTGGTCCGCGCCGCTGCCGGTGGCGCTGGTCAGCCTCGGCTCGCTTTGTGTGTTCCTGTGCATCTTCATGTGCCGCTTCGTATTCCAGGCCAATAGTTATGCCGCGCCGGTCGTGAAGATCCAGGCGAGCCGCGGCCATAAGGTGATCGACACCGGTCTTTACGCGCACGTGCGCCATCCCATGTATGCCGCGGCGCTGCTGCTGTTTGTCGGCACGCCGTTGCTGCTCGGGTCATGGTGGGGGCTCGCCGTCGTGCCGGTCCTGGTGGCCGGCATAGGTTGGCGCGCGGTACGCGAAGAGCGTCTGCTGGCCGCGCAACTCGACGGCTACACCGACTACATGGCACGCGTGCGCTACCGCTTCGTGCCGTTCATCTGGTAGGGCGCACCTGCGCGCCATTGCCGCGCGCGTCGCTGTGTGCACCAACATGTCTAGACAAAACGAGCCACGCTGGTGCACGCGGAGGCGCGCTCCATCTCATCTCCACGCATTAAGAGCTCCCCGGAAAGCCATGCCGGGCGGGACCATCTAGGGGCTTACCCGATATTCCGGGCTATTTTTGCCATTTCCTCTTGCAGCGTATTTTTAGCTGATGCAGACTTGTCTATACAAATTTAGCGACGGTTCAGCACGCAGTTCGGCAGGTCTCTCATTCAAAGGAGTTTCGACGTGAAAGTGAAGCGCACGACGGCAGCACAAGCATTGATCGGCGCCGTTCTCGGCGCCGCGGCCATTTTCGCCGCACCGGCGCAGGCCAAAGACTGGAAGACGGTGACGATCGCGCTCGAAGGCGGCTATGCACCGTGGAATCTGACGTTGCCGGGCGGCAAGCTGGGCGGCTTCGAACCCGAACTGGTCGCGAACCTGTGCGAGCGCATCAAGCTGCAATGCAACCTCGTCGCGCAGGACTGGGACGGCATGATTCCCGGTCTGCAAGCCGGCAAGTTCGATGTCCTGATGGATGCGATCTCGATCACGCCGGAGCGTGAAAAGATCATCGCGTTCTCGAAACCGTACGCAGCCACACCGGCCTCGTTTGCCGTGTCCGACGCGAAAGTGCTGCCCAAGGCCGCACCGGGCGCGAGCGTCGTCAAGCTGTCGGGCGACCCCAAGGCCGATCAGCCGACCGTCGACGCTTTGCGCAAGCAGTTGAAGGGCAAGACCATCGGCATTCAGTCCGGCACGGTCTACACCAAATTCATCAATGACGGCTTCAAGGACATCGCCACGATCCGCGTCTACAAGACTTCGCCGGAGCGCGATCTGGACCTGGCCAACGGCCGCATCGACGCCTCGTTCGACGACGTGACCTATTACGCCGCCAACATCGACAAGAAGGAAACCGCCTCGATCGTCATGGCCGGTCCGAAGATTGGCGGCCCGATCTGGGGTCCGGGCGAAGGCCTGGCGTTCCGCAAGCAGGACGCCGATCTGAAGGCGAAGTTCGATACCGCGATCACCGCCGCGCTCGCCGACGGCACCGTCAAGAAGCTCTCCAACAAGTGGTTCAAGACCGACGTCACGCCTTGATGTTTCAAGCGTCCAGTGAGGCCGGCATGTGCGCCGCAACGGCGTGCGTGCCGGCTGGTTTGATCCGCCGTACTGCATGAGAGGGATGAAATGGCTCTGATAGAGATGCTCGGCTTCGGGCCGGAAGGCTGGGGTGGCGTGCTGCTGCTCGCGGCATTGATGACCGTCGTGCTCACACTGGCGGCGCTCGCGGTCGGCGCCGTGTTCGGCGCGCTGATCGCGGCGGCCAAGCTGTCGCGCTATCGCACGCTGCGGGTGATCGGCGACATCTAC
Organism: Paraburkholderia sp.; assembly: GCA_036383775.1. GTDB lineage: Bacteria > Pseudomonadota > Gammaproteobacteria > Burkholderiales > Burkholderiaceae > Paraburkholderia. The sequence goes on along the minus strand of DASVNP010000041.1, from coordinate 41,089 downwards.
ACCACGGTGTTTCGCGGCGTGCCTGAGTTGCTCGTCATCTATCTGTTTTACTTCGGCGGCTCAACGCTCGTGACCACCGTCGGCCAATGGTTCGGCGCGGAAGGTTTCGTCGGCGTGCCGCCGTTCGTGATCGGCGCGCTCGCGGTCGGCATGATCTCGGGTGCGTATCAGGCCGAGGTGTACCGCGCGGCGGTGCTCGCGGTGTCGCGTGGCGAACTCGAAGCCGCGCGCTCGATCGGCATGCCGACGCTGACCATGGCGCGCCGTATCCTGATTCCGCAAGTGCTGCGTTTCGCGTTGCCCGGCATCGGCAACGTCTGGCAATTGAGCCTGAAGGATTCGGCGCTGATCTCCGTCACGGGGCTCGCCGAATTGCTGCGCGCAAGCCAGGTGGCGGCGGGTTCCACGCACCAGTACTTCACGTTCTTCGTGGTGGGCGGCGCGCTCTATCTGGTCATGACCAGCATCTCGAACCGGGTCTTCAACAGCGCCGAAGCGCGCGTGGGCCGGTCCTTCAAGCGCAACTTCGCGCGCAACTGACGCGGCTATCATGAACTTCGACTTCGACTTTCTGTTCGACACGCTCAAGCAGCTGCTCGCGGCCGTGCCGACCACGCTCGGGCTGTTCTTCTGTTCGCTGATTCTCGGCGGCTTGCTCTCGCTCGTGATCGTTACGATGCGGGTATCGCCGCAATGGCTGCCGAACCGCTTTGCGCGTGCCTATATTCTCGTGTTCCGCGGCTCGCCGCTCTTGATCCAGATGTTCCTGGTGTACTACGGCATGGGCCAGTTCGGCGTGATCCGCGAGAGCTTCCTGTGGCCGGTATTGCGCGAACCCTACATGTGCGCGGTGCTCTCGCTCGCGCTGTGCACGGCGGGATATACCGCTGAGATCATTCGCGGCGGCTTGATGGCCGTGCCGGTCGGTCAGATCGAAGCAGGGTATTCGATCGGCCTGTCGGGCTTCGCGCTGCTGCGCCGTGTGATCGGCCCGATCGCATTGCGTCAATGCCTGCCGGCGTATTCGACTGAAGCCGTGCTGCTGGTCAAATCGACCGCGCTCGCGAGCCTCGTCACCGTGTGGGAAGTGACCGGCGTCGCACAGCAGATCATTCAGCAGACCTATCGCACGACGGAAGTGTTCATCTGCGCCGCGTTGATCTACCTGTTCCTGAATTTCGTCATCGTGCGGCTGCTCGGCATGCTCGAAACGCGCCTGTCGCGCCATCTGCGCGCAGCGCCCACCACGGCCCCGGCAAGCCGCCCGGTGTCGCCCACTACCGAAGCACGCCGCGCCACGCCCTGAACGGCCGCCCAATCTGGATGAATCTGGAGAATCTCATGAACGCTACGGCTCCCGTTGCACTGTCGGTCAAGAACATTCACAAGTCGTTTGGCGAACATCACGTGCTCAAGGGCATTTCGCTCGATGCTCATCAAGGCGACGTGATCTCGATTCTCGGCGCGAGCGGGTCGGGCAAAAGCACGTTCCTGCGCTGCCTGAACCTGCTTGAAACGCCGGATGACGGCTCGGTCGCGCTCGGCGGCGAAGAGCTGAAAATGAGGCGCCGCGGCGACGGCAAGCTGCAACCGAGCGATCGCCGCCAGGTGGATCGCGTGCGCTCGCAGCTCGGCATGGTGTTTCAGAACTTCAATCTCTGGTCGCACATGACGGTGCTGGAGAACCTGATCGAGGGGCCGATGCGCGTGCAAAAACGCAGCCGCGCCGAGTCGGTCGAAGAGGCCGAAGCGCTGCTGGCGAAAGTCGGTCTCGCGGAAAAGCGCGGCCACTATCCGGCACATCTGTCGGGCGGCCAGCAGCAACGCGTGGCGATTGCGCGCGCGCTCGCCATGCATCCGAAAGTCATGCTGTTCGATGAGCCGACCTCGGCGCTCGATCCCGAACTGGTGGGCGAAGTGTTGCGCGTGATGCGCTCGCTCGCCGAAGAAGGCCGCACCATGCTGGTCGTCACACACGAGATGGGTTTTGCGCGTCATGTGTCGAATCGCGTGATGTTCCTGCACCAGGGGCAGGTGGAAGCCGATGGCACGCCCGACGAGGTGTTCGTCGAGTGCAAGTCGGATCGTTTCCGCCAGTTCGTGTCGAGCCACCAGGACCGCACGACCAACTGATCAGTCATCCCAGGTACTTTACAGAAAAGAGCGCTAACATGGCCGTGATCCGTTCCAATCGTCCCCTCGACTGGGCCCAGGTGGCGGCGGTTGCCGCCGGCGAGCCACTCGAGCTTTCCGCCGACGCGCGCGCACGCATTGCGGCGGCGCGTGTGCTGGTCGAGCAGATCGTCGAGCGCGGCATTCGCGCGTATGGCGTGAATACCGGCGTCGGCGCGCTGTGCGACGTGGTTGTCTCGCCGGCCGAACAGCGCGCGTTGTCGCGCAACATTCTGTTGAGCCACGCGGTGGGCGTCGGTGTGCCCCTCGGCGTCGCCGAAACGCGCGCGATCATGGCCGCGGCGGTCAACAATTTCGCGCACGGTCACTCGGGTGTTCGCCTCGAAGTCGCGGACCGGCTGGTGGCCTTGCTCAACGCGGATTGTTTGCCGGAAGTGCCGGCATTCGGCTCTGTCGGTTATCTGAGCCATATGGCCCATATCTCGCTCGTGTGCATCGGCGAGGGTTATGCGCGCTATCGCGGCGAGCGGCTCAAGGGGCGCGAAGCACTGCAGCGGCTCGGGCTCGAACCGCTGGTGCTAGAAGCCAAGGAGGGGCTGAGCCTCGTCAACGGCACGCCGTGCGTGACTGGTCTCGCCGCTCTTGCGTTGGCGCGTGCCGAACGCCTGCTCGACTGGACCGATATGGTCGCCGCGATGAGCTTCGAGAATCTGCGTGGCCAGTTGGCGGCCTTCGACGAAGATTCGCTGGCCCTGCGCATTTCACCGGGCCTGAATCTGGTCGGCGAGCGCATGCGCACAGCGCTGGCGGACAGCGGCATTCTGGCCGCGGTGGTCGGGCAGCGCACGCAAGATCCGCTCAGCATGCGGACCATTCCGCACGTTCACGGCGCCGCGCGCGACGTGCTCGCAGCGACCGCCGATGTCGTCAATCGCGAGCTGGCGTCGATTACCGATAACCCGATCGTTGCCGGCACGCCGGAAGAGCCGCGTGTGTATTCGCAGGCGCACGCGGTGGGCACGTCCATTGCACTGGCCATGGACAGTCTCGCCACCGCGATCGCCCAGGTTGCCGCGATGGCCGAGCGGCGCCTCGACCGCCTCGTCAATCCGCTGGTCAGCGGCTTGCCGGCGTTTCTCGCGGAGCCGGGCGGGGCGTGTTCCGGTTTCATGATCGCGCAGTACACGGCGGCCTCGCTGGTCGCGCAGAACCGGCGTCTCGCTTTGCCGGCCAGCCTCGATGGCGGCATCACGTCGGGCTTGCAGGAAGATCACCTGTGCCACGCCACACCCGCCGCGATCAAGGCACTGGAAATCGTCGACAACGCCGGGCGCATCGTGGCAATCGAATTGCTGGCGGCGGCGCAGGCCTACGACCTGCAACGTATCGACGCGCCGCGCGCGCCCCACACCGAGACGCTCCTGCAACGCGTGCGCGGTGTCGTGCCGACTTATCGCGACGACCGGCCGCTCGCGGACGACATGAGCCTCGCATTTCGCATGATCGCCGACGAAGCGCCGCCGCCGTTGCCAAACCCCGGTAATATGGGCCCCCGGCCGGTCACGTCCGATGAAGGCGCGGTGCTGGTTGCACGCGCTTCGGTGACGAATCTGGCCGCCACGGGCAACGTTCGCGCAGCCGCGAGCATGGCAGTCAATGACGGGCAAGCCACCGCCCACTCGGCATGATGGAGACTACGCCGGTGAGCGGGCTTACCCGCCGGCGCACCGGTCAAGGCGTCCCCTGAAGGGACTTCCTGCGGGCGAACCAACCGGGCACAACCCGCGTACCACCCACGAGGTCGGAGTGAACACAACGATAAACGCGCAAACCGTAGAGACGCAGGATTCGCCTGATCGCAGCCGGGAGACACCTGCGAAGGCCACACCCGCCTATGAGCAGATCAAACGCTACGTGATCAGGCGGATCAGTGAAGGGGACTGGAAACCGGGCGGCTTGATCCCGTCCGAAACTGAACTCGTCAAGGAGTTCGGCGTGGCGCGCATGACGGTGTCGCGTGCGCTGCGCGAATTGACATCCGAACGCGTGCTGACGCGCGTGCAGGGTTCGGGTACGTTCGTCGCGCCCCGGCGCTACGAATCGACGGTACTGGAAATCCGCAATATCGCCGACGAAATCGCCGCGCGCGGTCATCGCCATTCAGCGCGCGTGCTGACGCTCGAGCCGAGCGACGACCCGCAGGCGCTCGAAGCGCTGGGTCTCGCCAGCGGGCCGGCGTTTCACTCGTGCATCGTGCACAGTGAAGAGGACGAGCCGATCCAATACGAGGACCGCTACGTCAATCCGAAGGTGTTTCCCGACTACCTGCAGCAGGACTTCACCGTGGAGACGCCGAATCATTACATGGTGCGGCTCGCGCCGATTCAGCGCGCGGAGTTTCGCATCTACGCGCAGAAGCCCGACGCCTACGTGCGGCGGCATCTGATGATGGAGATCGGCGAGCCCTGCCTGCAGCTATGGCGCCGCACATGGGTGGGCGACGAGGTGGCGACGTCGGTGCAGTTGTGGCACCCGGCGTCGCGCTTCCATCTGGCTGGTAACGTCTAGCGCGGTCACGCGCGCACCGTGTGTGCGCGCTTGTTGTCAACGCCTCAACCCTGGCGCTGCGACATATCCGGTGAAAAGCGGCAACCGAGCCGGTAACGCGAGCCCGGATGCACGAAACGCGCGAACGTCACCGCCACGCCGCTCGTCCACGTGCGGCGCACCAGCGTGAGGCACGGTTCCTCGGGGCGGATCTCGAGCAGCTCGGCTTCGGCGTGCGTCGGCAGGCTTGCATCGACCACGTGCTCGACGTCATGAGCCGGCACGAACTCGTACAGATACTCCGACGGTCTCACGACCGAAAAATCCTGCCGCAAAAAATCCGGCGCGATGGCAGGGTTCACGTAGCGGTCCTCGAGTTGGACTGGCAAGCCATTCTCCCGATGCACGCAAATCACATGAAAGACCGACGTGCCCGGCGCAAGGCCTAGCGCGTTCGACACCATCAGCGACGCCGTTTCACGTTGCAACAGGACCGTGTCGTAGCGGTATTCGTGGCCGCGCGAGCGGATCTCGTCGCCGATATGGGCGATCATCAGCAAAGTTGATTGCGGCTTGGTTTGCGCGACGAAGGTGCCGACGCCCGCGACGCGCGTCACGAGCCCCGCGTCGGCTAGTTCGCGCAGCGCGCGATTGACTGTCATGCGCGACATGCCGAGGGCGGTGACCAGATCCTGTTCGGAGGGCAGCCGATCACCCGCCCGGCGCTCGCCCGATTCGATGATCCGGCGAATATGGTTCTTGACCTGCTCGTAGAGCGCGGCCGGCGCTTCTTCGGCCGCGCGCGCGGTTTTCGCCGCCGCGGCGGGAGGCTGTTTGTCGTGAGGCTGATTGCGAACGGTGGAGGACATCGGTGGCTCTGGCGCTATCGTCCGCGCGCGGCAGGCGGGAAACGGCGTGTGTTCATAGTGGTTGCGTGTCGTCGGGGCCGCGCGTCCAGAAGGCGTTGCGGTCGAAATAGTTTTGCAGAAACTGCCGCAAACGCGGCTGGCCGGCATCGTGAAAGACGTCGCGCGGCTTGCCCTGCACGGCAATACGGCCTTGATCGATGAACATGACCTTGTCCGCGACCTGCGCGGCGAAACCCATTTCATGCGTGACCACGGCCATGGTCATGCCGTCGCGGGCAAGCTGCTTCATGACCTGCAGCACCTCGCCGACCAGTTCCGGATCGAGCGCCGACGTGGGCTCGTCGAACAGCATGATGTGCGGCTCCATGGCGAGTGCTCGCGCGATCGCCACGCGCTGTTGCTGGCCACCCGAGAGTTTAGCCGGATACGCGTCGCCTTTGTGCGCGAGACCGACCGTGTCGAGCATCGCGTTGGCGCGGCGGCGCGCTTCGTCGCGCGACAGATGCCGCACCCGCAGCAGCGATTCCATCACGTTGCCGAGCGCCGTCATATGCGGCCAGAGATTGAATTGCTGAAACACCATGCCGACGTTGCGCCGCACGCGATTGATCTCGCTTTGCGAGGCCCGCACGCGTTTGCCGTTGCGCTCGCTGTAGCCGAGCAGTTCGCCTTCGATGCGCACGTCGCCCTGATCGTAGGTTTCGAGCGCGGCGAGGCAGCGCAGCAGCGTGCTCTTGCCCGAGCCTGACGGGCCGATGATGCACACCACTTCGGAGCGCGCGATCTGAAGATCAACGCCGCGCAGCACTTCGACTTCGCCGAAGTGTTTGCGCAGGCCGCGCACTTCGATCAGCGGCGCGCCGGGCGAGGATTCGGCCGCAGCGTGAGATGCGGAGGAGGGCATGTCGGCGATGGCGTTCATAAGAGGGTCCAGGTTCCGTTCATGCCATGAAGCGCGCGATGCGGCTTTCGGCCCACATGCCCGCGCGCGAAGTCAACTCGACTAACGCAAGATAGCACCCGCACAGCACCAGCAGCGTTTCGACGAAGGCAAAGGTGGCCGAACCAATGCCGGTCAGCACGAACGTGAGTTCGGGCACGGTGACGATCGACAGCACGGCAGTTTCCTTGCTCAGGACGATGATCAGATTGGTCAGCGCGGGCACGATCAGCACGAGCATTTGCGGCACCTGAATACGCAGGACAGCCTGCCAGCGCGTGAGTCCAAGACACGACGCCGCTTCGAGATGACCCGGCGGCACCGATTGAAACCCGGAGCGGAAGGCCTCCGCGAAATACGCGCTGCCATACAGACCGAGGCCGAGCACGCCGGCTGTCATGGGTTCGAGCGTGAGGCCGACGGATGGGCCGCCGTAATACAGCAGAAAGAGCTGCACGAGAAACGGCGTGCCGCGAAACAGTTCGATATAGACGCGCAACACGCCACGCACCCAGCGTCCACAAAAAAGTTGCAGCACGGCGATCAGAAAGCCGAGCAGTATGCCGATCGCGACGCCCGCGGCCCAGGTGCCGAGCGTCGTCGCAAGGCCCGCGATGATCGGCTGAAGGTTGTGCGTGATGACGGTGGGATCGAGCGTTTGCATGACGGAGGTCCAGTGTCTGTCAGGCGTGCTGCAAGCGGTGTTCGGCCGCGTGCGCGACGAGCGCGAGCGTACCGCAGATCACGAAGTAAATCAGCCCGGCCGCGAGGTACGCTTCGAGCGGCCGATACGTGCTGGCGGCAATGTTCTGCGCGGTGCGCGTCAGCTCGGCTACGCCCACCACGGAAATGAGCGACGAGGCCTTGATGAGCAGCACCATCTCATTGACTAGCGAAGGCAGCGTCATACGAAACGCTTGCGGCACGAGAATGCGCCGCAGCATGTCGAACGGCGAGAGCCCGAGCATGCGCGCGGCTTCGAGATGACCCGGCGGAATGCTGAGAAACCCGCCGCGCAGGATTTCAGCGATATACGACGCCGAGCACAGCGATACGGCGCTGATCGCCGCCACGACCGGCGACACGTTGATGCCCGCGAACGGCAGCAGGTAGTACACCAGCAGCAGCTGCACCAGCATCGGCACGCCGCGAAAGAAGAACACGTAAGCGCCTCCGGCCATGCGCGCTGCGCGATTGGGCGACAGCCGTGCCGAGCATACGCCGATCGCGACGAAGAAACCGATCAGCAGGCCCGTCAGCGAAATGCCGATGGTGGCGAGCGCCGCGTGCAGCAGTAGCGGCAAGCCCTGGATGAAAACGGTCGTGCTGAACATAAGCGTCGCACTCGCTAGAACGGGGAGGGCGGGGCGGCCCGTTGTGCGGGCCGTACCGCATACATCAATCCACGGGCACCGCGATCGGAACAGTGGCGCGTGGAAGCATCAAGCGGTCAATAGTTCGGCGTGGGCATGGTGGTCGGCGCATCCATTGCGACTCCGAACCATTTCTTCTGCAACGTGGCGAGGCGTCCGTCGTTGTGCATCTTGACGAGCGCGGCGTTGAACGCGTCGGCGAGGGGCTTGCTGTCCGCGTCTTTACGCAGGCAGTATGCGAAGTACACCTTGGCGCCGAACGGCGGCTGCACAACGGCGAACGTTTCCGGGCGCTGCTTTGCCACATACGCGATGTTGGTCATGGAGTTCGCCACGGCCGCGATCCGCCCGGCGGCGAGATCGGCGTAAGCCTGATTGTTGTCGACGTACTCGCGGATTTCAGGCGGCTTCGGCAGCGTGGCGACGTAGCTCTTCAACTGATCGAGCTGGGCCGAGCCCTTGCCCGCGCCGACTGTCTTGCCCGCGATATCCGCCGATTGCTTGACCGACGAATCGTTCGCGCGCTTGAGCAGTGCGTCCGTCGCGTCCGCGATCGGCAGGGTGTACGTATAGCGCTCCATGCGCGCCTTGGTGACCGTGAGCGGGCCGCCCACCATGTCGAACTTGCCGGCTTCCAGACCCGGCAGCACGCTCGGCCACGGCAGGTCGATAAAGCGCACCTTCACGCCCATCTCCTTGCCCACCTCGGCGAACAGATCCTTGTTGAAACCCGCTTGCTGGCCGTTTTCGAGGAAGTCGAACGGCGCGAACTGCATCTCGGTGCCGACCACCAGTTCGCCGGCTTTCTTCACTTTGGCGAGCTGGTCTTCCGCGTGGGCGGTGACGCTTGCCGCGCACAACGCCAGCATGACCAAACGACACTTCCAGCCTGCAAGGATGCTCATAGGGTTCTCCGGTTGGCAAAGCGGTGTCGCGCGAATCTGCTGCACAAGAGGGCATCGGCGCGATTCATGCGGGGCAGTATATACCGCAGTTTTCGCGCGAAACAAATAAACCCGCAAGTAGAGAAAAGCCCTGAGGTGAACCAGACGTGAACTATCGCAGCGCAACTTGCGGGCGCGCTTTTGGCGGTATATACAACGGCAATGCACGATGTCAATGCTTCATCCCTCGGATGAGCTATCCGCCCCTTTCGTCTGTCGATTCTGCTGGCCCTTCAGGAGCAACGCGATGCCTGTGACCCGCATTCAGATCATCGATCTCGCCGGCGTTCGCGCGGGCGACCCTCACGCCTTGCAACGCGTGGCGCACGAGATTCGCGAAGCGTGCACGACGATCGGCTTCTTCTACATCGTCAATCATGGCGTGCCGCAAGCGGTGATCGATGCCGCCGCGCAGGCGGCGCGCACGTTCTTTGCGTTTCCGGTGGAGACCAAGCGGCGCGCGGCGGTCAATCACCGGCATCGCGGTTTCAATGCGCTCGGCGACGCGACCATGTATCAGGCCAAACGTCCCGACTACAAGGAGTTCTTCAGCGTCGGCCTCGAATTGCCGGAAGACGATCCCGACGTGCAGGCCGGACAGGCATTGCGCGGTCCGAACAACTGGCCGGACTTCATGCCGGAATTACGCCCCGTGCTGTATGGCTACTATGAGGCGGTCGCTGCGTGCGGCGCCGATCTGCTGCGCGCGGTGGCGGTGAGCCTCGGTGTCGACGAACAATTCTTCGCACCGCGTTACACGAAGCGGATGCAGCGCACGCAGATGGTCTACTATCCGCCGCAACCGCCTCAATCGGATGAGGATCAGTTCGGCGTTGCCCCGCATACCGACTACGGCTGCATCACCTTGCTATGGCAGGATCAGGTGGGTGGCTTGCAAGTGCGCGAAATTGCCAACGATACCTGGGTGGACGCGCCGCCGGTCGAGGGCAGCTTCGTCGTGAACGTCGGCGACCTTCTGGCGCGTTGGACCAACGACCGTTTCCGTTCCACCTTGCATCGCGTGATCAATGCGTCGGGGCGCGAGCGCTATTCCATCGCGACGTTTTATGATCCGACCTACGGCGCGCTGGTCGATCCGCGCGATCTTGGTACGAGCACCGCCGATCTGAAGTATCAGCCGGTGGCCGCGGGCGACTATATTCTCGGACGCATCAACGATTCGATGGGTTATCGGAAGAAACATGCGCAAGCAACGGGCGCCTGAAGCAAAACAAGGAACCACCGCATGACGGACAACAGCATGGCGAGCGAAGCAGCGCCGCTTTCCGCAACACTCGACGCACTGCGCGCCGCGCTCGGCGAAGACGGCGTGCGCGTGGGCGAGCAGATCGGCGAACGGGCCATGACAGACTGGACGCGCCACGCGCCGACGCGGCCCGCTGCGTTGCTGCTGCCGCGCAGTACGGAGCAGGTCGCGCAGGCGCTCGCCATCTGTCACGCGGCTCATCAGCCCGTGGTGCCGCAGGGCGGCATGACCGGCCTAGCGGGCGGCGCGATTGCGCGGGCGACGGATATCGCGTTATCGCTCGAACGCCTGAGCGGCGTGGAAGAAGTGGACGGCGCCTCGGCCACGCTGACGGTACGCGCCGGTACGACCTTGCAGGCCGCACAGGAAGCGGCGGCGGAAGCCGGCTTCGAACTCGCGCTGGATCTCGGTGCGCGCGGTTCGTGCCAGATCGGCGGCAATCTCGCCACCAATGCGGGCGGCAATCGCGTGATCCAGTCGGGCACCGCGCGCGACCAGGTGCTCGGTCTCGAAGTCGTGCTGGCCAACGGCGACGTGCTGACCTCGCTCGGCAAGATGGTCAAGAACAATACCGGCTACGACCTGAAGCACTGGTTCATCGGTTCGGAAGGCACGCTTGGCGTGATTACGCGCGCGGTGCTGCGGCTGCATCCTCAGCGGGCCGCCCGCCATACGGCGCTGGTCGCGCTCGGAGATTACGACGCCGCGGTGAATCTGCTGCGCGGCCTGTCGACGCGGTTTGGCAACGACATCGGCGCGTTCGAGATCATGTGGCCGGATTTTTACGACCTCGGCGTGTCGTGGACCGCGACGGCGCGCTCGCCGTTTGCCGATTCGCATCCGCTTTACGCGTTGATCGAACACGCGAGCTTCGATGCGGATGACGACGGCGGCCGTTTCTCGGCCGCGCTGACAGACGCGCTCGAAGCAGGCGCGATCCGCGACGCCGTGATCGCGCAGTCAGTCGCCGACGCTCGCGCACTATGGGCGATACGCGAATGCACCGCGGAGTTTCCGGCGCGGCTCGATCCGGTCAACTTCGACGTGAGCCTGCCGATCGGCGAGATCGGTACCTTCGTCGATCGCTGCCGCGCGGCGCTCGATCACCGCTGGCCGGGCAACACGTCGTATTTCTTCGGGCATATCGGCGATTCGAACCTGCATGTCACCGTGGACGGCCATTCGATCCCCGGCGTCGATCATCATGCGGTGTACGCGTTCGTGTACGAGATGCTGCGGCCGTTGCACGGTTCGGTGTCGGCGGAACACGGCATAGGCTTGCTCAAGCGAGAGTTCCTGCCGATCTCGCGCTCGTCCGCGGAGCTGGCGGCAATGGCCGCGATCAAGCATGCTCTCGACCCGCACGGCATTTTGAATCCAGGCAAGCTGTTCTGAGCGGAGCGCACGCCGGTTATCGCGACGGGTGTGCGGCATACGCTGGCAGCGCACGCGCATAACACCGCTATAGCCACGAAAGCGAAGCCGCGGCGAAGACAAACGGCATGCAGGTTTTGGCGTCGACGCTTCTTTCTCGTCGGTTGAAAGCCAACTGCTGAAACATCCAAAATAAACAAAAAAAGTTTTGCGCGAATAAATCTCGTATCAAAAAAGATATCCAATAAGCTTAGGTTTCCTCAGATAATTGATCATTTCCAGTGGAAATGGCGTGAGATGTATTGCTCTATTGGACAAGGATCGAGCTATGCGATCGACCAGGCTTAAGACTCGAACTGGCACCTCCATTATCTTCAAATATGGTCGCTATGCGTTAGCGATACCCGTTTTATTTTTGGCTGTTGCTTGCACCAGTGCCGGTCATTCCGATTTCGTGTCCACGAGATTGCAGCTTGATCGAGATGCGCGAGCGGCGCTCGAATCATTGTATGCATCAACGCCTCAAGCACAGCCACTCAAGGAAAGATCAACGGCAATTCTCGTATTTCCGAAAATTTTAAAAGCGGGGCTCATGATAGGGGGAGAAACTGGCAATGGCGTGTTGCTGTCTCCCACAGGCAAGGCGCTTGGCTACTACAACACGACGTCGGCGTCGTATGGCCTGCAAGCAGGCGCGCAGAGTTTCTCTCAAGTCATGTTCCTGACTACGCCCGCGGCGATTGAATATCTGAATAAAACCGACGGCTGGTCGATCGGCGTCGGACCGAGTGTCGTTGTGCTAGACGAAGGTATGGCCAAATCGATGACCAGTACCACGCTGCAAGCCGATGTTTATGCATTCATCTTCGCTCAGCAAGGCTTGATGGCCGGCGTAGGGGTGCAAGGCCAGAAGATAACGAAGATTGACCCGTGAGGCGCCGCGTGGCAGATGACGCCTGTCGCTCATAGGCCTCAGGAACCGGGGGAGTGCCGGTGCTCACGAGCGTCGTGCTGCATACCGACAAGCCGGTGGTACTGGTCGGCTCGATGCGCCCGTCCACCGCGATTAGCGCAGACGGGCCGGGCAATCTCTATGAGGCTGTCGAGGTGGCCGTAACCAGCGCGCGGCCAGCGTGCGTTTCAGTGTGCGCAGGTGATGGAATTCGTCAATGCGCGTCCAGATACTTCACGATCACCGGGTACACATCCACAACGGCGTTCTTGCCGAAGATGCAGTCGATATGCCCGTAGCCCGGAATCAGATGCCGTTCGTAGGGCTGCTCGGGGAAATGCTGGACCAGCATCTCATACGTACGCTGCGTGCTGATGGGCAAATACGTTTCGTTCTTCTCGCCGTGGATAAACCCGATCGGCAGGCGCATGCCTTCCAGCCCTTTCATGCCGTTTGCGCCGCTCAGATAGACATCCTTACCCGCCGCGTCGACCACTTTGCCAGCGCGCACCATCGCGGCTAGATGCTTGAATACCTCGACGTCGTGCACACCGAGCAATTCCTGCAGATTCGAGTGAAGCGTCTCGTTCAATTGCTCATGTTCGTAGAGCAAGCCATACAGGAACGTCGCGCGATGGCAGATCGGACTGCCGCAGCCTTCCCTGTGATTGACCGGATAGAACCTGAGCGCTTCGTCGAGCAGATTCTGTGGCCAGGATTTGTGTTCCGTATAGGCGGTCAGGTCGAGCACGCCGAGATGTTCCATGATGTCGGGAATATGCAGCCCGCACTTGATCTTCTCCAGCGTGCCCGGCACCGGATGCGCCGATACCTGGGAAATCACCGCCGAGCGCACGCCTTCGAGCCCGGACATCAGCGACATGCTCAACGCCAATCCGCCCAGGCAGTGTGCGAGCACCTGAATATCCGGTGCACCGGTCAGCTTGCGGATGGTGGCGACCGCGGCCGGAATGTCCTCGCGTGCCACTTTGTCGACGTTGGTCGGCACGAGCACGCTCGGCATTTCGATGCTGACACGCAGATCGACGAGCCACACGTCGTAGCCGGACGCGCAAAGATACTCGACCAGGTTGGTCGCGATCAGGTCAGTGGAGTAGATCCGGCTCGATACGCCGGAGCCGTGAATCAGCAGCACAGGGCGCGCCGCTTTGCGATCGGGGTCGAGATAGCGCGTGAGCCGTAACTTCGTTCCGTCGGGCGTATCGAAGAACACGACTTGCGGCGCAGGTGCGCGCAGCGCGCGCTTCAGACGCGGTTGCGCATTGGGGTTATAGAACTGCAAGGGCGCGGCTACACCGCCGTATTCGTTGAACAGCACGCCCGCGAAAAACTTGCCGAATTTCAAGGTCCATTCGAGGCGCGTCTTCAGATCCGGTGCGTGGGTGACTTCGAGCGTGCGTTGCTCTTTGAGGAAATTCTCCGGGGTGACGACCAGCGTCGCCTTGCCGATCAACGGGGCATCGGCTTGCGATGATTCGCGAAGCTCCGTATAGAGCGTGTTGGTCTGCTCCCACAGATTGATCGGCGACGTGCGCGTGATGATCTTTTTCCCGCTGAGATAGTAGGTCTTGCCTTCGGTCGAATTGAGCTTCATGTGGTAATTCATGTTGCGCTCATCCACGTCCGATTCGTCGACCACGAACAGATTGAAGGTGCCGTCGCTGATCGTCATGGGTTGCGCCGACAACGCGGGGCAGGTCAGCGTGCCAGCCGTTTGCGCCAGATGCTGCGGATTGCCAAGCATATCGGCGAGATCGTCCGACTCGACAGTCAGCGTGAATTCGATCGGACTGGTGGCGGCATCGCCCGCTACAGCAGGCGTATATGTGCCGACCATCGTCTCGGTGAAGCGCAGGCCGATCTTCTGGGGCGGCGGCGTGCCGGCGGTGCCTTTCGACGCATAGTCGATGTTCCAGCCATGTGCGGCCGCGAGCAGCGCGCAATTGCGTTCCGCCAGCGCGGAAATCGTCAGGAGCGGATTGACGCCCAGCGACATCGGCATGACGGCGCCGTCCATCACGTACAAACCGTCGTGCACCGCGGTGCCATCTTTGCCGCTGAATACGCGGCCCATGTGGTCGATCACGCCGTGCGTCGCGTCCTCGGCCATGCCGCACCCGCCAAGCGGATGCACGGTAACGGTCCGGTCGCCGAGAATATCCGTGGAAATCGGATCGCGCATGTATTTGCCGCCGATGGGCACGGTCGCCTGCTTCAGGACTTCCTCGATCGACTGAAAGAGCGGCTGCTTGCCGGCCTTGTTCCAGACGATGCGCGGCTGGCCTTTGTCATCCACCTTGATCTGGCCGCTTTCGTCGTCGTGGGCCATGACGAGGTAGCTTTGCGTGTGGTTGAGTGCGCCGTGATAGGGTCCGCGCAGGAAGCTCTCGAGCACGCGGGCGTCGTAAGCGAGTTGCTGTTCGGCCGAGCGCGGCGCGACATCCACGCCTTCCAGCGGCGCGGCAGCGCCGAGCGCGCCGACCAGCGCCGCGCCAACCGCCCCGGCGAGCGAGCCTTCTTCGATTACGTAGCCATCCTTCACATTGTCGGTATGGCGGTGATCGATGAGGCCGGTGATGGTCGGCCCGACCGGCGGGATCTCGCCCGGTTCGTGCGCTCCCCAGCCGACGCCGTTGATCACGGGCTCGGTGTTGTACGCGAAGGCGAGCACGTCGCCGTTGCCGGTGAAGTGTTCGCCGAGCATGGCGGAGACGCTCAGCCCCCGCTCGCGGGAACGCAACAGCAGGGCGGTCGATCCGATCGTGCCGCCCGAGACGATGACGATATCCGCGCTCACGAACAGATCCGGCGCACCGTAGCTTTCACGGCCGAGGCTCACCAGCTGGTAGCCCACGGTCCATTTCCCCGTGGCCGCGTCGCGCACCACCGAATGCACGGCCGCGCCGGTGAAAATCTGCGCACCGTGTGCGACGGAATCGGGCAGATAGTTCATGTGCGTCGAATTCTTTGCGTCGTAGTTGCAGCCCGAATTGCAATCGCCGCAGCCTACGCAAGCCTTTTGCTCTACGCCCGCGGCGTTCGGCCCATCGGTGAAGGTGACGGTGATCGGCGGGCGGCTGAATTGAGCGTGCATATCCAGTCCCCGCGCCGACATTTCGAGTGCCTGCAGTTTTGGCAGCACGGGATAGTCGTCAGGCACCGGCGACGGTTGCAGCATGGCTCGCGCGCGCGCATAGCCCTGATCGCGGCCGGCCTTGTCGGCCCGCAGCGCGGCGGGCCAGCGTTCGTCGTCCCAGAGGCGCGGGTCGGCTTCGAGCGCGACGTTCGCATTGATGAGCGAGGTGCCGCCGAGACCGCAGCCCACCACCGCGTTGACGTCTTCGTTCACATGGACTTCGAGCAGCGCGAGCGGCGAGCCGATGTGCGCCACGGCCGTGTTGTATTGCACCTGCTCGGTGCCTTGAAACGGTGTGCGGGGAAATTCGCCGGCCATGAATTCGCGCCCGCGTTCGAGCACGCAGACGCGGCGGCCTGCGCGTGCCATGCGGCTGGCGGCAATCGCGCCGCCGTAGCCCGAACCCACCACGATCACATCGTAATGCGATTGGATCGCCGTCACGGCGCTCGATAAGCGGTTCATCAGGACCACCTCGTCAGGAACGGAATACAGGGAAGGAAAGACCTGGACTTCGGATGCAAGACGGCGTGCTGCTGCGGCTTTTGTATCCTAGGTAATGTCCGGCAACAAGCAAAGGCGCGTCGTATGCAGTACGCGAAGCCGGTGGGCCGGGCCCGCGGCGTGTCGAAACGACAGTCGCGGACCGGCGTGGGCGGGAGCGCTCGCCTACGAGCGCTTTTAGGCGGCTACTTCATTCAATTCGCTGTCGCTCGACTCGGCGGCGAGCAGGTTCAGCGCGAGCAGGATGGCTTCCCGATTGTCGACGGCGATCTCGATGCCGAGTTCATCCGTGAGCCAGCGGCCAATCTTGGTATTGGAAAATTCTTGGGCGCCGGCCGTCTTTTTCATGGTGACGCCGAGTTTGACGGCGCGATAGTGATATGAGGGGACCCGATGCTGCGCTGCGACTGCCGACAAACCGCCTTTGCCTTCGGAGCACCAGCCGAGACTGCCGGCCAGCACGATCCGCTCGGGCTCGTCGAGGCTTTCGATGAAAGCGCGCGCCGAAAGCCGCACGCGCTGTTCGTCGAGGCCGTACTGCAGCAGCACGCTTTCCACCGGATCCTCGAGCGCTTGTGCGTGCAGGTCGATTTCTTGCGCCATGCCTTCGTTTTCCATCGACACGTTGCGCTGATGGCCCGCGCTGCGCAGGCAGTCGATCAGATAGCGGCGGAAATAGGCGCACACCGCGTAGCCGTTGGACGGCGCGCTGTCGGCGCAGGCGTGGGTTTCCGTGTGGCCAGGCGCGAGCCGCAGCACTTTCGCGTAAATGAACTGCGCGACCAGTTCTTCCTTGTCCTCGCCAAGTGCCTGCAATTCGAGCGGGTGATAGGTCCGCAGCGCCCGTTTGACCAGTTCGACCATCGAAACCATTTCGTCGCCGGACAGCCGGGTACGCCGGCGCCACAAATCGGGCAGGACCGCATCGTCGAGACTGCGGACGAAATCGTGGCTGGGAACTGCGCCCATGAAAACCTCCATAAGGGTTAGGCAGGGAGCGCGGTGAGCCTGGCGTGCAGGCGGGGTGTGGATACCGGGGGTTGAAGCCGCGCTGAAATGTGAAATCAGTATGGTTTCCGGCGGCGGCTTCGCCTATATGGATTAAGTGGTAGCTGATGGGTAAACTGCCGGGTAAACCATCCGGCAAATTCGCCATCCGGCAAATTCGCCGCCTGGCAAAAACGCATCGTATTCGTCTGACAATAAAGGGGCTGCACCAGAACACTCAAGGAGACCGCGCAATGCGGGCCGACCCGATCCAGCGTGCCATCGACGAAGACCTGGTGCGCGTGCTGTATGCGCAAGATCCGATCGCTTTCTTTTCGCACTGGTTTTCGATTGCGGTGCTGGTGGCGATCTATTGGCCGGCGATACCCTCGCCGCACCTGTTTATTGCGTGCTTTGGTTTCTACGCCGCGGCCAATTGCGCCGGCCTCGCGCTGTGGATCTGCAACCGCCGCTATCCACAGCTCGCCTCGCCGCGTGGGTGGATCTATCTGCACGCGCTGCGCGGCATGCTGTTGTACAGCGCGCCGGGCCTTGCGATATGGTTCGCGTTCCAGAGTCCGCAAACCGACTTGCCGCTGTTGCACACGGTCATGCTCGTCACGCTTGCCGCGGGCGTGTTCATGTCGAATGGTTTCGACCTGCTAAATTTTTCGACCTCGATTCCGTTCTTGCTGGTTCCGTCGATCGTGCTGCATTTCGGCACGCATACCTTCGACCGTACGATTCTCGCCATCGTCCTCGCTTTCTTCTTCTGCGCGATCAATGTCTACGCATTGAGCTATCGCAAGCTGTTCAGGCAGGTCGTGCAGGCGCGCGTCGATCAGCAATACCTAGCGGAGTCGCTGGCCGCGCAAAAGCGGCTGGCCGAAGAAGCGAGCCTCGCCAAGACGCGTTTTTTTGCGGCGGCCAGTCACGATCTGCGTCAGCCGCTGCATGCGATCGGCCTGCTCGCGGCCTCGCTCAACGACACGGCTGCGACACCCGTGCAACACGCGAAGACCGCCGAGCACATCGTCTACAACGTCGAGGCGTTGAACCAGTTGTTCAATCAGGTGCTCGATCTCGCGCGGCTCGAAAGCGGCGTGACCCAGGTGATCCGGCTGCATTTCCGCTTGTCCGAACTGTTTGAACGGGTCGGCAGCCAGTACCGTCCGCAGGCCGCAGCCAAAGGGCTGGCACTGCGCATCGCACCGACTGCGATGATCGTGCACGACGATCCGGTGCTGCTCGAACGCGTATTGAGCAATCTCCTGTCGAACGCGGTGCGATACACCGAGGAAGGCGCGATCTGGCTGGGCTTTCGCCGCGCGGGTCGGCAGACGGGCGGCTTTATCGAAGTACGCGACTCGGGCATCGGCATTCCTGTCGAGGAGCATGAGCGCGTTTTCGAAGAGTTCTATCAGGTCGCCAATCCGCAGCGCGACGCGCGCCAGGGGCACGGACTCGGTTTGCCGACGGTGAAGCGTCTGGTCGATCTGCTTGGCGGCGAGTTGCAATTGCGTTCGGCGACGGGCCGCGGCTCCGTGTTCCGCTTTCCGGTGCAGGCGGGCGACGCCAGTGCGATCGTGGCCAGCCTGAACGAAACCGTGGTCGGCGGATCGTCAGCGCAAGGGCGGCGCGTGCTCTGCATCGACGACGAACCGTCGATACTCGAGGGCCTCGTGAGTCTGCTGGGGCGCTGGGGTTGCAGTGTGCAAGGCGCGCGCGACGAGACCGAAGCGCTCGCGGCGCTCGCCGGCGGCTTCGTGCCGGATGCCGTGCTATGCGACTACCAGCTGGCGAATCACCGTACCGGCGCGCAGGCGCTGACGGCCGTGCGCAACGCCCTCGCGCGCGCGGGCCACGACAATGCGGTGACGCTGCTGATCACCGGCGACATGGCGTCAGCGGAACTGGCGGCGCTTTCATTGCAAGGGATTCCGGTGCTTCATAAGCCGGTCACGCCGGCGCGCTTGCGGCGCACGCTGGAAGTACTGTGGCAGCAGGCGGAATTGAACAAGGGGCGCGCGGCGGCCGCGCTGGAAGCGCGCGTGGACCCAACGGCACGTGAGGCGGGTGGCCAGGCAGTGAATGGCGTGATGCAGGCTGCCGGGACTCAGGCGCACGGCGAGGCGAAACTCGGAGCGCGCAGTCAGTCCCAAAGCCAGTCCCAAAGCCAGTCCCAAAGCGAACCGCAAAAGTAGCGGAGGGCGGCGCGCACGCCGCTTGTCGTTGGCCTCGTGCGTGCTACAGCGTTTTGCCGGCTTCGAGCCAGCCGTTGATCACCGCGATTGCCGTCGAACGGTTATGGACGCCGAGCGCCCGGAAGATCACCGAGAGATGCACTTTCACCGTGCCTTCCGCGACGCCCAGATCGCGCGCGATCATCTTGTTGGTCCAGCCGCGATGCACGAGCCGCATGATGTCCTGTTGACGCGGCGACAGGTTCTCCAGCAAATGCTGCTGGTGCGGCTGCAACGCCGGTATCTGCGCGAGCGGTTCGGTGAGCGCGGCGCCGGCCTGGCCGGGTGCGTGCGCGCCCGCGTGAGCCGCCCCGTGGGGCTCAAGTTCTGCGGCCGCTTCGGCACGCGCGGGCGTGGCCTGTGGCGTGTCGCGCGAGCCCAGCAGGCTGAGGGCTTCCATCGGCACATAAGCGCCGCCTGAGAGCACCAGTTCGATTGCCTTGAGCATGACGCTGGCGGGCTGGCGCTTCGGCACGAAGCCGAGCGCGCCGGCGGCCAGCACGGCGCGCATTTCGTCGGGCGATTCTTCGGCGGAAAGAACGACGAGCGGCAGCGCGGGATTCGCCTTCAACAGCACTTCGAGCGACGTTGCGCCACTCATGCCCGGCATATGCAGATCGACGATGGCGAGATCGTGATCGGCGTCGGGCCGCGCGAGGGTGGCGAGCGTTTCCCAGTTGTCGGCTTCGTCGAACTGGGCCTCGGGATCGAGGCCGCGCAGCATGGTCTTGACGCCTTGCCGGATCAGTTCATGGTCGTCGGCCACAAGAAACTTCATGATGTCTCCGCGAGTCGGACCTGCCCGTTGTGGACTACTGCCGTTATGAGGTTTCGTTTTACGTTTCTGCTCGTGAATCGCATCATGGCCGGCTACCCCGTGATCATAGGCCCGATCGGCGGCGCGGTGCACCATTTGGCGTGTGCCCAAGGAGGGCTTCCGCCAACGGGCCGCTTGAATGCCTGAGCGGGCTTTTATTTGTATGATCGCCGGCAGGTCCGATGCTCCGCACGCTGTGTAAGGCAGGTCTCCCGCGCATAGGTTCCGGCTTGCTTGGTAGACGAGCCGCGAGGGCCGATTTTGAAGGCGCCCATGCAGGATTCCGAAGGTTATGCGCGCCAGATCGAATCGCGGCAAAAACAGTTCTATTTGACTGCAAATAGCGTTGCATTCATCAGCAGCTTGAACGCGAAGCCGAGCGATATGGCCGAACCCACGCCAACGCACCATAGCGCGATGAACCATAGCCAGCCGGGCAGGTTGCGCGCCGACGCGGGCGATGCGTTGTGAGTTGCGCCGAGCCTGCTACCGGTATTGGCCGGCTTAGTGATAATGATGTTGGTCGCCATGACGCACCTTGCCTCGAAATACCCAGTAACCCATCGTCGTATAAGCAACGATGACCGGCAGAATCACCGCTGCGCCAACCAGTGTGAACATCTGACTTGAGCGCGGCGCTGCGGCTTCCCACAGCGTCATGCTCGACGGAATCGCATACGGCCACAGGCTCACCAGCAAGCCCGCGTAACCGAGCAGCACCAGCAGCAGCGCCAGAGCGAACGGCGTGTTGTGATGCCGCTCGCGCACCGCGCGATACATGAAGAATGCGCAGACGGCCACGAGGAACGGCGCCGGCAGCAGGCGATAGAAGAGACCGTCGTGGAACCAGCGCTGCGCGATAGTCGGATCCTGGAGCGGCGTCCACAGGCTGACTATCGCGATGAAGCCGAGCAGCACGAGCGTCAGCGGCCAGACCACGCGATGCAGCCGGCGTTGCAGATCGCCCTCGGTTTTCGCCACCAGCCAGCAGCAGCCGAGCAGCGCATAGGTCACGACGAGTCCGAGCCCCGTGAGCAGGCTGAACGGGGTGAGCCAGCCGAAGGCGTCGCCGGCATACGCGCCATCGTTCACGGGAATGCCTTGCAGGAACGCGCCCAGCGCGATGCCCTGAAAGAACGCCGCGCCCGCCGAGCCGCCGATAAACGCCAGGTCCCACAGATGCTTCGTGCGCTTGGCCTTGGCGCGAATCTCGAACGACACGCCGCGAAAGATCAGACACACGAGCATGAAGATCAGCGGCAAATACAGCGCGGAGAGCACGGTCGAGTAGACCGCGGGAAACACGGCGAAGAGACCCGCGCCGCCGAGCACCAGCCAGGTTTCGTTGCCGTCCCATACCGGCGCGACGGTGTTCATCATCAGGTCGCGTTCTTTCTCATCGGGGAAGAACGGGAACACGATGCCGATGCCCAGATCGAAGCCGTCCAGCACCACATACATGAAAAGGCCCAGCGCGATGATCGCGGCCCACACTACGGTTACGTCCATTTTCTTTCTCGCAAGCAGCTAGTGATACAGGGTAGGTTCAGACGGCGTCGATCATGTGATCGGCGCTCGCGAGCGGGCGGCGCGCGGCCGGGTTCGGCAGGCGCTCCGGCGTCCCATGCGGGGTGTCGTGCGGCGCGCTGTGAGGTGTGCTGCCTGGCAGGGCCGGCCCCGAGCGCATCAGCTTGAGCATGTAGTAGACGCCGGTGCCGAACACGAGGAAGTACACAATCACGAAGGTCATCAGCGAGACGCTGACTTGCTGCGTGGTGAGCGGCGACACGGCCTGCGAAGTGCGCATCACGCCGTACACGACCCACGGCTGACGGCCGGCTTCCGTGGTCACCCAGCCGGCCAGCAGCGAGATGAAGCCGGTCGGGCCCATGGCCACGGCGAAGCGCAGGAACCACTTCGATTCGAACAGGCGTTCGCGGCGGCGCAGCGCCCACGCGGTCACCGACAGCAAGATCATCAGCATGCCGAGGCCGGCCATGATGCGAAAGCTCCAGAACACCACTGTCGAGTTCGGCCGGTCTTGCGGCGGGAATTCCTTGAGACCGCGAATTTCGCCGTCCCAGCTATGCGTGAGGATCAGGCTGCCCAGGTGCGGAATCGATACCGCATAGCGCGTGGTTTCCGCCTGCATGTCCGGAATGCCGAACAGGTTCAGCGCGGTGCCGCCTTTCTCGGTGTCCCACAGGCCTTCGATCGCCGCGATCTTGGCCGGCTGATATTCGCGCGTGTTCAGCCCATGCTGATCGCCGACGAACGCCTGGATCGGCGTGAGAATCAGCAGCAGCCAGAGCGCCATCGAGAACATCTTCTTGACGGCCGGATCGCGCCGCCCGCGCAGCAGATGCCACGCGCCGACCGCCGCGACCACCAGCCCCGCGACGATGAAGGCAGCGAGCGCCATATGCGCGAGCCGGTACGGGAACGACGGATTGAAAATGATCTTGAACCAGTCGAGCGGCACGACATGGCCGTTCACCACTTCGAAGCCTTGCGGCGTTTGCATCCAGCTATTGGAGGCGAGAATCCAGAAGGTCGAAATCAGCGTGCCGATCGCCACCATCAGCGTGGCGCCGAAGTGGGCGCGCGGACTCACGCGCTGCCAGCCGAACAGCATGATGCCGAGGAAGCCCGCTTCGAGGAAGAACGCGGTCATCACTTCGTACATCAACAGCGGCCCGGTGATGGGGCCGGCGAAACTGGAGAAGCCCGACCAGTTGGTGCCGAACTGATAGCTCATCACCACGCCGGAGACGACCCCCATGCCGAAGGCCACTGCGAAGATCTTCGACCAGAACAGGCAAAGGTCTTTGTAGTACGCCTTGCCGGTTTTCAGCCAGCGCCATTCGAGCACGGCAATGAAGCTGGCGAGGCCAATGCTGAGCGCCGGAAAAACGATGTGAAACGAGACGGTGAACGCAAACTGGATGCGCGCGAGATCGAATGCCGATAGAGCGGAGTTCATGAGCGTGAAGTGCGTGATGCCCGCGAGGGCGGACTACGCGCGTCGACCGTTGTCGGTGCGCACTGCGCTGGGCAGATGGCGCAAGAGTAGGGGATGAGAGGAATTTTTGCTGCGCCGCGACGTGCGTCAAAAAACCACCTTGTTTTGCGGCATTTTTCGATTTTGAGACGGCAAACCCTTGATGGGTATCAAGTTTCCCTGATTGCCTTGGTGCGCGTGCTCCGCGCGCTCGCGGCGCAACTGCGGCAATCGACCGCGCTGCAGCAATGCGGTCGGGGCGTTTCTCTCATGCGCACGCTGGGCGGTGGTGCTGTTCGGATGAGTTCATGCACCAGGATGCGGATATGCCTGACGAACCCTCAGGCGACCGGCCAGCCGATGCGCGCCGCCCGCTGCAATGACGAGCGGACCACCAGACGGTGGAACGGTGCGATGACGAGAATGTAGAAACGGCCGAGCGCATTGTGGCAATGCACGACGGTGGAGAGGACCAGATAGCGCGAGCAGCCGTCGCGCGTGTCGCGGGTTTGCTGCAGCAGCGAGACCCGGAAGTCGAGATGGCTGTCGTCTTCGCCGATGATGATCTCGTGTGCGCTGCGCGCGTAGATCCGGAAGAAGTCGACGCGCTCCCGGGCGGTGGCCGGGTCCTGGGCGCGCAACTGCGCCGCCGTTTTCAGCCCGAAGCGGGCGACGATCGCATCGCGCAAGCGCAGCAGTTTCGCGATCCAGCCCGCCTGATGGGCGAATACAAAGCGCGCCAGCAATTCCGGGTCGTCGATCGCGTTCTCGGGCAGGCGCACCGCGTACGCGTCGGCCAGGTCCGGTTCGTCGTACAGCCGGGCGACACCCGATTCGGCGGGCAGGGTGACGGACTTCACGGAGCAGTGGTCGGTGAGCATGGTGGCGTGCGACGCTAAAAATGAATGGGCCGAAGAGGGCGCCTTGCCGGAGCACGACAGTAGCTCGGTTGGAGCGCAAACGAATCAAGTCTACGCGTGCTTGCGTGAGGATACTCGGGGTCGAGCGGCGTGGTGCGGTGAATGGCGATTCGAGGAAAAAGGAGACATTTTAGTTATACGATGTCACATAAATATGAATGTCCTATAGATTTGTTTATTAAGGGAAATTCAAGATATTGGGAGCTGGAATAAGGGTAAGTGCCTAATTGAAATCGCGCTTGGCATCGGTGATAGTACGTTATCGTACAACTACGATTTTCCGACGATCCTCCAGTTCGATCGCGCGTGGCGCAGTAAAGGAACCTTATGAAGAAGATTGCTCTGAGTGGAGCCGGCGGTCAGCTAGGCTCGGTCGTGCGCGCTGCGTTGATTGCGCGCGGCACGCCGTTGCGCTCGGCCGCGGGCTCGAAGCCCCTGGTGCCGCTCGTGGAAGGCGAAGACGTGATGCACGGGGATCTGCGCGATCCGGCCGTCGTGGATCGCCTGCTCGAAGGCGTCGACGTGCTGATCCATTTCGCGGGAACGAGCGTGGAGCGGCCGCTGCCCGAAATCATCGAGAACAATTTGCGCGGGCTGGTCGAAGTGTATGAAGGCGCGCGCCGGCAAGGCGTGCGGCGCATCGTGTTCGCCAGCTCGAACCACGCGATCGGCATGTACCCCGTCACCGAGCGTCTCGGCCTCGACTGCGAGCTGCGCCCGGACGGTTTCTACGGCCTGAGCAAGGTGTGGGGCGAAGCGCTTGCCAGAATGTACTGGGACAAGCACGGCATTGAGAGTGTTTGCGTGCGCATCGGCAGTTGCCTCGAGCGGCCGACCGAGCCCCGTCATTTGAGCACCTGGTTCGGTCATCAGGACCTGCTGCATTTTCTCGACCGTTGCGTCGAGGCGAAGGACGTAGGATTCCTGACAATTTGGGGCGTCTCGGCCAACACCCGTAGCTGGTGGGACAACAGCGGCGCCGAGCGTCTGGGTTATCACCCGACACAGGACGCCGAAGTTTACGCCGAGGAAATTCTCGCGCGGCCGAATCCGCTCGACGCGCTCGGCCAGCGCTTCCAGGGTGGCAGCTTTGTCGGTATCGACTATTCGCTCGACGATGCCGGCCCCGATGGCGCGGGCGCTTGCGCGGCACGGCCTGTCTGAGCAGTAAAGGATTACGAGGAGACGTAGCAATGAAAATCAAGGGCATCCGCTGGTGGATGGTTAGCCTGGTCGCGGCCGGACTCATCATCAACTACCTCGCGCGCAATACGCTGTCAGTCGCCGCGCCGACGTTGATGAAGGACCTTCACATCACGACCGAGCAGTACGCGCACGTGGTGGTGGCATGGCAGTTGTGTTACGCATTCATGCAGCCGGTGGCGGGCTTCGTGCTCGATACCGTCGGCACCAAGCTCGGCTTTGCGGCCTTCGCGCTCGCCTGGTCGCTGGCTTGCGCCGCGGCGGCGTGGGCGACGGGCTGGCGCAGCCTCGCGTTCTTCCGCGGGCTGCTCGGTATCGCCGAGGCGGCCGGCATTCCGGCCGGCGTCAAGGCGACGAGCGAATGGTTTCCGGCCAAGGAGCGTTCGGTGGCGATCGGCTGGTTCAACATCGGCTCGTCCATCGGCGCGCTGCTGGCGCCGCCGCTGGTGGTCTGGGCGCTGTTGCACGGAGAGTGGCAGCTGGCGTTCGTGATCGTCGGCGTGGCGGGGATCGTCTGGAGCGTGCTGTGGATGGCGCTCTACAAGCATCCGCGCAAGCAGAAGCTGCTGGGCGATGACGAGCGCGAGTACATTCTCAGCGGGCAGGAAACGAAGCACAGCGATCTCGGCACGGCCAAGCGTAACTGGGTCGCCATGCTCGGCAGCCGCGACTTCTGGGCGATCGGGATTCCGCGCATTCTCTCCGAGCCCGCCTGGCAGACCTTCAACGCGTGGATTCCGCTGTACATGATGACTGAGCGGCACATGAACCTGAAGGAAGTCGCGCTGTACGCATGGATGCCGTTTCTGGCCGCGGATATCGGCTGCGTGCTCGGTGGCTATCTGAGCCCGCTGTTTCACAAGTACGCGAAAGTGTCGCTCTTCACGTCGCGCAAGATGGTGTTCGTGGTCGGTGCGCTGTGCATGATCGGACCGGCTTGCGTGGGCCTGGTGGCGAGTCCTTACGTGGCGGTGGCGCTGCTGTGCGTCGGCGGTTTCGCTCACCAGACCTTGTCGGGCGCGCTGTATGCGATTACCTCCGATATGTTCGGCAAGAACGAGGTCGCCACCGCGACCGGCATGGGCGGCATGGCGGGTTATCTGGGCGCGGCGGCCTTTACGGCGCTGTTCGGCGTGCTGGTCACGCAGATCGGTTACAGCCCGCTGTTCGTGGTGCTGGCGGTGTTCGACATTATCGCGGCCGCTGTGGTGTGCCTGCTGGCGAAAAGCGCTGACAAGATGCCTGAACCGCACTGGAGCACGGCGGGTGCGGTGGCGAAATGAGTCACGCTTCTGCGCGATGAGTCCTGGCCGTTGATCCGGCGGGACTGGAAATGAAATGGCGACGCCCGAGTGGTGCCGCCATTTCTTTTCCGTGCTGCGGTTGTTCTAATCGTTCGTTGCCGCGAATATCTCCTTGCATCTGGTGGGTGTTGTCGAAAACGGTTGGTGGTCAGTGGCACATGTCTCACCGGTGACGTTCACTGTCGATACGTCATCCTTAGTATTTGCCATGGATAGCTACGAAGTGGAAATGAGGCAGTCGTCGTAGCCGGATCGCGAAGAACGCGAGCGCGCGAAAGCGCCGCTCCGTCCAAGACGAAGCGGCGCTTAGGGGAGGGGCGTGCAGCTTAAGCGGGTTGCTGGCCGATTTCGTGATTGGCGAGCACTTCGAGCGCTCGCACCATCGCCGAGTGGTCCCATGCCTTGCCGCCGTGCGCCACGCAGGCGTTGAATAGCGCCTGGCAGGTGGCGGTATTCGGCAGCGACACGCCGAGCGCTTGCGCGGTGGAAAGCGCGAGGTTCAGATCCTTCTGGTGCAGCTCGATGCGGAAGCCCGGATCGAAAGTGCGTTTGGTCATGCGCTCGCCGTGCACTTCGAGAATGCGCGACGACGCGAACCCGCCCATCAGCGCTTCGCGCACGCGCGCCGGATCGACGCCGGCTTTGGAGGCGAGCAGCAATGCTTCGCCGACGGCCTCGATGGTCGCGGCCACGATCACCTGGTTGGCGACCTTGCACACCTGGCCGGCGCCGACTGCGCCGATCAGCGTGACGTTCTTGCCCATCATGTCGAAGAGCGGCTTGACGCGCTCGAAGGTGGCCGGCTCGCCGCCCACCATGATGGTCAGGGAGCCGGCCTTGGCGCCGACTTCACCGCCGGAAACCGGTGCGTCGAGATAGTCCGCGCCGTGCTCGCGCACACGGGCCGCGAAGTCGCGCGTGGCCATCGGCGAAATCGAGCTCATGTCGACCACCGTTTGTCCCGCGCGCAACGCACCGGCAAGACCCTGTTCGCCGAACAGCACTCGCTCGACGTCGGGCGTATCCGGCACCATGACGAAAATCACATCGGCGTGCGCGGCCACCGCGGCCGGGCTGTCGCACGCCACGGCACCCGACTGGACGAGATCGTCGGGCACGCCGCTGCGCGTGTACGCCGCCAGCGCAACGCCGTTCTTGAGGAGATTGGCGGCCATGGGCTTGCCCATAATGCCGAGTCCGATAAAGCCTGCTTTTTGCATGGAATGCTCCGGAGAGGTCATGGCGGCCAGACTATTGCTGGCCGGCCTGTTTCTGCATGAAGTGTTTCTGGACCGTCTGCGCGGCGCCCTTGAGCAGTCCCATATCGGCGCAAACCGCGATGACGCTGCAGCCCATCGACATATAGCGCTCAGCGTCGGCCTGCACCGGCGCGAGAATGCCGCTTGGCTTGCCCGCCGCCTGCGCGCGTTCGAACACGCGTGCGATCGCCTGCTGCACGTCAGGATGGCCCGCGTTGCCGAGATGGCCGTACGCGGCCGCGAGATCGGAGGGGCCGACGAACACGCCATCGACGCCGTCCACCGCGAGAATCTCGTCGATCGAGTCGACGGCCTTGCGGCTTTCGATCTGCACGATCACGCAGACGTTGTCGTTGGCGATGTCGAAGTAATCCGGCACTGTTGCATAGCGATTGCCGCGCTGGCTCACCGACACGCCGCGAATGCCTTGCGGCGGGTAGCGCGTGGCGGCGACGGCTCGGGCTGCCTCTTCGGCGCTGTCGACGAACGGCACCAGGAAATTCGAAAAGCCGCTATCGAGGAGCCGCTTGATGAACACGCTGTCGTTGGCCGGCGGCCGCACGACCGGTGCGCTGACACTGTCCTTGAGCGCCATTAACTGGGGAATAAGCGTCAGGACGTCGTTCGGTGCGTGTTCGGCATCCAGCAGCATCCAGTCGAAGCCGACCGTGCCGAGCAGTTCGGTTACGATCGGACTGGCGAGCGACGCCCAGCAGCCGATCAGGGTTTCGCCGCCGCGCACCGCTCGGCGGAAGCTATTGGGTAAGGGCTGGTAGGGCGTGGCGGCTGTCATGGGCTGGTTTCCTCGGACGGCGATGGGGCGGGCAACTTTCGGTAACGACAGAAACGCAAGTTATAAGTCGTCGTATGTCTTGATGCAGATTAGCACTGGCACTACCGGTTGTAACGGTCAGGTAAACCCGAATTCCTCTCCGGACAAGCGGTTCCGGTTGCGTGTGAGCCTCGACATGTTGTAGGATGACCTATATCTTAATCCTTCATTCAAAGGAAGCGAAATGTCCATTACCGGTGCAATGCTGATCGGTCGCAAAGCGGTGCACGGCGAGGAAAAACCCCTGCGTTCGTTCAATCCTGCCACGGGAACCGACATCGCGGAGCCGGTTTTCGGCAGCGGCTCGGTTGCGCGTGTCGAACAGGCCTGCGAACTGGCACGTCAGGCGTTCGATCCGTACCGGCACCTGCCGCTCGCGGTGCGCGCCGAGTTTCTGGAGCGTATCGCCGACGGTATCACCGCGCTGGGCGATGCGCTGATCGAGCGGGCGCACCAGGAGTCGGGCTTGCCGAAGGCGCGCCTGGAAGGTGAGCGCGGCCGCACGACCGGGCAGCTCAAGCTATTCGCGCAAGTCGTGCGCGCCGGGCAATGGCTCGCCGCCACGCTCGATTCGCCGCTGCCGGAGCGCAAGCCGCTGCCGCGTTCCGATCTGCGCATGCAAAAGATCCCGCTGGGTCCGGTGGCGGTGTTCGGCGCCAGCAATTTTCCGCTCGCGTTCTCGGTCGCGGGCGGCGACACGGCGGCGGCGCTCGCGGCCGGTTGCCCGGTGGTGGTGAAG
Organism: Paraburkholderia sp.; assembly: GCA_036383775.1. Taxonomy (GTDB): domain Bacteria; phylum Pseudomonadota; class Gammaproteobacteria; order Burkholderiales; family Burkholderiaceae; genus Paraburkholderia. Next base: position 11,724 of record DASVNP010000041.1, on the reverse strand, counting down.
GCTCACCGCGCTCACCTCGGCACTTCGGAGATGGTCGGCCGGGTGATCCAGCGCGTCGCGCAGGAGTTGGACCTGCCGGAAGGCGTGTTCTCGCTGATCGTCGGCGCGGGCAATTCCGTTGGTGAAGCGCTGGTCGCGCATCCGGCCATCAAGGCGGTGGGCTTCACCGGTTCGCGCGCCGGCGGCACCTCGCTGATGCGCGTCGCGGCGGCGCGTGCCGAACCGATTCCGGTCTACGCCGAAATGAGCAGCATCAACCCTGTGTTCCTTCTGCCGAATGCGCTGGCTCAGCGTGGCGAGAGCATCGCGCGTGGCTTCGTCGATTCATTGGTGCTTGGCGCCGGCCAGTTCTGTACCAACCCGGGCCTCGCGATTGCCGTCGACGGCGACGCGCTCAAGGATTTTGTCGCCACGGCATCCGGCGCGCTGAGCGGCAAGCCCGCGCAGACCATGCTGACGTCCGGCATTCACGCAGCCTATGAAGAAGGCGAGGGCAAGCTGGCGGCCATCAAGGGCGTCGAGGCCGTCGCGCATGGTGTGGACGCAACGGGCCCGACGCAGGCGCGCGCGGCGTTGTTCGTGACCGACGCGCAGACCTTCCTCGCCACACCGGCGCTGGAAGACGAGGTGTTCGGCCCGGCGTCGACCATCGTGCGTTGCAAGGACGAGGCGGAGCTGCTTGCGGTTGCCGAACACTTTGCCGGTCAGCTGACCGCTACGGTGCAGATGGACAGTGCGGACCTGGCGGCGGCGAAAAAGCTTGTGCCGATTCTCGAACGCAAAGCCGGCCGGATTCTCGTCAACGGCTTCCCGACGGGTGTCGAGGTTTCGCACGCGATGGTGCACGGCGGCCCGTTCCCGGCTACGTCGGATAGCCGCGCGACGTCAGTGGGCACAACCTCGATCGAGCGCTTCCTGCGCCCGGTGTGCTATCAGGATTTCCCGGCCGGCCTGCTGCCCGAGGCGTTGGCCGATGGCAACCCGCTGGACCTGTGGCGTCGTCGCGATGGTGAGATCACGCGCAGCTAAGCCACATCACCTGGCGAGCAGGATAAGAAAATGGCCGGGATCTCCCGGCCATTTCACTTTGCATCGACATTGACGAAGCAACGAATCAGCTATTCGCCTCAGCCGTTTCGTTGGCGCGCCGCAAGCGCTCGCGGCTATTGGACAGGTGCATGCGCATGGCCGCGCGCGCGCCTTCCGCGTCGTGCCGCGTGATCGCTTCGAGAATGCTTTCGTGCTCGAGATTGACGAGCGACAGGTACGCGTCCGGCTCCGCGCGCGCAATGCCCGCCGAATCGAGCCGGTTGCGCGGAATCAGCGCGCTGCCCATCTGCGTGAGGATGTCAACGAAATAGCGGTTGCCGGTGGCGCGCGCCACCGAGATATGAAACTGCAGGTCGGCGTCGACGCTGTCGAGCCCGTTGTGACGCGTGGCTTCGATCGCGTCGAGCGCGGCGCGCATGCGCGCCAGGTCGTCCGGCTTGGCGCGTTGAGCGGCGAGTCCCGCGCATTCCGTTTCGAGGCTGATGCGCAGTTCGAGGATCGACAGCACGTCGCGCAGCGTCGTGGCGGGCACCATGTCGATACCCAGTTTTTCGCGCTGCGGCTCCAGCACGAAGCTGCCGATGCCGTGCCGTGTCTCGATGACCTTGCCCGCCTGCAAGCGTGAAATCGCTTCGCGAATGACGGTGCGGCTCACGCTCAGCGTGACCATGAGTTGCGATTCGGTTGGCAGTTTGTCGCCGGGCTTCAACGCGTTGGACGCAATCTGCTCGGTGACGTAGCCGACGACCAGCTCGGCGAGATTACGAGCGCGTCGCGGCGGTGCTGCGGATGCCAGCGGTGTAGACATCGAAAACGCCCCTTGAATCAGATAGTCGCGGATATTGCGTGTTTTTCATTATACCGTCGTCTGACGACTGATTATCAATACGCTATGTCATTTTCCGCGCCATAGCCAGGGAGGATGTTGGGTCGCGGCGTTGAGGAGGGCGGCGCGGCGGCAGCGAGCGCTTCACCGCCGCCGCGGAAGTACGATAACCGCGGGCCGGTCAGCGCGGACGCAGTTCGACCCGCTTGATGTCCCGCACGATCACGAGGTAGCTGAACACGGTCAGCAGGGCGTTCAGGCCCACGAACACGAGCGCGCCGTTGAACGATCCGCTCTTCGCCACGAGATAGCCGATCACGATAGGCGTCACGATGCCGGCCACGTTGCCGAACATATTGAAGATCGCACCGGACAGCCCGAGCGCTTCCTTCGGCGACGTATCGGCGACAACCGCCCAGCCGAGCGCGCCGATGCCCTTGCCGAAGAACGCGAGCGACATGAGCGCGACGACGACCCAGTCGGTCGACACATAGTTGCAGCCGATGATGCACACCGACAGCAGCATGCCGCCCACAATCGGCACCTTGCGCGCGACGGTGAGCGAATGCCCACGCCGGATCAGGCCGTCCGACAGAATGCCGCCGAGCACGCCGCCGGAGAATCCGCAGATCGCGGGCAGCGAAGCGACGAGGCCTGCTTGCAGAATCGTCATGCCGCGCGCCTGCACGAGGTAGATCGGAAACCAGGTCAGGAAGAAGTAGGTCAGCACATTGATGCAGTACTGCGCGAGATAGACGCCGAGCAGCATGCGGTTGCTCAGCAACTGGCGCACCAGAAACCAGCCGCCCGCCTGTTCGATCGGCTTTTCGGTCGTGGCGGTCTGGGCGTTCGTCTGCCCGTTGATCACGCCGCCGCCCTGTTCGATGTACTCCAGTTCGGCACGCGACACACGCGGATGATCGGCGGGGTTCTTCATCACCTTCAGCCACGTGAGCGCGAGCAGCAGCCCCGTCACGCCCATCACGACATACACCATGTGCCAGCCGAACGCATGGGTGAGCCACGCCATCAGCGGCGTGAACACGACGGCGGCGAAGTATTGCGCTGAATTAAAAATGGCTGACGCCGTGCCGCGTTCGTTGGTTGGGAACCAGCTCGCCACGACCTTGGCGTTGGCGGGAAACGCCGGCGATTCCGCCGCGCCCATCACGAAGCGCAGCACGAACAGCGCGGTCACGGCCGCGGCCGCGCTACCCAGTAGACCGATGGCGCTTTGCAACAAGGTAAAGAGCGACCAGAAGAAAATGCTCGCTGCGTAGACGCGCCGCGCGCCGAAGCGGTCCAGCAGCCAGCCGGCGGGCAATTGCGACAGCACGTAGGCCCAACTGAACGCCGAGAAGATGTAGCCCATGCGGATCGCGTCGAAGCCGAACTCGGCGCGCATGGCCGAGCCGGTCACCGAGAGCGTCGCGCGGTCCGCGTAATTGAACGTCGTGATCAGGAAGATCAGCAACAGGATCGCATAGCGGACTTTGGTGCGACTCGCGGCGTGCGTGGCACTCGCGGTGCGGCTCATTTCCATGGTCATCTCCTGAATTTCTTATGCACGGCCGCGGGCTGTGGATTACGCCCGCTGCGCCAGCCGCGTTACTGCGGGCCGAGCGTCTTGATGAGCGCGTCGAGCTGGCTCATTTCTTCTTCGGTCAGATCGGTCAGCGGCGCGCGCACCGGGCCGGCGCTGTGGCCGACGAGCTTCGCGCCCGCCTTGACGATACTCACCGCGTAGCCCGCGCGGCGGTTGCGGATGGCCAGGTACGGCAGGAAGAATTCGTCGATCAGCTTGCCAACGGTTGCGTGGTCGTCCGCGGCAATGGCGCGGTAGAAATCCATCGCGGTCTTCGGAATGAAGTTGAACACCGCCGACGAATACACTGGCACGCCCAGCGCCTTATACGCCGCGGCATAGACTTCCGCGGTCGGCAGGCCGCCGAGATACGAGAAGCGGTCGCCCAGGCGGCGGCGAATCGTCACCATGTTCTCGATCTCGCCCACGCCGTCCTTGAAGCCGATCAGGTTCGGGCAGCGCTCGGCCAGCCCTTCGAGCATATCGGCGTTAAGCTTGGAGTTCGCGCGGTTGTAGATGATCACGCCCATGTTCGGCACGGACTTGCAGACTTCTTCCGCGTGCGCGGCAATCCCTTCCTGGCAGGCTTCGGTCAGGTAGTGCGGCATCAGCAGAATGCCGTTCGCGCCGTGGCGCTCGGCTTCGCGCGCATACTCGATCGCGACGCGCGTCGGGCCGCCCGCGCCGGCCAGAATCGGCACCTTGCCTTTGCAGACTTCGGCGGCTGTGCGCACGACGTTCGAATAGTCCTTGTGCGTGAGCGAGAAGAACTCACCCGTGCCGCCGGCCACGAACAGGGCCGAGGCGCCGTAAGGCGCGAGCCATTCGAGGCGCTCGGCATAGGTGTCGGCGCGAAACTCGCCTTGTGCGTCGAAGTCGGTGACGGGGAAGGAGAGAAGGCCTTCCGAAACGATCTGCTTGAGTTCCTGCGGTGTCGTCATGATGAGTATCCAGGGCGGCGGTATGGGTTGATTTGTCGAAATGGAGATTTCTTATACGTCATCGTACAACAACAAATCGACGAACTCAACGGCCATTTCGCGGCATAATGCGCGTCCTAGGGTAAATACGGAACGTCCACATAATCCTCTATGTTGTAGGATGACGTATGAATAGCTGGCGCAGCGTGCGTGCGACGCCATAAGGATCGATGCAATGGAACAATCTCCGCTCTACATTCGCGTTCACCCCAACGACAACGTCGCGATCGTCGTCAACGACGGCGGTCTGGGTGAGGGCGCCGTTTTCCCCGACGGCCTCGCGCTGCGCGAGCGCGTACCGCAAGGCCACAAGGTCGCGCTGGCCGATCTGGCCGAGGGCGACGAGGTCATCCGCTATAACGTGGTGATCGGCTATGCGCTCAAGGCGTTGCCCAAGGGCAGCTGGATCAACGAACACGTGATCCGCATGCCGAGCCCGCCGGGGCTCGAAGATCTGCCCATTGCCACCATCAAGGCGCCGGAGATGCCGCCGCTCGAAGGCTTCACGTTCGAGGGCTACCGCAACGCGGACGGCTCGGTCGGCTCGCGCAACATTCTCGCCATCACGACCACCGTGCAGTGCGTGGCCGACGTGGTTCAGCATGCCGTCACGCGCATCAAGGCGGAACTGTTGCCGCGCTACCCGAATGTCGACGACGTGGTGAGCCTCGGCCACACCTACGGTTGCGGCGTCGCGATCGACGCGCCCGACGCCATGGTGCCGATTCGCACTGTGCGCAATATCAGCCTGAATCCGAATTTCGGCGGCGAGGTGATGATGGTTAGCCTCGGTTGCGAGAAGCTGCAACCTGAGCGTCTGATGCCGCCCGGCACGATTCCGATCGCGGCTGCGGCGAATGTCGCGGAAGTCGCCGACATCGGCGACGTCACGGCTGATTCGAACGGCGACGTGGTGGTGCTGCAGGACGAGGCGCACGTCGGCTTCCAGTCCATGATCGAGTCGATCATGCGGATGGCTGAAGGTCATCTGAAACGGCTCAACAATCGCCGCCGCGAGACCTGCCCTGCGTCCGATCTGGTGGTCGGCGTGCAGTGCGGCGGCAGCGACGCGTTCTCCGGGCTGACCGCTAATCCCGCCGTGGGCTTCGCGACCGATCTGCTGGTGCGCGCCGGCGCCACCGTCATGTTTTCCGAAGTCACAGAGGTGCGCGACGGCGTCGATCAACTGACCGCGCGCGCGGCCAACGCGGAGGTTGCCGCGGCGATCATCCGCGAGATGCAGTGGTACGACGATTATCTGAAGCGCGGCGGCGCGGACCGCAGTGCCAACACCACGCCGGGCAACAAGAAGGGTGGCTTGTCGAACATCGTCGAAAAGGCGATGGGGTCGATCATCAAGTCGGGTAACTCGGCTATCTCGGGCGTGCTGTCGCCGGGTGAGAAGGTCAAGCAGAAAGGCCTCATCTACGCGGCGACGCCGGCCAGCGATTTCATCTGCGGCACGCTGCAGGTCGCGGCGGGGATCAACCTGCACGTATTCACCACTGGCCGCGGCACGCCGTATAGTCTCGCGGAAGTGCCCGTCATCAAGGTCGCCACGCGCTCGGATCTCGCGCGCCGCTGGCACGATCTGATGGATATCAACGCCGGCACGATCGCAACTGGTGCGGCGAGTATCGAAGAGGTAGGCTGGGAATTGTTCCGCCTGATGCTCGACGTCGCCAGCGGTCGCAAAGAGACCTGTGCGGAAAAACTCAAGCTCCACAATGCGTTGACGCTGTTCAATCCGGCGCCGGTGACCTGATTCGCCACGACGATCCGGCTGATTCCGGCTGATGCGATAGCAATGACACAACCTAGAGACATGACAGACTCGAACCTTGGCCGCGGCGCGGCACAGAAACCTTTTCATCGCCTGCTGCTGACCGGCGCGGCGGGCAATCTCGGGCGGCAACTGCGTGGCGCGCTCGCGGCGTGGGCCGATATCGTGCGCGTGACCGATATCGCACCGCTTGGCGAAGTGGCGGCGCATGAGGAAGCGTCGATCGTCGACCTCGCGAATGAAGCGGACGTGCACGCGCTGCTCGAAGGCGTGGACGCGGTGATCCACCTCGGCGGTATTTCCGTCGAAGCACCATTCGAAGATCTGCTCGAAGCGAATATTCGCGGCCTGTACAACCTCTATTCGGCCGCGCAGAAGCAGGGCGTGAAGCGCGTCGTGTACGCGAGCTCGAATCACGCGGTGGGCTTTCATCCGGTCACCGAGGTGGTCGACATTGACTCGCCGCTGCGTCCCGATAGCCTGTATGGCGTGACGAAGTGCTTCGGCGAATCGTTGTCGCGCTACTACTTCGATCGCTTTGGTCTGGAGACCGTGTGCCTGCGGATCGGCTCATCGTTCGAACAGCCGAAGAACCCGCGCATGCTCGTGACCTTTCTGAGCTTTCGCGACTTCATCGAACTGGTGCGCTGTTCGCTTTTCACCAACCGCGTGGGGCATGCGATCGTCTACGGCGTGTCGGATAACCGCACCAAGTGGGTGGACAACACGAAGGCCGCGTTCCTCGGTTTTCGCCCGCAGGACAGTTCGATTGAATTCGAGCACCTCTTCCCGGTCAGCGCACCCACGACTGATCTCGACGATCCGACCCAGCGTTATCAGGGCGGCCCGTTCGTGCTCGCCGGTCCCATGGAGCCGAAGCGATGAGCGCAGTGGCGAACCCGCGTGTGGAACGCGTCGAGGCAGCGGGGCAGGCGCCTGCATCGGTCGGCGAAAGCCCGGTGTGGCGTGCGGCGGAACAGGCGCTTTACTGGGTGGACATTCCGGCGCGCCTGATCGTGCGGCTGCGGATCAATTCGGGCAGGCGCACCGAGTGGCTGCTGCCGGAGAAGGTGGCGTGCATTGCGTTCGATCGTCGCGGCACGGTGCTGGCCGGTTGCGAGACGGGGCTCTTCGCGCTGACGCTGCCTGAAGCGGAAAGTGGAGCCGGGTCCGGTGGCGAACCGGTGAAGGTCGTGCCGCGCAAGCTTGCCGCGCACACTTTCGCCTTCGACGACATGCGCTTTAACGACGGCCGTTGCGACCGGCAAGGGCGCTTCTGGTCCGGCACGATGGTGCAGGACATGGCAGCGGCCGTTCCGGGCGGCGCGCTCTACCGGTTCGACGAGCGCGGCGTGCTGTCCGCGCCGGTGGTCGATGCGCTCATCACGCAGAATGGCCTGGCGTGGTCGCCGGACGGCGCCACCATGTATCTGTCCGACTCGCATCCGTTGCGCAGGCTGATCTGGGCATTCGATTACGACATCGAGACTGGCGAGCCGCGCAACCGGCGCGTATTCGCGGATCTGCACGACTATGCAGGCCGCCCCGACGGCGCCGCCGTGGACGCCGACGGCTGCTACTGGATCTGCGCGAACGACGCGGGCCTGCTGCTGCGCTTCACGCCGGAGGGCAAGCTGGACCGGCAGATTGCCGTGCCGGCCACCAAGCCTGCCATGTGCGCGTTCGGCGGCCGCGATCTGGATACGCTGTTCGTCACGTCGATTCGTCCCGCTGCGAACGCGAGCGAGCATGACGGTCATCTGTTTGCCGTGCGGCCGGGTGTCACCGGGCTGCCCGAGCCCGAATTCGCGGGCATTCTGTAAGCGAGACTGGCTGGAGAAGGGCGCTGTGCATGCTGTCATGCACAGCGCCTTTTTATTTTGTGTGGCACTAATATTCATCGCTTGTCGTACAACATTGTGGCGCGGAGGCCACATTCGCGCCATATTTCCGTTACGAAAAACCGGGCGTTCAAGCATCTCACGGTCTTCCTGGACGTCCCGGCGCTTGCTGGTGCAAGGCCGCAGTGGGCGCGCCGGCGGTCGTGCGCGCCGTGTGGCAGCGCGGTGCGGGTAAATACCGTCTGTACAACTCAAAAGGCGTTTTATAGACTTCGTATGTCGTCGTACAACATATAAGCCCAAACAAATTCCTTTCTGCGAACTAATTTTGAGATTGCAGTGCAAACATGGCCGCGTCGGCGTGGGCGACGTCTCGCACATGAGAAGCCGGCCGATGCAGTTGAAGCAAAAGTAAAAGAGTTGAGTTGTCTGACAGGAGTGCTGAGCATCTGCGCCGGGGACGTTGCACAGGCCAGCACGGCAAAGCGTCGTTACTGAAGGTGGTGGCGGGCGCGGTGCCGGGAGACGCAGCGAAACCACGTCGCTTTGCAGGCGGCCCTCCTTAAGCAGCCCTCCGCGAACGATTGGGTGGTCAATTTTTAAGGAATGTCACGATGAACAAGAAGTTTGCCTCTTCCCGTGTTTCGCTGATCGTCGCGGCTTCGGTGCTCGCGTTCAGCACGGTGTCCGCACAGGCGCGCGTTTTCCGCGTGTCGGATGTGCACGGCGACACCTATCCGACCAATATGGCCGTGAAGTACATGGGTGAAGAGATCAGCAAGGCGACCGGTGGCAAGGATTCCGTGAAGGTCTTCGGCAACAGCGCGCTGGGTTCCGAAAACGACACGATCGACCAGGTGCGCATCGGCGCGCTGGACATGGCGCGCGCCAATGGTGCCGCGTTCAACGAAATCGTGCCGGAATCGATGATTCCTTCGCTGCCGTTCCTGTTCCGCGACATCGACCATTTCCGCAAAGTGATGTACGGCCCGGAAGGCCAGAAGATTCTCGACGCGTTCAAGGCGAAGGGCATGATCGCGCTGACGTTCTACGAGAGCGGCGCACGTTCGATCTATACCAAGAAGCCGATTCACACGCCGGCTGACATGAAGGGTCTCAAGGTGCGCGTCCAGCCGTCCGATCTGATGGTCGACGAAATCAAAGCCATGGGCGGCACGCCTACGCCGATGCCGTTCGCCGAGGTCTATACGGGCCTGAAGACGGGTCTGGTGGACGCCGCTGAAAACAACCTGCCGTCGTACGAAGAAACCAAGCACTTCGAAGTCGCCCCGGTCTATTCGGAAACCCAGCATTCGATGACGCCGGAAGTGCTGGTGTTCTCCAAGAAGGTCTGGGACACGCTGACGCCGCAGGAGCAGGACATCATCAAGAAGGCCGCGGCCGACTCCGTGCCGTACTACGAGAAGCTGTGGACCGCGCGCGAAGCCGACGCGAGCAAGACGGTCACGAAGGGCGGCGCGACGATCGTCGCGGCATCGCAGATCGATCGTCCCGCGTTCGTGAAGGCCATGCAGCCGGTTTGGGCGAAGTACGAAAAGACCCCGCAAATGAAGCAGCTTGTGGACGAAATCCAGGCAGTCAAATAAGAACCGCATGAACGGCGCCGGCGCTTCGGCAAACGCGCGGCGGGAAAGCTCGTGGCAGAAGGGGCGTGGGCTGTGCCGCCGCGCGTTTGCCGAAGCGCCGGCGTCGAACAGGAGTGCTAGCTATGGCGACAAGTCGAACGACAGATCGAACGGCAGGCTGGTCGAATACAAGGATGGGGGCAATGCGATTTATCAAACGCCCGAATGATGTTCTCTTCCACGTGCTGGTCGTGCTGGCGGCGCTCAGTCTCGCCGCGCTGAGCCTGCTGGTGATTTACGGCGTCGTGATGCGCTATGTCTTTAGCGACGCGCCGGATTTCGTCGAGCCGATCGCCTTGCTGCTGGTGATCGTGATCGCCATGTTCGGTGCCGCGCTCAAGGTGCGCGAGGGCGGCCATATCGGGCTCGACTCGCTCGTCAAGAAGTTGCCGCCGAAAGGGCAACGCCTGGCGATGGCGTTCCAGCATATCTGCCTGATCGCCTTGGCCGTGGCGATTTTCTCGGGTTGTCTGCAGATGGCGGAGACAACCATGGACGACAGGATTCCGATTCTCGGCTTGCCCGAGGCATTGCGATACTGCATTCCGGTTGTGGCCAGCGTGTGCATTGCGATGTTCTCGTTCGAGAACCTGCTGGCGCTTTTTGTACAGAAACAAAAATAGAACAATCATGGAACTCGCCATCCTCTCCATTAGTTTCCTCGTCTTTCTCGTTCTCGGTGTGCCGGTTTCTTTCGCGCTGGGGCTGTCGTGCGTGCTGACCTATCTGTATGAAGGGTTGCCGGCGGCCACCGCCATGCAGTCGATGATCTCCGGCATGAACGCGTTTTCTTTCCTCGCGGTGCCGTTCTTCATCTTCTCCGGCGAACTGATGCTGCACGGCGGCATCGCCGACCGGATCCTGCGCTTCGCGCAAGCCACGGTGGGGCATTTCCGCGGCGGTCTCGGCATGGCCAACGTGGTGGCATGCACGCTGTTCGGCGGCGTGTCGGGTTCGCCCACCGCGGACACGTCCGCGATGGGCGGCGTGGTCATTCCGTTGATGAAGCGCGAGGGCTACAGCGCGGCCTACGCCGTCAACGTCACGACCCATTCGTCGCTGGCGGGAGCGCTGATGCCCACGTCGACGAACATGATCATCTATGCGTTCGCGGCGCAGGGCATCACCGGCACGCTGCATGGACACCCGATGAGCGGCGTCTCGATCGGCGATCTGCTGTTCTCGGGCCTGCTGCCGGTGCTGTGGGTGATGGGTTTCGTGCTGATCGCCGCGTACTGGCAAGCGGTCCGCCATGGCTATCCGCGCCGTCCCGACGGCTCGACCGAACTGCAGCGCTTTCCCGGCTGGTTCGCGGTGGCGCGCACGTTCCTCGGCGCGTTGCCTGGCCTGATGGTGATCGCGATCATTCTGGTGTGCGTGGCGAAGGGCATTGCAACCGCGACCGAAGCTGCTGCTATTGCGGTGGCCTATTCGCTGGTGCTGACCATCATCGTGTATCGCTCGATGACGCTGAAGAAGCTGTTCCACGCGCTGTCCAAGGCCGCCAAAACCACCGGTGTGGTGCTGCTGCTGATCGGCGTGTCGAACATGCTGCGCTACCAGATGGCCTATCTGGAGATTCCTGACGCGATCGAACACATGCTCGACGGCGCCACCAGCCTGCCCTGGCTGATGCTGTTGTACATCAACCTGATCCAGATCTTCCTCGGCACGTTCGTCGATATGGCGGCGCATATCCTGATCACCACGCCGCTGTTTCTGCCGATGGCGATGCATGCCGGCGTGGGCCCCGTGCAGTTCGGGATCATGATTCTGCTGAATTGCGCGTTGGGCCTGGTGCACCCGCCGATCGGCTCGGTGCAGTTCATTGGGTGCGCAATTGGCAATGTGTCGATTGGTGAAACTACCAAGGTGGCGTGGCCGTATTACCTGGCTATCTTCAGCGCGATCAACATCGTGACCTATGTGCCGATGTTCTCGACATGGCTGCCCAGCCTGATCAACGGCCACCCGGTATTTTGAAGTCCTTAATCCACACTCAGAACCAGTCCC
>DASVNP010000040.1:0-11342 GCA_036383775.1 Paraburkholderia sp. | reverse complement strand
CCGTTGCACAACGCGGGCCGGTGCCCCCTCATCGGCCCCATTCAGATAGATGGAGCAGTCGATGACTCAGATGAACCCGCGCGGCGGACTGCAAGTCGCCGCCAACCTCGATCAGTTTGTCGAAACCGAAGCCCTGCCCGGCACCGGGATCGACAGCGCAGCATTCTGGTCGGGTTTCGACGCCCTCGTGCATGAGCTGGCGCCCAAAAACCGTGCCCTGCTCGCCGAGCGCGACCGCCTGCAAACCGAGCTCGACAACTGGCATCGCGCCAATCCGGGCCCGATTCGCGATCTGCGCGCGTACCGGGCGTTTCTCGAAGGCATCGGCTATATCGTGCCCGTGCCTGCCGGCGTCAAGGCCACGACCGACCACGTGGACACCGAGATCGCCGAACAGGCCGGCCCGCAGCTCGTGGTGCCGCTGTCGAATCAGCGTTATGCGCTGAACGCGGCGAACGCGCGCTGGGGCAGCCTGTACGACGCGCTGTACGGCACCGATGCGATTCCCGAGACCAACGGCGCCGACAAGCAGAAGACCTTCAACCCGGTGCGCGGCGCCGCGGTGATCGCCTACGCCCGCAAATTTCTCGATCAGGCCGCGCCGCTCGCGAACGGCTCGCATGCCGATGCGACGCGCTACAGCGTCGAGGGCGGCAAGCTGACCGTCACGCTGAAAAACGGCACGAGCGCGCTGCAAACGCCGGCGCAGTTCATCGGCTACCAGGGCGACGCGAGCGCGCCGTCCGCCGTGCTGCTCAAGCACAACGGCCTGCACTTCGAAATCCAGATTGATGCGAACGATCCGATCGGCAAGACCGATCCGGCGCACGTGAAGGACGTGCTGGTCGAAGCGGCGGTGAGCACCATCATCGACTGCGAAGACTCGGTCGCGGCCGTGGACGCTGACGACAAGGTCCAGCTCTACCGCAACTGGCTCGGCCTGATGAACGGCGACCTGGCCGAAGAGGTCACGAAGAACGGCAAGACCTTCACGCGCCGGCTCAACGAAGACCGCGTGTATGTCGCCGCGAACGGCACGGCACCGGTCGTGCTGCATGGCCGCTCGCTGCTGTTCGTGCGCAACGTCGGCCATTTGATGACCAATCCGGCGGTGCTGACCAAAGACGGCCACGAGATTCCCGAAGGTATTCTCGACGCCGTTGTCACGACGCTGTGCGCGCTGCACGACCGCAAGCACAAGCTGAACTCGCGCACCGGCTCGATCTATATCGTGAAGCCGAAAATGCACGGCCCGGCCGAAGTCGCCTTCGCCTGCGAGCTGTTCGCGCGTGTCGAAGACCTGCTGAAGCTGCCGCGCAACACGATCAAGATGGGCATCATGGACGAGGAGCGCCGCACCAGCGTGAACCTGCTCGCCTGTATCGCCGAGGCCTCGGAGCGGGTCGCCTTCATCAACACGGGTTTCCTCGACCGTACCGGCGACGAGATGCACTCGGCCATGCAAGCCGGCCCGATGATGCGCAAGGGCGACATGAAATCGAGCGCATGGATCACCGCGTACGAGCGCAGCAACGTGCTGGTCGGTTTGAGCGCAGGCCTGCGTGGCCGCTCGCAGATCGGCAAGGGCATGTGGGCGATGCCGGACCTGATGCACGCCATGCTCGAACAGAAGATCGCGCATCCGAAGGCCGGTGCGAACACGGCATGGGTGCCCTCGCCGACCGCCGCCACGCTGCACGCGCTGCACTACCATCAGGTCGACGTGCAGGCGGTCCAGCAGGAACTGGAGCGCACCGACTACGCGAAGGTGCGCGACGAACTGCTCGACGGCCTGCTGACGATTCCGGTGGTGGAGTCGGCCAAGTGGAGCGACGACGAAATCCGCGCCGAGATCGACAACAACGTACAGGGCATTCTCGGCTACGTGGTGCGCTGGATCGATCAGGGTGTGGGTTGCTCGAAGGTGCCGGACATTCACAACGTCGGTCTGATGGAAGACCGCGCCACGCTGCGTATCTCCAGCCAGCACATCGCCAACTGGCTGTATCACGGCGTGGTGAAGCGCGAACTGGTCGAAGAGACGTTCAAGCGCATGGCGAAGGTGGTCGACGGGCAGAATGCGGGTGATCCGCTCTACAAGCCGATGGCACCGGGCTTCGACACGATCGCGTTCAAGGCCGCGCAAGCGCTGGTGTTCGAAGGACGCGAGCAGCCGAGCGGCTATACGGAACCGTTGTTGCACAAGTTCCGGCTGGAAGTGAAGAAGCTGGGGTGATGTCGCGTTAGCCGGGCCGCGTGTGAAGCGCGGGCTGGCTTAAAGAAAGACACGGGCGCCGCGTGAATTGCGGCGCCCGTTTTAATTTGCGCGTTGCTTCTGCGTGATGCGTTCGCGGCCCACGCGCTGTTCAAGCCCGCATCGGCCGCCGGAGCCGGACTCACCGCCCGGCATGACTCAAACTCAAATCAGGCCGCTTCAGCCGTGTACTGCGCCGGCACGCTCGCTTGCATATTGCCCTGCATATAAGCCTGCAAATATGCTTCGAACTCCGCCTTCACTTCCGGATGACGCAGCGCGAATTCCACCGTCGCCTTCAGATAGCCGAGCTTGCTGCCGCAATCGAAACGCGTGCCGAAATAGCGATACGCGAGCACCTGTTCTTCGGTCAGCAGCGATTGCACCGCGTCCGTCAATTGCAGCTCGCCGCCCGCACCCGGCTTCAGCGCGCGGATATGCTTGAAGATAGTCGGCATGAGCACATAGCGGCCCACCACGCCGAGATTCGACGGCGCCTTGTCCGGTGCCGGCTTCTCGACGATGCCCGAGAGCTTGATCACGTTGTCTTCCCACTCGCGGCCATCCACCACGCCGTACGAACGGCTGTCTTCGCGCGCAATGGTTTCGACGCCGATCACCGAGCTGTGATAGTGATTGAAAGTGTCCACCAGCTGGCTCATGACCGGCTTCGTGCTGTGCAGCAGGTCGTCGGCCAGAATCACGGCGAACGGGCTGCCGCCCACCAGTTTCTCGGCGCACAGCACCGCGTGGCCCAGACCGAGTGCTTCGGCCTGACGCACGTAAAAACAGTCGACGTTGGCCGGCTTGATGCTGCGCACGAGATCAAGCAGCTTCTGCTTGTTGCGCGCCTCGAGTTCGGCTTCGATCTCGTAGGACTTGTCGAAATGGTCTTCAATAGCGCGCTTGCTGCGGCCGGTCACGAAAATCATCTCCGTGATGCCGGCGGCAATCGCTTCTTCTACCGCGTACTGAATGAGCGGCTTGTCGACAACCGGCAGCATTTCCTTAGGACTTGCTTTGGTAGCCGGCAGGAATCGTGTCCCGAGGCCCGCTACGGGAAACACGGCTTTGGTGACTTTCAGCATGGTAGGCATTCCCACATCGGTTAGAAATTAGTGTGTTCGCGGGCCAGGCGGCCAATCGATGGCATCGAAAAGACTAGCAAAAAAAGCTAGCCCGTAAGCGGATGAAATTTCCCCATTCCCAATCAATAAATTCATTCATTATCGATATTCCGGTTTGCGACCGAAATATGGCAACAATTACGTATTGAATTCGAATTGTTTTTCAGCAATGTCGAAAATTTTACCCATCCTGACAACGGGCTTTCAGGCCCGCGTCATTCGTGCTCGTCGAGTTGCGGCAGCTTGCTCGGGTTCATCCGGAAACGGCGGATCGGTTCGTTGCGCAGTGCCTCGCGGTACGCGGAGGCGGCGACAAGGATCAGCAGCACGGCGATGCCGGCCAGTAAGTGCAGGTTCATGACTTCACCCCAGGTCAGAGAATCCGTGGGCTTAAATTAGCACGACAAAATCGCTAAATAATTCAATGAGGCAATTGCTTATGCTCAATTACACTTCGTCACAAAACGACGGATTAATTCAATTCACCACGCAATTTTTTATCGATTTTTTGCCTGCGCCCTGCACTAGCATGTCAAGCAACGCGGGCGCGTACGGCGCCCGCGCGAATCCGCTTTTTCCTCCGTCAGAATAAGGACCGCGCATGAGCGACTCAGCACTGGATGCCGCCGCCTCATCCCTGCCCATTTCCACACCCCTCACGCCCCGCACAGCGGCCGCGCCACGCGCCCAGGGCGAGGCTCGCGCCGAGAGCGCCGGTAAAGAGCACGTCATCGACGCCATGCGGGGTTTCGCCGCGCTGCTGGTCGCGTATTTTCATTGCCGCCAGGTCGAATGGGTCGGCATGCAGGCGTTCCACCAGAGTGTGGGACACGCACTTAGTCTGAACGCGCTTGCCGCCTATCTGACTTTCCCGATCGCGTGGGGCTCGGCGGGCGTGCCGATTTTCTTCGTGATCAGCGGCTATTGCATTCATCGCGGCGGCGCGTTGCGGCTGGCCGGCAATCCCACCTACCGGCTCGACAGCGGCAATTTCTGGTTGCGCCGTTTCGCGCGCATTTATCCGGTGCTGCTCGCGGCGCTGGTGCTGACTTTCGCGCTCGACTATTTCAGCCTGCAACTGCCGCCGGTCAGTCACAAGATCCGCGAAATCGGCTGGCAGGCGTTCCTCGTCAACCTGTTTTCGCTGCAAGGCGTAGCCGGCAAGACGTTCGGATCGAACGGCGCGCTCTGGACCCTTTCACTCGAAGTGCAGTTCTACGCGATCTACCCGCTCCTGTTCGCGCTGCGCCGGCGTATCGGCATGACGTCCGTGCTGGCGCTCGTCGCGGTCATCAACGTGGTGTCCGCCTATGTGCTGGAACGCCACGACATTCAGTTCTTCACGTCGTACTGGTTCGCGTGGACGCTCGGCGCCTGGATCGCCGACGCCAAAGCGCATGGCGCGCCGCATGCCCGCTCATCGGTCTGGCTCTATGCGCTGGCCGCCGGGTTCATCGCGCTGGGCTGTGCCGCGTTCCATTTCGGCCAGTACGGCGCGTTCCAGCTCTGGGCCGTCGGCTTCGCGTTCTATCTGTACAAGGCGCTCGACCGCCGTAACGGGAACCAGCGCGAATCCGCGGGTCTGCGCCTGCTGTCGCGCTTCGGCGATTTCAGCTTCTCGCTGTATCTGATCCATTTGCCGATCTTCGTGCTGCTGTCCTCGGTGCTGTTCCGCTCGGAACTGCAAATGTCGATCTGGCCGTCGTTCGGCTACATGCTGGTGGCCGTGCCAGTCGCTTACGTGTTCTACCGGCTCGTCGAATTGCCTGCCATGAAGTGGTCGGCCAGCTTCAAACCAAAGGCGGCTCTAAAACAAATCTGAATCACCGGTTGTAGAGAGCGGCTTGCGACCCATGCAATAAAAAAGGAGCGAAGGTCCCCGACCTTCGCTCCACCCCGCACCGACGGCAGGGACCCGGCCAGGGCCCTGCGCAAAAAACCGTTCTAAGCCTTTTTCCGGCCCGCCACGCGCTTCAGAATCCGCTCGACGCCTTCCACATATGTCGCGGTGCCGAACCGGCTCAGCGCCGTCTGATACCCGTTGCTGACCAGCCTGTTGCGCAACTCGTCGTTCGAGCGCAATTCGGCGAGCGTATCGGCCAGACCGTGCGCATCGCCCGGTGTGCAGAGCACGCCGTTCTCGTAGTCCTCGATGATCTCCAGCACGCCGCCCGCGCGCGCCGCGACTACCGGGCGCTGCGCCAGCATCCCTTCGACGATCACGCGGCCGAACGGCTCCGGCGTGATCGACGTATGGACGACCGCATCGACCGCGCACATGCAGGCCGCGATATCGTGCTGGAAGCCGAGAAAATGCACCCGGCCTGCAAGGCCATGCGCGGCGACGAATGCGTGCAATTCGGTCTCGTACTGATCCTCGCCGAACAACGGCGCGCCCACCAGCACCGCATGCATCTGCGGATTGAGCACCATGGCTTCGAGCAGCACATGCTGCCCCTTCCAGCGCGCGAGGCGGCTGAACGAGCCGACCAGATATGCATCCTCAGGCAGATTCAGGCGGCGCCGCAGCGTCGCTTGCGGCACCGTGCGCAAGGCGTCGAACGGCACCGAGGAGATGCCGTTGAATACGACGTCGATACGCTTTTCTTCGAACCGCGTGAGCTCGGCAAATGCTCGCGCCGACGCGGCCGAATTGGCGATCACGTGCGCAAGCCCAAACCGCGCGCACCACTTGATGATCGCCAGTTGCTTGCGGCCGAAATGCTCGGGGCTCACGATATCGCGCAAATGCCAGACCACCGGGCGCTTAGCCAGCTTGCCGGCGAGCGCGCCGATCACCATCGCGCGCTGGGTGTTCGCGTAGATTACGTCGGCCTTGCGCGCGCGTCTGGCCGTAGCGCGCACGAGTGACATCAAGCCCTTGATCGCCTGGCCCTTCGGCATGGAACCGCCCTGCTTGCGCACATTGCGCAGCACGCCCGCCTCCAGCACTTCGACGCTCACGCCTGTTTTCGCCAGCGCGGTGTGGAACGGACCGTCGTCGAATAGCACGACCTGGATGCGCGAATGCAGAGCCTTGACGATTTCCAGCAGCGACAGCTCCGCGCCGCCGAGCACGCCGCTCTGATCGACGGCCAGAATGCGCGGACCAGTGGCCGCAGCCGGCGCCTTATATGGAACGTAGGGCGGCAGCGTCGCCGTGCGCAACGCCGGCACGGACGCCCGCACATGCGCGAAGAAGCGCTCACGGAAATGCGCGGCGGAAAACTGTTCGGCGTTCGCGCGGCAATCCACCGGCGAAATACGCTTGACTTGGCTGTCGAAACGCTCGACCGCGGCGATAATCGACTCGGCCTTCTGTTCGTCGAAGAACATGCCGGTGGGCCGCGGCTCGGCCAGATCGCGCACGGTTTCGAGCGCCCCGCCCTTGCCGTAGGCGATCACCGGGGTGCCGCACGCCTGTGCCTCGACCACCGAAATGCCGAAGTCTTCCTCGGCGGCGAACACGAAGGCCTTCGCGCGGCTCATCTTCTCCTTGAGCACCTTGAACGGCTGATAACCCATGATCTCGACGTTAGGCCCCGCTTTCGCGCGGATCTTCGCCATGTCGGGGCCGTCGCCGATCACGACGAGCTTGCGCTGCGGCATGCGCGCGAACGCTTCGACGATCAGATCGATCTTCTTGTACGGCACCATCCGCGAGGCGGTCAGATAAAAATCTTCTTTGTCGGTGCAGAGCGCGAAGGCCTCGACGTCGACCGGCGGAAAAATCACCTGCGCGTTGCGCTGATAGACCTTCTTGATCCGCCGTGCAATGAAGTCGGAGTTGGCGACGAAACCGTCCACCGAATTCGAGGTGCGGATATCCCAATTGCGGATGTAATGCAGAATCAGCCGCGCGAGAGCCGACTTCGGCCCGTTGGTCAGTTTGGACTGCTGCAGATACTGATGCTGCAAATCCCACGCATAGCGGATCGGCGAATGCACGTAGCTGATATGCACCTGGTCGGGGCCGGTGAGAATGCCCTTGGCGACCGCGTGGCTGCTGGAGATCACCACGTCGTACGCCGACACGTCGAGCTGCTCGATCGCAAGCGGCATGAGCGGCAGGTACGAGCGGTACTTCGTGCGCGCCATCGGCAGCTTCTGGATGAACGAGGTCGTCACCGGCTTGCCGCGCAGAAAACTGCGGTCGTCGAGAAAATCGACGAGGCTGAACAGGTCCGCGTCGGGAAAGCACGCCACGATCTGTTCCAGCACTTTCTCCGCGCCCGCGTACGTGACGAGCCAGTCATGCACGATCGCGACGCGCGCCGTCTTGTCGCCACGCAATGCGGCGCGGCGCGGCGGCGCCTCTACGCCGGGCACGGTGGTGAGTTCGGCCAGTGCGCTGCGCTTCGCGGGTTGCAGCACGGCTTCTTCAAGGACTTCTTGGTTCATGCGCTTTTCCTCGGATTCAGTCGCAACAGCAGTGAACGCGCAAGATCGCGCAAGGCAGGGGTCATCGTGAACGACCAGGCGAGGTTCGCGCCGACCATCAACACGCCGGCGACAATCGCCATGGCGAGACCCGGCAGAAAACTGGCAAGCCACAGGCCGGCCAGCAGGAAAGCGAGGTGGGCGAGCATGTCGAGCGCGATCTGCCGCGCGCGAATCGCCGAGAGGCGCAGCAGCAGCGCGTAGTCGAACAGCGCGCGGCCGGCCACCGCGACGGCCGCGCCGGTCAGGCCGAAGTGCGTGATGCCGAGCCACAATGCCCCGGCAAACAAGGGCAATTCGAACAAGCCGACGCGCGCAGCCGTGGCCGGGTTGACCTGCGACTGGATCAGAATGCGCGTCACGTTCGCCTGGCCTACCAGCCACACGGCCACGATCAGGATGCGGCCCACGGGCGCGGCCACAGTGGCGATTTCGTTGCCGACCCAAAGATGCAGGAACGGTTCGAGCACCAGCATGCCGACGAGCGCCACCGGCGTGAACACCCCGTTGAGAAATTCGAGCGACTGCTGCGTAATGGTGTCGGCGTCCGCGCGCCCCACTGCGGACAGGCGCGGAAACAGCGTGCGCACCAGCGCCGTCGGCACGATATTCAGACGCGTCACGAGGTTTTGCGGCACCGTGTAATACGTGACGAAACGCGCGCCGAGACTCGTGCCCAGCATCACGCGGTCGAGCGAGTCGGCGACCATGGTGGTGACGCTCGCAATCAGCATCCAGCCGCCGAAATTGAACAGCCCCTTGGCCACGCCGAATTGCGGCGGCAGCACGCGGCGGATATCCAGCACTTGCAGCGCGCAACGGCCGAGCAGCAGCGCCGCCAGAATGCGCGCGAACACCGCGGCGGCCAACACGTTCTGCAAGGTCGCGCCCATCCACAGCGCGGCGCCGAGCGGCAGCAACTGGAACAGGAAGGTGCCGATGGTCTGGTTGGTGTTATAGAGGCCGAAGCGCTCCGCGCCGTTGATGGCTCCCGCGAACACCCACGACACGTTGGCAATCGGGATCGCCACCGCCAGCCACGGCAACGCCATATACACCTCGTGCTGCAGCTCCGGCGACACCTTGCTGAAGTACGCGGTGTAGAGAAACGCGCCGAAATAGATGATCAATCCACCGATCACCCCGGTAGCGAGATTGAGCCAGGTCGCACTCCAGAACACGCGCTCGCTCTCTTCCTGGTCGCCGGACGCGCGCGCCTTCGAAATGTGATTCTGCGCGGCCATGCTCATGCCTAGATCGAGAATGCTGAAGTAGCCGATCAGCGTCCACACGAGACTGATCACGCCGTAGCGCTCGACGCCGAGTAGCTTGATATACGACGGCACGGTCACGAGCGAAACGAAGGTCGGCAGCACCAGCCCGAAGAAATTGATCGCTACGTTCTTGAGAATGCCTTTGTCCATCGGATGCCTTGGGTTTGACTACGTTTGCCTTGCGGGTTGGCGTGGCGGTGAATGAAACCGCCACGCGCTGCGTCAAGGTTTCCAGCGGTACATCATCACTTTGCCGCGCGCGTCTTCCTCGACGAACACGAGATACTCGCCATTGCTGCGTTTCGCGGCGCTGATGCCGTTCGGCACGTCGACCCATCCGGACGCGCGGCCCACTTCCGGGCCGGGCCGGATCACGCCGAGCTCCTTGCCGCTGTCCTTGTCCCACACGTGCACCGCACCCACCGGCTCGACGCCGAAGAGGTATTGCCCCTCGACAGTCAGGCCGATGATCGTCGCGATGGGTTTGCTCTGCGTCTGCCACGGCAGCGTGATCGCATAGCGCTGCACCGGGTTGCCGCTCGACCACTTGTCGTAGCGCACCAGCACGCGGCCCACTTCTTTCCAGAAGCCGCGATCGACCGGCGCTTCGGCCGTGTAGCCGCTCACGTACATCGTGTCGGTTTCCGGCTCGTAGATCGCGCGGTGCAGCTCCGTGAAAGGCTGCGGCACCGGGTACTGGGCCATGTTCGAGTACGCGTAGACCGGATTGCCCCTGGCGTCGAGGCCGCCGAAACGGAAGCGATAGATGCCCTTGTTGTCGCGCGTGCGCCAGATGTCGCCGGCGGTATCGACCCACCAGCCCCAGCCGCCCGCGAGATGCGTGCCGGTGGTGTTAAGCGTGAACTCATCCGTGTTGAACTTGCCGTCGCCGTTCACATCGCGCCAGATCCAGTCGCCACCCGGCGGCGCGTTCGGCACCTTGGCCACGGCACGCTCGCGTCCCGCGATGAAGCCCGACGGAATCGCGATTTCGCCATCATGCTGCGGATCGAAGCGATAGATCTTCAGATGGTCCGCATACATGTCCGTCAGATACAGGAACGTGCGGCCCTTCAATCTGCGGGCGATCGGCAGGCCCGGATACTGATCGGTGTGAAAGACCGGATCGTCCGGATACCTGAAGCGGTTCGATAAAAAACCTGCGTAGGTCCAGTCCTGTCCGGCAGGCTTCGACAGATCGAGTTCGAAGCGCTTGTTGCCGGTATAGACGCTGTCCGGGCGCGCCGGATCGATCCATGCGCCGTCGACGAACAGCAGCCCCTGCACCTGCCAGTTCTGCTTGCCGTCGGGCGCGTAGCTTTCGAGCGTCGCGCCGAGGCCAGCGCCGATCGGTTCGTAACGCGGACCGATCCCGTTGGTCGACACCACCACGTTGCCGCGCGCGTCCACGCCTACGCCAGTGAGTCCGTTGAAGCGGCGCGGTCCAGGCTTGCCCGCCACGCCGCTGAAAATGCCGCCGCGCTCGCCAAGCGATCCCGACTCCGCATAGCGGCCGTTGTTCTTGCTGAAATACAGCACCTGCTGACGCGGACCGTTATCGGCGATCAGGATGCGCCCTTGCGCGTCGACCGCGAGATCCACCGCGACCGTCTCGGCCGGCAGCGTGACGTTTTCGTCGATGCGCTTGCCGTCCGCCGTGTAGTGTTCGACGTGCGGTGCACGGTCGCCGCGCGTGTCGCTCAGCACCCACAGCGTGCCGTCCGGTGCGAGCGCGACGCGGCCCGGTTCATGTACGCTCCAAGTGGTTTTCTGCTGCATCGATTCCGTGTCGTACACCTCGATACGATCGCGCGCCGTGTTGGCGGCATAGAGCGTCGTGTCGTTCGCCGCGAGGCCGCCAATCTCGGCACTCGTGCCGGTCGGCACCTCGTTCATCATCAGGAAGCCGGCCGCCAGTTGCGCATGCGGGTCCGCGCTTTTCGCGGCAGGCTGGAACGGCGCGGCGCGCTTCGGATCGTCTATCAGCCGGCGCGAAATGCCGTACCACTGTTTGCCCTTCTCCGGCCACACGCCCTGTTCGACGAGGCGCCCCTTTTCATTGCCGACCGCAATCGCCACGAACACGTATTTGCGATTCACCGCAACCGCATTGCCACCGCCGTTGCCCCAGCCGTGCGTGCCGCCCGCGAAGCCGAGCATCTTGCCGTTCTGATAGACGCTCGCTTCCGCGCCGCTTTCGTCCCAGGGCGCGTTCGTATAAACCTTGCCGTCGGGCGCGACCGCGAT
>DASVNP010000039.1:0-7080 GCA_036383775.1 Paraburkholderia sp. | reverse complement strand
GTCTCACTCGTGCACAGCGACGCGATCGTGCGCGGAATCCGTATAACGATGCACGTTGCACCCGGCTTGCCCTCGGTGTGTGGCGACAAGGTGCAATTGCAGCAGGTGCTGCTCAATCTGATGCTCAACGCCTTCGACGCCTTGCAGGGTTGCATCGCCGCGGACCGTCTCGTGGCGGTGCAGGCGCTCGTCGACACCGGCGGTGCAGTGCGTCTTTGCGTGCGCGACCACGGCCGTGGGCTGACCGTGGATCAGATGGACAAGATCTTCCAGCCATTTTTCACATCGAAGCCGCACGGTCTTGGGCTCGGGCTGTCGATCAGTCGCAGCATCGTCGGTGCACACGGTGGACGCATCTGGGCGGAGAACAATGCCGAGGGGGGCGCCTCCTTCTATGTCTCGTTGCCGGCTGGGCGCGCAGCGGGACCAAGTCGAATGTGACCACAGCCATGACCATTTCTCCGTCCCGCGTTTTCGTGGTCGACGACGACGACGGCGTTCGCCGCGCCCTCGGGCGTTTGCTGCGCTGCGCCGGGTATCAGACCGAAGTCTTCGAATCGGCACGCTCGTTCCTCGCCGCCGTGGACTTGTCGAGCGGACCTGCCTGTCTCGTGCTGGACCTGCAGATGCCGGACCTGAGCGGCCTCGAGTTGCAGCGCGAGCTGAATATGAGGCTGCCGATCGTGTTCCTCAGCGGACATGGCGATATCGCCACCACCGTCGACGCGATGAAGGCGGGCGCAACTGATTTCCTGACCAAACCGGTCAGCGACACCGTATTGCTCGACGTGGTGGAGCACGCCCTCGTGCGCGCGCTGCAGATGTACGAAGAGCGGCGGGACCTGGAGGAGATCGAGCTGCGTCTCGCGACCCTGACGCCGCGCGAGCGCGAAGTGATGGAGCTCGTCGTTACGGGGCGCCTGAACAAGCAGGTCGCGTTCGACCTCGGCGTTGCCGAGAAGACGATCAAAATCCACCGCGCGCGCGTGATGAAAAAAATGAAGGCGCACTCGCTCGCCGACCTGATCCATTTCGCCGACAAGGTGCGCGCCGGCGGGCCCGCATACGCGTCGCACGCTCTGCACTGAGTGCCCGCGCGCAGCAGCACTTCGGATTCGCTCATCGCGGTGGCTCCCTTTGTGCGGGGTTCATCGGAGTAAGGTCGCAGATCTGGATGTCTTGCGCCATTGTCGGTCGCATTGCGCCATGCCTCGGTGGCGATAGCGTGGCGCACGCCGCCATGGCCGCCCTCCCGCAAGTCCAGCACGGTCGCGCGCGAGAACTCGTAATCCTTGGCGTCGGACGAGCCCGTGTCGTGGCGGTTCGTGAAGTGTACGAGCACAACCTCGCCGCGTGTACCGATCGCGGCAAGTCTCCTGAAGTTGGGGGTCTAACTTCGCTTTCTCTGGCAGCCTCTCCAGCGCGCGCCGCAGCGACGCACGCAGGGCCTCCTGCTGCTTGACGCGGGTGGCGTAGAAGCTCAAGGTGGCGAGTGTCCCCTCGAGCGCGACGGACGGCGAGAGCATGCCGGGCGAGAAGAAGCCTGGGATACCGAATGAAACCGCCGAAGTGGCACTGTACATCTTGAAGAAGGGGGGCATCGGGCGGATTGCCGACGATCAAGAGGTCAACAGAAGGCTATGTCGCCCCCACCACCCGGACAATCGGACTTTGGTCCTATTCCGGCGCGACATGCCTCGTCCCTGTTGGACCAAAGTCCTATACCCGTTTTTCGCCGGGCCGGGTAGCCTGAATTTGCAGGATTGCAGTTGCACGGGTAACTGCTGCGTCCGGACTTCTCATGATGGGTAATGCGGATCCATTCGTGGCCATTGTCGACGACGACGAATCGGTGGGCCGGGCGATCAGGCGTCTGCTGCGCTCCGCCGGGATCGGTGCGGACACGTACCTGAGCGGCGACGCGTTTCTGGACACCCTGTCGTCGATGCCGTCATACCGGCCTGACTGCGTGATCCTCGATATCCAGATGCCGGGAATGAATGGACTGGATGTACAGCAGCGCCTGCTAGGTAGTGGCATCCCCGTCATCGTGATCACCGCTCACGACGACGTAGCTGTGCGTTCCCAGGCGCTCGCGTCGGGGGCGTTCGGGTACCTGCGCAAACCCTTTGACGATTCGCTGCTGATCAGGACGGTGCAGGCCGCGCTCGGGATTGCGCCGTCGCCGTGAACGGAAAGAGGAAATGCGCGTCGGGATATCGGACCAAAGTCTCATTGTTTTTACTGTGAACGGTGAGCAGACTTCACCACGAGGGGCCACGGCATCCATACGAGGTCCTATTTATCTGACATGGCAACGGGAGTCGGCATCATGATCCATCACGTTCGCAACCTGGCTGTGCTTACACTGCTCGCAATGCTCGCAGCCTGTGGCGCCACTCAGCAGTCGGCCATGATGGACTCGGGTGGACCGGCACAGAGCGTCGCACAAGCCGACCCGACGCTCGACGCGGATTGCAAGGCGGCGCTGGCGTCTCTATATGCGGGCACGCCGCATGCGCAGGAACTGGGCCAGCGGGCGAAGGGCATCCTGGTATTTCCGCAGGTCATCAGGGCGGGATTCATCGGGGGCGCTGCACACGGCGCGGGTATTCTGTACGAAAACGGCAAGGCTACCGGCTCGTATGCGACGACCTCGGGCACATTCGGGTTGCAGGCTGGAGTGCAGACGTACGCGTATGCGATGTTCTTCATGACCGATCATGAGCTCAACGATCTGAAAACGAGTTCGGGTTTCAGCGTGGGTGTTGCGCCGACGATCGTGATTGCGGACCAGGGCGCGGCGAGGAACCTGAACACCACGACGCTGAGCTCCGAGATTTACGCGTTCATCTTCGATCAGAAGGGGCTGATGGCGGGATTGGGGCTGGCAGGAAACAAGATCACCAAGATCAGGGAATTTGCACCGTCGTGACGGAGTCGGCAGATGCCTGAGAGTCACTGCATGGAATCGTATTAGTTTGGATGACGAAGCAGTGTGGTGTGGCTGGCAGAGGCTATACATGGAACGCGATCAAAAGCATTCGAGCGGTACGCGATGGGGCGACCGGCACGCGGCTGGCCGGTTGCGAATCGAGAAAGGTGTGGTGGGCGCGCTGGCGTTGACTTTCGTGACTTTCGCATGGACACAGCAACAGTCCATTTTCTACCCGGCAAAGGGCCAGAGTTCGCAGACGCAGCAGAACGACATGGCGCAGTGCCAGGGATGGGCGAAGCAGACGACCGGGGTCGACCCCGTCGCGCTCGCCCAGCGCTCGGCGAACCAGCCACCGCCGCCGGCCCAGCAAGGTCAGCGGCTCAAGGGCGCTGCTGGTGGCGCCGCGATGGGCGCGGCAGTCGGCGCGATTGCGGGCGACGCGGGCAAGGGTGCGGCGATCGGAGCGGTCACTGGCACGGCGGCAGGGGGTATGCGCCAGCGGCGCCAGGCGCAGGCGGCCAACCAGCAGGAGCAGGCGGTGCAGCAGAACACGCAGAGCCAGCTCGCGACGTTCAATCGCGCCGTGACGGCCTGCATGAACGGGCGAGGCTACACGAGTCAGTAGCATCGAATGCGGGTGGAGGATTGCGGCCATGAAGAGGCTGGTCACAGCGGAATTCACCGCGTGTATCGCGCACTCGCAGGATGCATGCGCCGCACGCTGCCGGCGCATTGCGGGAGGTCACTCATGAGCGGCCCGTTCTTGATCACCCATCGCCCGTTACCCGGGAGTGCGGCACGTCGAAACCGCCTGCCACTGGTCATCGTCGCCATGGCACTGACGCTCCTCGCCGGCTGCAAGAAGGCGTCGGGACCGCCAGCGCTTGGCGCGCCGGAGGTCACGGTGATGACGGTCGTCGCGCGCGATACGCCGGTCGACCTCGAATTCACCGCGCAGACGCAGAGTTCTCGCGAGGTCGAGATTCGCGCGCGCGTGGACGGCTTTCTCGACCGGCGCACGTATGCCGAAGGCGACGAGGTGAAGACCGGCCAGACGATGTTCCAGATGGACCCGAAGCCGTTCCAGGCCGCGCTGCAGACGGCGCGCGGCCAGCTCGCCGCGCAGCAGGCGCGGCTCACGGTCGCGCAGCAGAACCTCGGCCGGGTCAAGCCGCTCGCCGCGCAGCAGGCATTGAGCCAGAAGGATCTCGACGACGCGATCGGCAACGAGAAGCAGGCACAGGCCGCGGTGATTTCCGCGCAGGGGCAGGTCCAGACGGCGGAGCTCAACCTTGGCTACACGACGATCAAATCGCCGCTGAACGGCCTCGCGAGCTATGCGCGCCAGCAGGACGGCAGCTATCTGATCGCCAATTCTTCCGGTCTCCTCACCTATGTCTATCAGCTCGATCCGATCTGGGTGAACTTCAGCATTTCGGAAAACGAAATGCTCCACTTTCAGGACCAGATTTCCGCCGGCAAGCTGCTCTTTCCGCCACACAGCGAGTTCGTCGTAGTAGTCGAACTCGCCGACGGTACGCAATTTCCGCAGCACGGCACCATCAGCTTCGCTAACCCGGCATTCAACACCGACACTGGGACCTTCCTCGTGCGGGCCGTGCTCGCGAACCCGAAGGGCACGTTGCGGCCAGGGCAGTTCGTGCGTGCGCGGGTGGAAGGCGCCGTGCGGCCGAACGCGGTCCTCGTGCCGCAGCGCGCGGTGCTGCAGGGCGCGAAAAGCCACTTCGTGTGGGTCGTCGACGATCAATCGAAGGCTCATCAGCGCGTGGTCGAGGTTGGCGACTGGAACGGCGATAACTGGTTCGTCAACGATGGCCTGAAGGCCGGCGAGCGCATCGTCGTGGACGGCGCGATCCGCGTCGTGCCCGATGTGCCGCTCAAGATCACCGGCACGATCGCGTCTACGGAAACCGGCGGCAAGACGATCGTCGAAAAGGGCGGCGCGTCGGCGCCGCAGATGAGCGAGGGCGCACGCCCGATGGCGCCGGGCGCCGCCAGCGGTGCGTCGCAGTAAGGGGCGGACGCGATGAACATCTCGCACTTCTGCATCGACCGGCCCATCTTCGCGTCCGTCATCTCGATCGTCATCACGCTAGGCGGCGCGTTGACGATGTTCGCGTTGCCCATCGCGCAGTACCCGGACGTCACGCCGCCGCAGATCACGGTTTCCGCGACCTACCCGGGCGCGAGCGCCGACGTCGTCGCGAACAACGTGGCCGCGCCGATCGAGGAGCAGGTCAACGGCGCGGACAACATGATCTATATGTATTCGTCGAGCTCGTCGACCGGCAACGTGACGCTCAATGCCTTCTTCGAGATCGGCACCAATCCGGAGCTCGCCCAGGTCGACGTGCAGAACCGCGTGAACCTCGCGCTGCCGCAGCTGCCGCAGCAGGTGCAGTCGCAGGGCGTCCAGGTCCAGAAAAAATCGAACGCGTTCATGATGGTGATCGCGATCTATTCGCCTGACGATCGCTTCGATCCGACCTATATCGCAAACTATGCGAACGTCTATGTGCTCGACACGATCAAGCGGGTTTCGGGCGCTAACCAGTCGTCGATCTTCGGTACTCCAGACTATGCGATGCGGATCTGGTTGAAGCCGGACCGCATGGCGCAGCTCGGCATCACGGCCGGCGACGTGCAGAACGCGGTGCGCGCGCAGAACCAGCAATTCGCGGTTGGCACGGTCGGGCAGTCGCCGACCGGCAACCCGGTCGAGCAGTCGTTCGCGGTGACGACCACCGGCCGGCTCGCGACACCCGGGGAGTTCGACAACATCATCATCCGCGCGGCAAGCAACGGCGCGGCGATCGTCCGGCTGAAAGACATCGGCCGGTCCGAGCTGGGCCAGAAGAGCTATGCGAACCGCACCACTTACCAGGGCAAGCCGGCGACGATCATCGCGGTCTATCAGCAGCCTGGCGCGAACGCACTCGACGTCTCGAAGCAGGTGCGCGCGACGCTCGTGGATCTGAAGAAGGTGTTCCCGCAGGGACTCGACTATCAGATCGCGATGGACACGACGGAATTCACGCGTGCGTCGATCACCGACGTGGTCCACACGTTCTTCGAGGCGCTCGTGCTCGTGGTGATCGTCGTGTTCGTGTTCCTGCAGAGCTTGCGCGCGACGATCATCCCGGTGCTGGCCGTGCCCGTGTCGATCGTCGGCACGGCGATGGGGATGGCGGCGCTGGGCTTCTCGATCAACATGCTGACTTTGTTCGGGATGGTGCTCGCGATCGGTATCGTGGTGGACGACGCGATCGTCGTGATCGAGAACGTCGAGCGCAACATGACCGTCCACAAGCTCAGCCCGAAAGACGCAGCCAAGCGCGCGATGGACGAGGTCTCGGGTCCGGTCGTCGCGATCGTGCTCGTCATGTGCGCGGTGTTCGTGCCGGTGGCGTTCCTCGGCGGGATCACGGGGCAGTTGTACAAGCAGTTCGCCATCACGATCGCGATCTCGGTGGTGTTCTCGGGCATCGTGGCGCTCACGCTCTCGCCCGCGCTGGCCGCCATCCTGCTCAAGGCCACGCACCACGAAAAGCGCGGCTTCTTCCTGTGGTTCGACACCCGGTTCGCGCGCATGACGGCCAGCTACGGGCGCGCCGTGCGGTTCATCATCAAGCGCTACGTGATGGGCCTCATCGTGTTTGTGGGCGTAATCGCGCTCGCGGTCCTGATGGGCAAGTCGATTCCAGGCGGTTTCCTGCCACCCGAGGATCAGGGCTACCTGCTTGGCGCGATCATCATGCCCGACGCGGCGAGCCTCGACCGGACCGCGGACGTTGGCGGCAAGGTCACCGAGTATTTCATGAAGCAGCCCGCGGTCAGCAGCGTCACGATCGTGAACGGCTTCAGCCTGCTCGACATCCAGAACAAGAACAACGCGGGCACTTTCTTCATCGGCCTGAAGGGCTTCGACGAGCGCTACAAGTTCTCGAACATCAAGGAGCAGAACGCGCGCGCGGTGCTGATCGGGGCCTACGAGACGCTCTCGAAGGTGCAGGAGGGCATCGTGGTACCGGTCAATCCGCCCGCCATTCCAGGCCTCGGCACGACGGGCGGCACCGAGATGTGGATCGAAAGCCAGGGCGACGGCTCGATCCAGCAACTCG
>DASVNP010000038.1:0-2723 GCA_036383775.1 Paraburkholderia sp. | reverse complement strand
GACGGTCGAGTTGCCGCACCCACATCTCGCATCGCGCGTGAAAAAGCCCGTGACGCAAGGCGATGCGATGAGCGTGTGGATCGGCACGCCGCTCGCAGATGCGCAAAAGCAGATCATTCTCGGCACGCTCAAGTATTGCGGCGGCGACAAACGGCGCGCGGCCAAAGCGCTCGGCGTGAGTCTGAAAACGCTGTACAACCGTCTAAGCACATACGGCGGTGAAGAGGGTTCGGACGAAGAAACCGAGCAATAAGCCGTGCCAGGCGCTCACGCAATTCGTTCGCGTGAGCCGGTGTTTTCTTCTGTGCTTGCCGACTACTTTTTGCACGGTCCTTGTACGCCTTCCGCGCGTTCCCCGCTCCGCTGAAACGGCCCTTTTTGCGGGCGTTTAATCTCATAATTAATCCCTTCGCACCACCAATCAAATCGATTGTTTCTCACCAGAAACTGATCTGACTCGCACCATCTTTTGCAATTGCTTGCACTTTCCCACTGCCAATTACAAATGGCATCCTGCAAAATGCGGCAGCGCACCGCGCAATGATAAGGAAGACGTGCCTTTCGCTCACGCACCGTAGACACACACGAAACACATGTGTGAACAGTGCTTGAGCGAAAGGCACTTGCAGGAGCAGAGACAGGGAAATGCAAAAAAGTATGGTGTGGGTCGAATGGGCGAAACAATCCGCCAACGCCTCCAGCGCAGCAAAACGCGGACGTCCGAATACAACGGCGCTCGTCGTATTAGCCGTGGCGATCACGTCGGCATTGAGCGGTTGTAGTTCAGTCTACTCGGAAGGCGCCACCGCCGGCGCCGGTATCGCGGGCGCAGCGCTCGCCGCCAAAGTCACCAGCAACGCGGCCGTCGCCACCGGCATCGGCCTCGGCGCAGTGGCTGCGGCCCGAGCCGGCGTGCAGTACTCGGAACGCGTGGTCCACAAGAATACGCAGGACGGCATCGCCAAAATCGCCGGGCCGCTCGACGTCGGCGCAATCGCTCCGTGGAGCGTGACCCACTCGATGCCGATCGAAGACGACGAACACGGCCGCGTCACCGTCAGCCGCACGATCAGCGCCGGTGCGCTCGACTGCAAGGAAATCGTCTTCTCGGTCGATCAGACCGCCACCAAGAATGTGCCGGCGAGCAGCGCGTTCTACGTCGCGTCGATCTGCCGCGACGGCGACAACTGGAAATGGGCGTCGGCCGAACCTGCTACCGAACGCTGGGGCGCTCTGCAATGAAGGCGCTGACGCTTCCACGTCCAAGGAAAAGCCACTCGCTGCCAGGGCTGCGCTTCGTCGATGGCGCGCGTACCGCACTGAATCCACGCACGCCAGCAGCGACGCTTTCCGGCAACCGGCTGCGGCTCGTGCTGGCCGGTGCGCTCTGCGTCGGCGCCAGCCTGCTGACGAGCGGCTGCTCGTCGGTCGGCGCGGCGAGCGGCGCGGCGGCAGGCGTCGCGTCGGGCCTCGTGACCTCCAACCCGGCAATCGGCATCGGCGTCGGTATCGCCGTGCAGGCCGCGACCGACGAAGCCGTCGGCCGCTACATGCGCACCATGCACACTGATCAGCAGAACCTGATCGCCGCGCTGGCGGGCGCCATGCCAGTCGGCGAGACGCGGCCCTGGGCGGTCAAGCACACGTTGCCGATCGAAAACGGCCACGGCCAGGTGCGCGTGACGCGCGCGTTCAGCTCGGCGCTCGCGCTGTGCAAGGACTTCGTGTTCTCGGTTCAGGACGGCGACGGCCCGGACGCGCACGAAGACTGGTACACGGCGAGCGCGTGCCGGCAGGACAAGGGCTGGAAGTGGGCGTCGGCGGAACCGGCAGTCGAGCGCTGGGGCGCTCTGCAATAAAAATAGCGGCAGGGTCTCCCCTGCCGCTTTTTGCATGAAGCGTCTTAATCGACTCAACCGGGCTTAAGACTCCACGTCTTCCAGACTGAAAATTTCCGTCTGGTCGTTGTACGAGAAGATCTCGCCATAACGGCCCCAGTTAATCACTGCGTCGAGCGTCTCTTCCGCGGCGCTGTCCGACAGAAAATCCTCCAGCTCCTGTTCGAAACGCACGCGCGGCGCGCGATGCCCCGGCCGTTCGTTCAACACCTTCTTGATCCGCGCGGCGAGCGGCACGTGGCGCAGCAGATGTTCCGCGAACATCATCTTGCGCTCCTGGGTGCCGAATTCGGAGAACACGCGCGCCGGCGGCGTCAGGAAAATATCCCCTTCGCGGATGTCGGCAAAGCCCAGGTGCTGCAGCACTTCGGCGACCGGGAAAAGATCGTCCACCTCCAGATGCAGCGAACGGGCGATTTCCGGCATGTCAGCACGGCCGTGGTACGGCGCGGCGGCCAGCGTTTCGATCAGACCGGCCATCAGGTTGGTCGACACATGCGGCAGCCAGCTGTGCAACTCGAGGCCCTTCTTGGTCTTTTCATCCGTCTGACGCGCGGTCATCTTCGCGTAAATGTCGTCGACCAGACGGCGGAATGCCGGATCCAGACGGTTACGCGGATGCTTGAACGGCACCTTGATCTCGGCGATCACACGGCCCGGATTGGACGACAGCACCAGAATCCGGTCGCACATGAACACCGCTTCTTCGATGTTGTGCGTGACGATCAGCACCGCCTTGATCGGCATGCGGCCTTGCGTCCACAGGTCGAGCAGGTCGGTACGCAGCGTTTCGGCGGTCAGCACGTCGAGCGCGGAGAACGGCTC